>NZ_CP019343.1:2236039-2555473 GCF_002117105.1 Oceanicoccus sagamiensis | reverse complement strand
AGATAGGCTGCTGATAATTCCTCAGCGGTGGTCGCGATAGTCATACCGATACTTGAACCCTCACAAGAGGGTTTTACTATCACTTTGCCGAACTGCTGAATTATCTCAGCCACATCACTTTCGTCATTTAATTCGGCAAACAACGGTGTCGGTAAATCCATTCCCTGCCAAAGATATTTGCAACGCACTTTATCCATTGCCAGAGCTGAAGCGGCAACACCACTGCCGGTATAGCTGACATCAATATTTTCCAGCGCACCCTGTACCGTGCCATCTTCACCATCCCCACCATGCAATGCGATAAAGGCATGCCGATGATGATGAGTCACTCTTTCCAACCAGTCGTCATCCTGTGTATCAATAGCCTCGACCGGAATATTTTGTGCTTGAAACGCAGCTAAAATAGCGGCACCGCTTTGCAGCGAAACTTCCCGCTCCGCAGAGTGTCCGCCAAATAAGACAGCCACTGGCGTTTGCAATTGATTATGAAGGTCGATGTCCTGACTCATTTAAAGCTACCTAATTTTCCAGCGGCTAACTCCGCCGCTATAGCACCTACATTGCCCGCACCCTGGGTTAAAACCACATCCCCTGGCTGCATAATATTTTTCAGTACCTCTGCCACACTGGCACGGTCTTCAACAAAAACCGGATCTACCTGGCCGCGGCTACGGATACTGCCACTCAGGCTACGGCCATCAGCACCGGTAATAACATCCTCACCCGCGGAGTACACTTCCAACAGTAATAAACTATCGACGGTGGATAACACGCGAACAAAGTCTTCATACAAATCTTTGGTACGGGTATAACGATGAGGCTGATAAACCATTAACAAACGACGGTCGGGCCAGGCCTGACGAGCAGCTGCGATAGTAGCCTCGACTTCTGTTGGATGATGACCGTAGTCATCGACTAACAGGGCCGTTCCACCGTCGATATCATATTCCCCGTAAACCTGAAAACGACGACCCACACCCTGAAATTTCTGCAAACCTTTCTGGATTGCTGCATCATCAACGCCTTCATCGGTAGCGACAGCAATAGCTGCCGTCGCATTTAAGACATTGTGGTCACCCGGCATATTAATCGTCACATCAATCGGACTTAAGCTGCCGGGACGAGTAACCGTAAAGGAAGTCGATAGACTCTGCTTTTCTATATTACTAATGGAAAAATCAGCATCTGCGCTAAAGCCGTAGGTAAGGATTGAACGGCCAACCAAAGGCAACAAGCCCCTGACCACATCATCATCGATACACATAATCGCCATACCGTAAAACGGCAGGTTGTGTAGAAATTCGATGAAGGTTTTTTTCAACTGGTTAAAGTCGCCGCCATATGTGGCCATATGGTCCGCTTCAATATTAGTCACCACGGACACCATCGGTTGCAGGTGCAGGAACGAGGCATCGCTCTCATCCGCCTCTGCAACTAAAATTCGACTTTCGCCCAAACGGGCATTGGTGCCAGCGCTATTTAACAAACCGCCAATCACAAAAGTGGGGTCCAACTTTGCCTCGGCAAAAACAGAAGCGATCAAACTGGTGGTGGTGGTTTTACCATGGGTACCAGCCACGGCAATACCATGACGATAACGCATTAGCTCAGCCAACATTTCAGCCCGAGGCACAATCGGAATACGGAACGCCATTGCGCCAGTCACTTCCGGGTTATCACCGCTCACCGCCGTAGAGGTGACCACCACATCAACACCGGTAATATTGTGCTCAGCATGGCCAATAAAAATGGTGGCACCCATAGACTCTAAACGCTGAGTATTTTTTGAAACCTGAATATCTGAGCCGGAAATTTCATAGCCGGTATTGAGCAACACTTCCGCAATGCCGCACATACCGGCGCCGCCTATGCCGACAAAATGTATTTTCTTGATACGGCGCATTTCAGGGATAACAAAGCCTGTTTCGGTTGCACTATCAACCATTGGCCACCTCCAAACAGATATTGGCCACCTGTTCCGCCGCATCCACTTTAGCCAGTTTTCTGGCAGCAATAGACATGGCTAACAATCTTTCGCTATCGCCATCAAGTGATTGTAATAAACCCGCCAGCTGTTCAGCGTCTAAGGTGGACTGCTTCATTAAAATTCCTGCATTATTATCTGCCAGCCAACGGGCATTTTCCGTCTGGTGATCATCAATCGCATGGGGTAGTGGCACCAATATAGAAGCGACACCTGCCGCTGCCAGTTCCGCTACCGTTAGTGCTCCAGCACGGCAAAGCACCACATCTGCCCACTGATAGGCCGCCGCCATATCAGTGATAAAAGCTTCGGCGTTGACATCAATATCATGCTGCTGATAAGACGCCACCACATCGTCGCAATGGGCACGGCCCGTTTGATGCCAAACCTGTGGGCGCTGCTCTGTGGTCATACCCAGCAAAGTATCTAACAACAAATCATTAATAGGCTTGGCCCCAAGACTGCCACCTAACACCAGTAAGCGCAGCGCACCCGAGTTACCGACTCCACGATGTTCTGGAGCCGGTAGCCGGGCGATCTCCCCCCTAACCGGGTTACCAATATGTTGTGCTTTTGCGCCACCCAAATTAATCGGATAACCCAGCAAGACTTTGTTGGCGATGTGTGCCAGCGCTTTATTCGTGGTGCCAGCTACGGCATTTTGCTCATGGATCACCAACGGACGACCGGTTAACCAAGCCGCCAAGCCACCGGGGCCCGATGCAAAACCGCCCATACCTAATATGCAAATAGGCTTAAGCTTAATCAGCACTTGAATGGAGGCAATAACAGCGCCGACTAACTGCAATAGCGACTTCATCATGCTGACAATATTCTTACCGCGCAGCCCGGAAACCTGAATAAAGTGAATAGGGATATTGGCTTCGGGCACTAAGCGCGCTTCGATACCGCGCTCTGTTCCCAGCCATTCCACATTAATCCCTTTGTCACGCAGACATTGCGCTGCGGCCAAGGCAGGGAAAACATGTCCGCCAGTGCCGCCAGCCATAATCAAAACAGAGCGGGGTAATGACTCAGTCATTGTTCTCCCCTCCCTTGGCTGGTTTTTTAATTTGCCGCTTTTTGGTTCTAAGTTTTTTCGCACCACCAGCCAGAGCTGTCGCTGTCTCACTATGGATGCGCATCACCATAGCTAGCAGCCCACAACACACCATCAAACTACTGCCGCCATAACTTAAAAATGGCAGGGTCAACCCTTTTGTGGGTAACAAGCCAGTATTCACCCCGATATTGATAAATACCTGACCACTGATCATTAAGGCAATACCGTAGGCAACATAGGCACTGAAGACTTGTTGTTGTTTTTCAGCTTTGCGGCCGATTTGTAAAATTCTGGCAATCAAACCGCAGAACAGGGCAATCAAAATCACAGCGCCGACAAAACCAAACTCTTCTGCATAAATAGCAAACACGAAATCGGTATGGGACTCCGGCAAATAAAACAGCTTTTGAATACTGTTACCCAACCCAACACCCCACCACTCTCCTCGCCCAAAGGCAATCAGAGACTGAGTTAACTGATAACCGGTATTAAACTGATCAGCCCATGGATCGGTATAAGCGGTCAAGCGCTTCATTCGATAGGGCTCACTCACCACCGCTACAACCCCGGCAGCCAACACAGCTAAAATCACCAGACTAAATTGCCACAGACGAACACCGGCTAAAAATATCATGCCAAAAGCCGTACCCAGAGTCACAACAGTGGCACCAAAGTCGGGTTCTGCCATCAGTAATATGGTGACAAAAAATAAGACACCCATGGGCTTAATAAACCCTTTCCACTCTTCCCTGACTTCATCCTGGCGGCGCACTAAATAACCCGCCAAATATAAAATCACACAGACCTTGGCGATTTCTGAACACTGTAAATTCAATGGCCCCAACCGTACCCAGCGGCGACTACCATTGACTTCCGAGCCAATACCAGGAATCAACACTACGATCAGCAATACAAATGCAGCCAATAGCCAGAACCAGCCCGTATGCTGCCAAAAACTCATTGGAATACGATAGACAACCAAACCACCGACAATGGCGACACTTAAATGAAACAAATAACGGTAGCTATGATAAAAGGGATTGTTATAACGCTCGGCGGCAAACTCGATGGAGGCAGAACTCATGGCAACAAAGCCAATCACAATTAATGCGATAGAGAACAACACCAGCGTCATATCAACGCTCATCGTTTTTTCCGCGGATCCTTTAATCGCGGTCAAGGGCTTGATAGCCCTTTGCAAAAAAGAGCCATTAAGCTTGGTATTAATTGCTACCGCACCCATTAGCTATCATCCCCGATGAATTGCTGTACCGCGGCGACAAATACCTCACCGCGATGCTGATAATTATCAAACATGTCAAAACTGGCGCAGGCTGGTGACAGCAAGACCACATCACCCTGATTGGCCAATGCCACGGCTTGATTAACCGCCTGCTCCATAGAGTCTGCCCTATGCACATTTAGCGACTCACTGCATAAATCACTCAGCGCCTGTGCAGCATTACCGATCAGTACCAGATTTTTTACTGACTGCTTTAACACCGGTAAAAGCGGTGAAAAATCTGCACCTTTGGCATCGCCACCGGCAATCAATACAATATCGTTAGCGTTGTCTTTTAGCCCATTAATCGATGCGATCGCCGCGCCTACATTGGTGCCTTTTGAATCATTATAGAAACGCACACCCTGATGCTCTCCGGCATATTGGCAGCGATGTTCCAACCCCGGAAATTGACGTAATACGTCTAACATGGGCGCTATCTCAACACCCACCGCCGCAGCCAATGCCATGGCCGCGAGAGCATTTTCGATATTGTGACGCCCGACCATGGCCAACTCGCTTACCGGCATTAGCGGTTTAAACTGATAAGCCAGACTCTCAACCTCGCCATCATTTAACACACCAAAGCCGTTAAAATCCGAATCGCTCAAACCAAAGGTAAAGACTTCGACACCCTCCGCCAGCAGCGGCCGGGATAAAGCATCAGCGCGATTAATTACCACTTTTTTACAGCCGTGAAAGATACGATGCTTGGCCTGATGGTAAGCCAATATATTGTTATAGCGGTCCATATGATCGGCACTGACGTTCAGTACGGTCGCCACTTCAACGGATAAATTTTCTGAGCGTTCCAATTGAAAACTCGACAGTTCCAACACATAGATATCCGGTGTCTCTGCCGCTAATAAATCCAACGCTGGCGTACCAATATTGCCACCGACGGCAACCTTTCTACCGGAGCGCTCAATCATTTCACCCACCAGAGTGGTCACGGTGGATTTACCATTGGAACCGGTAATGGCAATCACCGGCGCATCGACAGCCTTACAAAATAAATCGATATCGCCACAAATATGGGCACCCTTTGCTACCGCCTTAACAATCTCCGGCTCGTCAATAGCAACACCGGGGCTAACGACTAATTCATCGGCGCCAGCCAGGGCTGTTTCAGAAATCTCACCTAGTGTTAGGCTAATATCTGGAAATTCGGCTTTAAACGCATCCAGGCCCGGCGGATTTTCACGGCTATCCACCACAGAAAAAGGCTTATTATTAGCCGCTAGATAACGCACACAGGAAAGCCCGGTAATACCGAGCCCTATAACCACCTGCTTATTATCTGTTGCTATTAATTGCACTCTATTGCCTTTAACGTAGTTTTAATGTGGCCAAACCAAACAGCACCAACATCACTGTAATGATCCAAAACCGCACAATCACTCTTGGCTCTGGCCAACCTTTTAATTCAAAGTGATGATGAATCGGTGCCATTCTAAAAATTCTTCTGCCGGTTAACTTGAAGGAAGCCACCTGCAAAATAACCGATACGGTTTCCAGTACAAAAATCCCGCCCATAATAAAAAAGACAATTTCATGGCGAGTAATAACCGCAACAGTGCCCAACGCAGCACCTAAAGCCAGGGCACCAACATCGCCCATAAATATTTGTGCTGGATAGGTGTTAAACCAAAGAAAGCCCAAGCCTGCCCCTGCCATGGCACCGCAGAACACCACCAATTCACCGGTACCGGCGATATAAGGGATAAATAAGTAGCTTGAAAAGGCTACGTTACCCACCAGGTAGGCAATAATTCCCAGTGCCGAACCGACCATGACCGTCGGCATAATCGCCAGCCCATCCAGGCCATCGGTCAGGTTGACTGCATTGCTGGCACCGACAATGACAAAATAGGTCAGCACGATATAGAACACGCCCAAATCTAAAGCGAAATCTTTTAGGAAAGGTAGAAACAACTGTGTTTCTGCCGGATTAGTTGCCTGCGTATAGAGGAAGATAGCGGCGCCCAGACCACCCACTGACTGCCAGAAATATTTCCAGCGTGCCGGTAAACCCCGTGAATTTTTTTCTATGACTTTGCGATAGTCATCAACCCAACCTACCGCACCAAAAATGATGGTGACAATCAATACAGTCCAGACATAAGCATTGCTTAAGTCACCCCAAAGCAATGTACTGAGTACAATCGACACCAAAATCAAGGCACCACCCATGGTAGGTGTACCAGATTTACTTAAGTGAGACTCAGGGCCATCATCACGGATTGCCTGACCAATTTGGTGATAGTTCAAGCGCTGAATCATATAAGGACCAAACACCAGGCAGATACCCAATGCCGTCATCACCCCAAGAATGCCGCGGAAAGTCAGGTACTGAAATACCTGAAAAGCACTAATATACTGGGACAGAAAATCTGCCAATAACAGTAGCATTACTGTTGTCTCCCATTGCTGGCCAGCAGTGCTTCCACCGCCCGCTCCATCCGCGCACTGCGCGAACCTTTAATTAATATCACTGAGGATTGAATACGGTGTATATCGAGCAACAACTCACTCATATCGCTATAAGCCACAGCCTGTTTACCAAAGCTCTGCACCACAAGCTCTGCGTATTCACCAACCGCCAACACTTGCTCAACACCTTTTTCGGCGGCGTATTCCGCGACTTCTTTATGGGCACTGATAGCCATATCACCCAGCTCGCCCATAGTGCCCATAATCAGGCAATGCTCGCCGGAAAAACCCATCAGCACATCAATGGCGGCTTTCATAGAACCGGGACTGGCGTTATAGGTATCGTCAATAATGGTTTGACCCTGATGCGCAAAAGATTTTAATCGGCCATTAACCGGCTTAACTTTTTCCAAACCATTTTTGATAGTGTCCAAACCGGCACCCGCCGCTGCAGCGGCTGCGGATGCCGCCACGGCATTCATCACATTATGTTCACCGAGTATCGCCAGATTGACAGCCTGGGTACCTGTAGGCGTATGCAAAATAAATGACATATCACCACCGGTTTGCAAGGCGATATCGCTGGCATAAAAGTCCGCGGCCGTATTGTGCTTGCTAAAGGTGACAATAGAGGCCGCTCCAGCCTGCTCTCGCCACTGCGAATAAAATTGGTCATCAAGATTAATAATCGCCGTGCCACTGGCTGATAAGCCTTCGAAAATTTCACCTTTGGTTTTGCCGATATTTTCAAGACTGCCAAAACCCTCAATATGCACCGCCATAGCGTTGGTTAAGACTGAAATGGTGGGTTCGGCAAACTGCATCAGGTAAGCAATGTCGCCATTATTACTAGCCCCCATTTCGACGACGGCATAGTCATGCTTGCTCTCAAGCTCCAGCAAGGTTTTAGGCACACCAACTTCATTGTTAAAATTACCGCGGGTGGCTAGCACCTCCCCCATCTCGGACAAGATGCTGGCGACCATTTCTTTGGTAGAGGTTTTGCCAGCACTGCCGGTTAAACCAACCAATGGACCGGTGAACTGTTGACGATTCGCTTTGGCAATTAAACCCAGCGCTAAGCGGGCATCGCTTACTTGCAAGCAGGGTATAGAAGCATCTACGGCCTCGTTCACAATCGCTGCTACAGCGCCGCTATTGGCCGCCTCATTAACAAACAGATTACCGTTGAAGTTTTCACCACTGAGGGCGACAAATAAATCACCCGGTTGAATACTGCGGGTATCGGTACAGACTCGGGAAAATTGCATATCCTGACTAAGCTGGCCGCCGGTTTTTTCTGCAATCGCTGACAGGGATAATGTCGACATCATTGACTCACCCCCGCACGCTTTGCCAGCGCTAAACGCGCCTGTTTAATATCACTAAAAGGCACCCGTAAATCACCGACCTGCTGATATTCCTCATGCCCTTTACCGGCCAGTAATACACAGTCGCCAGCTTTGGCATTGGCGATAGTAAAATCAATCGCCTTGGCGCGATCTTCTTCAACCAAGGAGGGGCAATTTACGCCACCCAGAATCTGATTAATGATATCGCTGGCGGATTCGTGCCGAGGATTATCACTGGTCACCACCACATGGTCGGCATAGCGCTGTACCGTTTCTCCCATCAATGAACGCTTGCCCTGATCGCGGTCACCGCCGCAACCAAAGACACACCACACATCACCCTCGCTATGCTGACGCATGGCCACCAGCGCTTTTTCTAATGCGTCCGGGGTATGGGCATAATCGACAACGACATTGATATCTGTAGCCGAGGTCACTTTTTCCATCCGGCCAGCAATGGTGCCCAGCACTTGCAGTTTTTCAATAACTGTAGCAACGGGGTAACCCAAGACACCAAGACTGCTAACCACCGCTACCACATTGCTTAAGTTAAAGCTGCCCAGTAGCGGGCTATGCAATTCAAATTCTCCCCAAGGGGAATGCAGCTCAGCACTGACCCCATCGGGATGATAGGAAATATTTTCTACCCAGACATCAATACGCTTATTCTTATCTTGTGCCGCATCAATACTAAAGCGGGTAACCTCAACATCATCATTAATAATACTTAATAAGGAGCTGGAGAAATTATCATCGATATTGATAACCGCATGCTTAAGGCCTGGCTGCCGGAATAGCCGCGCTTTGGCCTCGGCATAGGCCTGCATGGAACCGTGATAATCAAGGTGGTCGCGACTTAGGTTGGTAAATAAGGCCAACTCAAATTGCAGCGCTTGTACACGTCCCTGCTCAAGGCCATGCGAGGAAACCTCCATCGCAGCCGTTGAAATATTATCGGCTAACCAGTTGGCCAGCAGTTTTTGGATAGCTACGGCGCTGGGCGTCGTATTAATACCCGCTGCTAATTCTCCATCGGCACCCGCCCCCAAAGTACCAATAACTCCACAGCTTTTATCCAGAGCATTAAGCAACTGCTGTAACAACTGAGTGCAACTGGTTTTGCCATTGGTTCCAGTGACTGCCAGCACGGGTAATTGTTGGGATGGATGCTTATAAAACTGACCGGCAATAGCGCTGATTTTTTGCGACAGTTTTTCAACCACCACAATGGGAATGCCATGTCGCATTGAATGATTGGGCCACCGTTCATCCTGCTCGGCTAGCACAGCGACCGCACCAGCAGCAATGGCCTGGTCAATATAGTCGCGACCATCAGAGGCAAAGCCTGCACAGGCCAAAAATACATCACCAGCAGTAACTTCGCGGCTATCCAACTCAATGCCCGAAACCGCAATAGCAGCCAGCTCTTGATCGTTTATGTTGATCAAGTCAGCTAGCCGTCTGGTATTGTTAGTATCCATTGCTGCCATCATTAAGCCGATTTACGCCTCCCTGATTTTGGCTTGCTCTGCTCTTTCACCAAACGGTTAACGGGTAGGGATTTATCCGGCGTCACATCTAAAATTCTTAACGCATCGGTAACAACTTTGGAAAACACGGGGGCAGCCGATTCACCGCCATGGTATTTTTCCAGATTAGGCTCATCGATCATTACCACCGTAACAATGCGTGGGTCTGAAGCAGGTGCAAGACCGGCAAAAACAGCCATATAACGGCTATCAGCATAGCCGCCCTTCTCACTCACTTTATGTACGGTGCCGGTTTTTCCAGCAACCGAATAGGACGCCACCCGAGCCAGCTTTGCGGTACCGTCTTCGCCGGTAACGGTTTTCAACATATCGACTAACTGGTCGGCTATTTTCTGGCTGATAATTTGCTCGCCAGCTTCAACCTGCTCCTGCCGTAATAAAGTGGCTGGCCGGAAAACGCCACCACTGGCAAAAACCGAATAAGCCTGTGCGAGCTGTAAAGGGGTAACAGTCAAGCCATAACCGAAAGCAAAATTGACCCGTTCTATCGGCCGCCAATTGGGTCGACCAGGCAGAAGGCCAGCGCTCTCACCCGGAAAACTACTACCGGTACTAACACCTAAACCGAAGCGGCTAAACACTTCCCAAACGGATTGCTCATCAAGGTCGAGGGCTATTTTGCTTGTACCGACCTGACTGGATTTGGTCAAAATACTGGTCACATCGATCGAACCATAGTTCACCGGGTCCATCAGGGTTTTCTTACCCACGCGGATATAGCCAGGATTGGTATCAATAACGGTGTCAGGTTTGTAACGGCCAGACTCTAATGCCGCCACAACCGTTAATGGCTTAACTGTAGAGCCCGGCTCAAACATATCGGTCATAGCACGGTTGCGCATATGGGCAGGCTTCAGGGCACGACGATTATTAGGGTTAAAAGAAGGCTGATTGACCATTGCCAGCACTTCGCCGGTATCGCTATCTAACATAACTACTGAACCGGATTTAGCATCAACCCGTTGCATCGCCGCTTTTAATTCGCGGTAGGCCAAATACTGCAAGCGCATATCAATACTTAACATTAAGTCTTTGCCAGAGTGAGCAGACTCGCCTTCGCCAATATCGCGAAACACATTGCCATGTAAATCTTTTAGCACTCGCTTACTGCCGGGCTGACCCTTTAGCCAGTTTTCAAAGGCCAGCTCCATGCCCTCCTGACCCTGATCATCAATATTGGTAAAGCCCACAATATGTGAGGCCACTTCAGCGGCAGGGTAATAACGTTTGTACTCGCGCTGAATATTGACTCCCTTTATCCGCAATCCGACGACTTCGTCAGCCAACTGGGGAGGAAGGTGACGACGCAAGTAAACAAAACCACGACGGCTATTTTGGGTGATTTTATCTTTTAGTTGCTCACGGCTCATACCAAGGACAGCGGCCAGCTCGGCCCAGCGGTCGGATTCTGAAATAATATGTTTTGGATTGATCCAGATAGAGGCGACCGGAGTACTCACAGCCAAAGGCTCGCCATTGCGATCGGAGATAACACCGCGGTAGGCAGGAATATGTTCGGTACGAACGGTACGGGCATCACCCTGACCACGCAAAAATTCATGGCCGCGCTCGGTATCCAGAACTTGCAGGGAAAGTACTCGCCAGATTAATAGCGATGCCAGGCCAGCCAGTAATAAAATCACCAGCATAAAACGCCACGCAGGTACTGCTTGTCGTGTGACTTTAGCCATTGTTACCCATCACAGTCATCGCTTTACCACTATGATTGTCTCTGGCGCAGGTACTACCATTTTTAACTCGGATTTCGCCATGCGCTCAACACGCGCATGAGAAGCCCAGGTACTCTGCTCCAACAACAACCGCCCCCATTCTTCTTCCAGGCGTACCGCTTCTCTGTTTTGCTGCTGTAAATCACTAAATAACTGACGACTTTTATAGGAGCTATAAATAACCCCCAAGGCCGAAGCGATTACCAACAACAAAACCAATAGACCAACGACTAACAACCTGGTTTGCTCAGCACTACTTATAGAAGCATTTACCACTGCCTCACCTTTACTTTTCTCGTTATTCATCGCAGCTTGCTATCATTATTATTAGTCCTGCGATTTAAACGGCACTGTCACACGCCATCCCAAATAACCTGTTATTTTTAATTGCCTGTTCACTCAAGCAATTTTTTCTGCCACTCGCATAATGGCGCTTCTTGAACGCACATTATTTTCTACTTCACCGGCACTGGCTTTTACAGCTTTGCCAATATTTTTTAACCGCCGATTGAGCTGGTCCACGGTGACCGGCACATTGGCGGGCAATTCATCTCCACGCACATGGCGCTTGATAAAACGCTTTACCATCCGGTCCTCTAATGAGTGGAAGCTGATAATAGCCAGCCTGCCACCCACCTCTAACATATCCAGTGAATCGGCCAAAAGCTGCTCCAAATCACCTAATTCGTTATTGATAAAAATCCGTATCGCCTGAAAAGTCTTGGTGGCTGGATTTTTACCTTTCTCCCAAGCGGGATGTGCATCGGCAATCACTTTCGCCAAATGCAAGGTGGTGGTTATAGGCTGTTCTGCCCGCTCGGTCACCACCGCGTTGGCCAGACGCTTGGCATAGCGCTCTTCACCAAATTCTTTTAGTACGCGGGCAATATCACTCGCCTCTGCCACCGCCAACCACTGCGCTGCACTTTGACCAGCCTCTGGGTTCATCCGCATATCCAGCGGGCCGTCACGCAAAAAACTAAAACCGCGCTCTGACTGATCTAACTGCGGCGAAGACACACCCAAATCCAGCAGCAGGCCATCGACTTTTTCAATACCCAAATCCGCTAACGCCGCCTTGGTATCGGCAAAACTGCCCTGCACAATCTGGAACCGCGAGTCCCGGCCAGCCAACGCTTCACCGGTGGCAATGGCCTGCGGGTCTTTATCGACACCCAATAAACGACCACCACTATCGAGGCGCTTTAAAATTTCTTCACTATGACCACCGCGCCCAAATGTGCCATCGACATAGATACCGTCAGCCCGCGTTACCAATCCATCAACGGCCTCGGTAAGCAATACGGTTTCATGCGCACTCATCGCTTATAAAGACAGCGACAGTACTTCTGGGGGTATTTCATCTTCATCCCCAGCAGCATCAAGATATTTGGCCCACTCTTCTTCACTCCAGAGCTCTAGCTTTTTGCCCTGGCCAACCAACATTAATTTTTTCTCTAAGCCAGCATACTCACGCAGTGTGGGCGGCAATAGAATCCGCCCATTAGCCTCATCAACCTCTAAATTGGTGGCATAGCCCAATAACACCCGCTGCATTTTGGCGGCCTTGCGATTAATATTGGGGAGGCTTTCGATTTGAGGGAGAAGCTGCTGCCATTGCTGCTCTGGATAGACCAGCAAACAACGCTCTTCGGTATGGGCAGTGACCACAATACGGCCACCACAATCAGACAGCAGCGCATCACGGACTTTCGCCGGAATCGCCAGACGCCCTTTGGCGTCCATACTGATTGCATTACTACCGAGATACATGTTTTGCCACTTTTTAGTCGTTTTTTTCAAATAGAGGAAAAAATATCCACAAAAAGGCACTTTTTCACACTTTTTTCCACTTTGGCAACTATAGAGACTCACCTGATATTGATCAAGGCTAAATGCGACAAATGGAGGGGAATTTCGGTAAAAAAAACAGGAACTTGCAGGCATCTACTAAGAAGTCGCACAAGCATAAAACACTAAAAACAATAAATACAACACCCTAGAGAACAAACTTAAAGTGCTACTTTAAGTTAAAGGCTATTTACTTATAAAGAGAGCTTAAAAAACAGACAGGAAGGTTATAACTGATTAATTATTGATCAATGCGAGTGCCAGCTATGCAGCTAATCATAATGCAAAAAATCAGCTATTCAAGTAACGGCGACAAACAACAAACCCGGCAGGGTGAAGAAGCACCCTGCCGGGCGGGCTATACCTGCCGCCAAATATCGGCCAATGGCTTTCTGGTGGTAATTTCCTCATCGGCCGCCAGATTGACCTTACCCAGGGTAAAACCACAGATCACCTGATGGGTGGCAGGGTCAATATCAAAGGCCTGGTAAACCTGATCGTATTCAATCCCACCCATACCATGAGCATAATAGCCCAGCTTTAAAGCTTGCAAATTAACCGCCATCCAGGCGGAGCCGGTATCAAAGTCAGCATGCATATTCTCATTGCCATTACGCGCAAAGGTTTTTGAAGCCACTACAAAGCCAATCAGCGGCGCCGTTTTCGCCCACGCCTGATTAGCATCAACCAGCAAGCTTAAAAACTTGCCATAACTGGTCGGCGTTGAGGTAATAAACTGCCATGGCTGCTCATTAAAACAGGAGGGCGACCACCTGGCAGCATCAAAAATCGTTGCCAAATCCTGATCGCTAATGGCCTCCTGCAAATAGGCTCGGGGAGACCAGCGGTTGACAAACAATGGCGCGACCGTATCTACGGCATCTCTCACTGAAAAATCTTTATGTTGCTCACTCATTTTTTCTTCCTTTTAAAAACATACTGATTAGGCCACTGGGGACCATTAATGGTGGCGCCGCTGCGGGCTATTACGATGACGCCGCAGAAAGCTCTTCACTAAAACGCTGGCGCTGGTGGGGTACAGAAAAATCCAGCTCCTGCCCTACCGGCACTATAGCTGTAGGGTTAATCGTACTATGACTACCGTAATAATGCTGCTTGATATAAGGCATATCAACAGTCTCGGCAATACCGGGCTGCTGATATAAATCACGCACATACTCCGACAAGCTGGGGTAATCCGCAATACGCTGGCGATTGGTTTTAAAGTGTCCAAAGTAAACCGCATCAAAACGCACCAACGTGGTAAATAAACGCCAGTCTGCCTCCGTAATGGTATTGCCAGTTAGGTAGCGACGGCCAGCCAACAGCGTCTCCAGACAATCAAGCTCCTCAAACAAGGCATAATAAGCCTCTTCATACGCTGACTGCGTAGTCGCAAAACCCGAGCGATAGACACCGTTATTTACCCGGTGATAGATACGGTCATTCAATGAATCAATCTCTTCACGTAAAGCGACAGGGTAATAATCCTCCGTATTACCGGTTAAGGAATTAAAGGCGGTATTAAACATACGAATAATATCCGCCGATTCATTGCTAACGATGGTATTGCGCCGCTTGTCCCACAGCACCGGCACCGTCACCCGCGTTGTAATATCCGGCTGCGCCTTGCGATAGATTTGGTGCAAGTACTGCAAACCATATAAGCCATCGCCCTGCTCTGCATCAAAGTACCACCCCTTATCCAGCATCAAAGGCTCGACAATCGACACACTAATAACATCCTGTAAGCCTTTTAACGTTAAAAATATCAGCGTGCGGTGCGCCCATGGACAGGCCAGCGAGATATAGAGGTGATAGCGCCCAGCCTCTGCCTTAAATCCATCGCTCCCGGTGGGCCCCGCCGCACCATCGGCCGTTATCCAGTTTCTGAACTGGCTATCCTGGCGAACAAATTCGCCTTTAGCGGAAGACTTATACCACTGATCGACCCACTCACCTGCCACTAGCAAACCCATAAATCACCTCAACCATATAAAAATAATCAAACCATCTATTCAATTTAAGTCAGTATAAACTTGCTATAAAAACAAAAAAGCGATACTTTTTAATCAATTACATCAAATTATTTGATCAGTAGAATATGCCATCACCATTAAGCCTTGAAGCACTGGAAGTCCTGGACGCCATTGAGCGCAAAGGCAGCTTTGCCGCTGCTGCCACACATTTAAATCGCGTACCTTCTGCTGTTTCCTATACCGTCCAAAAACTGGAACAGGATTTGGACATCAGCCTGTTTCAGCGGCAGGGAAGAAAGTCAGTATTAACGGGGGCTGGCAAGCATCTGGTCGAACAGGGGCGCCAACTACTGTTAGCCGCCAGCGATATCGCCGCCAGCACCCAACAAGTGGCCACTGGCTGGGAGCCGCGCCTGCGTATTGCCCTTGACCATATACTGCCGGATGAATATTTGCTGCCGATTATCGAGCAGCTCTATCAAGTCCAGCCTGCCATCAACCTGGAGCTTAGCCAGGAAGTTTTGGCAGGCACCTGGGAGGCACTGGTCGAAGATCGAGTGGATTTAATTATTGGCGCTGTGGATGCTGCCCCCAACCATAAAGGGATTAGAAGTATTCCCTGGCATGATACTCAGGCCGTTTTTGTAGCCTCACCCAAGCACCCTATTTGCCAGCAAAGCCAGCCGTTAACTGAGCAGCAAATCCGTCAAAGCCGATCCGTCATTGTGCGGGACTCATCAAAAAATCTCGCTCCCTTAAGCCGCGGCATACACAATAAGAAAAGCAGTATTTATGTACCCAATATGGCGATGAAAATCGCCGCCCATCGACAGGGCTTAGGGGTGGGCAGCCTGCCAAGGCATTTGGTTAAAGATGAATTAGCCAATGGCACACTGGTTGAGCTTAAAGTGAGCCATAACAGACCCATTACAAAAAACCATATCGCCTGGAAAATCAGCAACCGCGGCCAGGCCCTAAAGTGGCTGGTCGATAAACTTCAACAACAACCGCCGCTATAAAACCGGGCCAGGTGGTGCTAAACCTGCTAAGCACTGGTAGAATGCCGCGCACTATTTAGCTGAGAATTTTAAAGACATGCTTATTGACCAGTATTACCACAAAGACAACGATCAGTTGACGTTTACCCGTCAACAGGCCAGTGACTTTGCCAAACAAATTGCCGACGACTTTAACCCCCTGCACGATATTGTTTCAAAACGTTTCTGTGTACCCGGTGATTTATTATTCGCGGTCGTGCTGGCGCAGTATGGTGCCTCCAAGCATATGCGTTTTACCTTCTCTGGCATGGTGACCGACGAGGTGACACTGCTACTGCCCGAAGAGTCTGCACTACTGACACTCAATGGTAGCAATGACAAAGAATATGTAAGTATCGAACATACGGGTGACAACTCCACCAACGCTGCGCTGATTGATAATCTGACACAAAGCTATGTCACTTTCTCCGGCCACACCTTTCCCCACATTCTGATTCCGCTGATGGAAAAAAAAGGGGTAATGATTAACCCCGCCCGCCCTATGGTGATGTATCAAAGTATGCTGATCGATCTGGAGCGACTGGATCTGGTCGATGTAGAATTGGAACTCGACAAAGAAAAAACCACCTTCGATTGCAACGGCAAACGCGGCAATGTTTGTCTGGCCTTTAATCTTATTGCCAGTGGTGAAACCATTGGCCGAGGTGAAAAACATATGGTGGTTAGCGGCTTAAAACCGTTTGAAAAAGAGGTGGTCGACGGTGTTATTGCCGAGTATGACCAGTGGAAAAAAGATTATCACCGCTAAGTGGCATGCAAGCCATAGCTATCCAAACTAAAAAGGTGAAACCATGCTAGCCATACAACAATGGGGCATCGATTTTATTTTGATGCTGCAATCTTATCAGTCGCCTTTTCTCGATAGTTTTTTTTATCTTATCACCCAGCTGGGTGGCATGGCTTATCTCGCCGTTGTGCCACTGGTCATTTGGTGTATAAACCCCCGTCTGGGTATTCGCGCCCTACTCGCTATGTTAGTTGCCCAATATCTGGTAATGCTGATCAAAGATATTGTGCAGGAACCCCGCCCCTATCTTGCGGATGATCGCATTATCTCTTCCGGCGAGCGAGGCTATAGTTTCCCCAGCGGCCACGCTATGGGCTCGATGGTTTTTTATGGCTTGCTGTTGCTATGCACTGATAAAAAATGGCTGCGAATAGCCCTCGTTGGCTTAATTATTTTGATTGGCCTGTCGAGAAATTATCTGGGCGTTCACTATCCCCACGATGTTGTGATAGGTTGGGTATTAGGCATTATCTACTTATATAGCTGGTTTAAATGGCAGCCGCTTGTCAGCAAAGCCTTTTACCAACAGACATTAAGCAAACAATTGCTGCTGTTATTTGCCGTTCCGGCGCTGATAGCCAGCTTGCATTATTTTTGGCTGGACACCTTTCGCGCACTGGCGGTTGCCGGTGCGGTTTCAGCCTGCGTGTTAAGCCTCATGGCCGACAGCAGCCGAACACTTCTGCATGTTAAAGGCCATATTATCCAGCTAGCTGGCCGCTATATTATCGGCATGGTATTACTGCTAGCGACCCTAACAGCCTGCGACGCTATTGTGCCGGCAGATGGCCACCTATTTTATAATGTGGTGGTTTGGGTCAATGGCTTTACCATGAGCTTAATGACCTGTTATTTCGCCCCCCGCTTATTTGGCAAAATAAAGCTGGCCCAGTGAACAGGCATTGTTATTAGCGAGCGCTGCACTATGGACACCTTCAAACCATCAGCACTGCTGAAGAATCCCCATTTACAGTCCATTCTGGCCAGCACCGGGCCACGTAAACACTGGGTAAAACGTCAGGCAAAAACACTGCGCGAAACAGCCAGCCAGCATATTCTTGATTGCGGTGACGGCATCCGCCTACAAGGCGAATACTCCACCCTACCCAACAACCAACAAGGCCTGGTTATTTTAATTCACGGCTGGCTGGGCAGTAACGACTCTCTGTATTTACTCTCGGCAGGCAGCACCTTATTGGCAGCGGGTTATAATGTTTTTCGACTTAATCTCAGGGACCATGGCGATAGCGGCCACCTTAACCGCGAGCTATTTAACTCTACCCGGATTACCGAAGTCGTTAATGCCGTTAAAGCTATCCAGCAACAATTTCCACATACGCAGAATTATTTAGCCGGCTTTTCTCTGGGGGGGAATTTCTCATTGCGGGTGGCCGCCAGAGCGCCAGCCAATGCTATTACACTGAATAAAGTGGTCGCTGTTTGCCCCGTCATCAACCCCTATAAAACCAACCGCAATTTAAATAACGGTCCATTTATTTATCACCAGCACTTTCGTAATCACTGGCGACAATCTCTCGCCAATAAATTGCAGCACTTCCCGGAACATGGCTATCAGGACATACTCAACAAACTGCCTACACTGGACGCTATGAATGACTATTTTGTCCCCCATCATACGGCGTACGCTGAGGTAGACGATTACCTCAATGGCTATTCCATTGGCGGCGAACATTTAAGCCAGCTAGAAATACCCTGCCATATCCTCAGCAGTATGGATGACCCTGTGATTGAAGCAGAAGATTTACAGGAACTGCCCGACCACCCACAGTTGACCATTGAACTCACCCGCTATGGCGGCCACTGCGGCTATATTCAGGGGCTCACCATGGATAGCTGGGCAGACCAACGTATTCTGGAACTGTTCGCCGAATCGACCTCCAGCTAATCGCATTACCCGCAAGTCTTGCGCTATACTTAATTGCCCGCGCCGCCATGATTGGCCGTTATGAGCGCGGCCTATAACAGGCGCCATTGAAGAGCGCCTACGACCACTACAGCGAGAAAACGGATAATCAATCTATGGGCGAACAAGGTCCTAACAGTAGCTTGGAAAGAGAGCGTATTCTTACGGCCTGCCGCGAGCTTATTATCAAGTGGGTACAGGTTAATTTTAGCGCCTATTTTGACACGCTGGATGATCGTTTATTTTCCCTGGCCGACAAAGCCGATAATAACGATGATCAAAATCGTTACTTCCAGATCAGGGGTGATCTTCAGCACGGAAAAAGCATTGTCCAGCAAGCTTATCTGCAACAGATTTATAAAGCCTTCGATAATTACCAGGCCAACCAAGCGACCTCCAGTGACTACAGTAATAACCTCGGCAAATTGACCGAACCCGCCCCCGAAGACGAATTAAATCTGAGCCTGATTGACAATAACGAACTGGAAGAAAAACTGGCTATTGGCTCTATGAGCCGCAAAGCCAGCGCCCTTCACTCAGAAATGCTGTATGCACTGAATCAACGTCTGGCCGCATTGCGTGGTGGCCAAAAGCTGACGGACCAGGGCAACCCTATTGCACCCGCAGTTTTCGGCGAGGCAATGAAGCAGTCAATCGACAGCATCTCGATGGATAACCGCAGCAAACTCCTGATCTATAAAATTTTTGAATCGGCCTTTATAAGCAAAATCAATAAACTCTATGAATTGGTTAACCACCATTTTGAGAGCCATGGCGTGCTGCCACACCTGAGTTATCACATCCAAAAAAATGCCTCAGCCCAAATCGCCGAGCAACTACCCGAAGAATTGCAGGAACAAACCAGCGCCGCTTCGATGGCCAACCAGGTCAACTTAATAGATGCTATCCGCTTATTACAACAGCAACTGCAACCTCAGGCCCCACAGCCCAGAGCCCAGGCATCGCCACCGGTGTCACAAATTATTGCCGGCATTCAACAACTACAGCAAAACGCCGGGGCCCTGCTTAAAGCGCTGGAATCACCTCAGGCAGTAGCCACTAGCAACCCCGCCAGCCTCAAACAGCAAGCCGAACAGGCCGTAAAAAAGTCCGACGAAGTCGATGCACATATTATTGAAATTGTAGGCCTGCTATTTGAATATATGTTGAATGACCAACAGCTGCCCGACTCCATTAAAGCACTACTTAGTTATTTACATACCCCCTTTCTGAAAATTGCTGTTATCGACAAAGATTTTTTTGATCACCCGGAGCACCCAGCCCGACAACTGCTTAATAGCCTTGTGGCTGCTGGTGAGCGCTGGGTAGAACCGTCAGGCAAACATAAGAATGATGTATTTCAACAAATCAAAAATGTCGTGCAACGACTGCTTAATGAATTTGATAACGACGTGCGGCTATTTTCAGAATTGGCCTTTGAGTTTAACCAGTATCTGCGCCAGCATTCTCGCCGTATTCGACTGGCCGAAAAGCGCGCAATGCAAGCCGCCCAGGGGGAAAACAAACTCAAGGAAATACGCTTAAAAGTCGATGCCTATTTGAAGAAAAAGTCCAGCGAACTGCAATTGCCCCCTTCCATCCATACCTTATTATTTGAACCCTGGGCCAACTTCCTGTCCTTTAATCTACTCCGCTTTGGCTCACGCAGTGAACAATGGCGAGAAGCGGCTCTGGCGGTGGACGATATTCTCTGGTTAAGCCAACCCCATGGCGCCGACGACTGGCATGCTCGAAAACGCGCTCAGGAACTGCGTAAAACTCTGCTTCCGTTACTGCAATCAGGCTTTGAGACAGTGGGCTATGACAGCAACCAGGGCAAGCGATTATTGGAAGCACTGATGCAGCGGCAACAGGATACCAGCACTGCGGCTACCCCCGTCACCACGCCGGTTAGCGCCAATATTGATGATGTTGATATTGCCAGCCAATCCCGGGAGGCGGCCGAGGGCGACAAAGTGATTATGATGCTAAGGAAAACCCAGCCTGGCACCTGGTTTGAATTTAATGCCGACAGTAAAACACCCCAGCGCGCCAAATTGGCCTGGGCTAACACCGACACATTGCACTTTATGTTTGTAAACCGGATGGGGCAGCAGGTTTCGGCAAAAACAGGGCAGGAGCTCGCCAGTGATATCCGCGCTGGCAAAACCAGGATCCTGCAAACCCTGGAGGGTAAACCCTTCTTTGAGAAGGCGATGGAGCGTGTACTGGAACAATTACGCCAAAGAGAACAAAATAATCCCGACTGATGGTCTACACTAACAACATCAGCCAGCAGGGCCACTAAAGAACATTTAGCAAAGACAGCATCCAATGAAAGATATTATCGAAAGAAAACATGAGCGCAAAGAACTCAACCAATCCATCCCCATTCTGGATGTGATCAATGGCGGAGAATTTGGTGAACTGGTTAATGCCACAATTGAAGGCATTATGATAATTACCGATAAAGAAATACCCACCCAGTCTATTTACCAACTCTCCCTACAGTTGCCCATTGAAATAGAGGGTAGCAACACCGTAGAACTGGGTGCCGATTGCCTCTGGTGCCGTAAAGTCGAGAATTTCCACCGCTATTGGTCCGGCTTTCATATTATTGATGCCTCCGATACCGCCATGGCCCAGCTTGAAGAACTGATCAAACACTACAGTAAATAAGCCTGTTAAATAGTCACGATCCCAGTACCCACCTTGCGCCGGTTTCAGGTATAATCCCCGCGCAAGGCTACATACCCTGCACAAACGGCATCACAGATCTGTGAATCGCCATGGTTAGCAAGATAACTTGTTAACTTGCTAACCTACGTTTTTAACCCATTAAAGAGGACATCACGTTGCGTCTCAATCAAGCAACTCCGGAACAACTGCGCGAGTGGGAAACGACCCTCGCTGAGCAGTACCAAGCCATTCAGCAGGCAGGCCTAAGCCTGGACCTGACCCGAGGCAAGCCCAGCAGCGATCAACTGGACCTATCCAATGCACTGGACGGTATTCTGCATGGCCAATATACCGATAGCAGCGGCACCGACCTGCGAAATTACGGTGGTCTGGACGGTATTCCAGAAGCCAAGACCCTATTTGCCGGTATGGTCGGCGTTAAACCTGAAGAAGTGATGATTGGCGGTAATAGTAGCCTCACCCTAATGTACTTTAGTTTACAAACAGCCATGCACCAGGGCGTTAGCGATGCTGACAGCGCCTGGGCAAAAGACGGCCAAACCGTTAAATTCCTGGCCCCGGTTCCCGGTTACGATCGTCACTTTGCGGCCTGTGAGCATTTAGGCGTAGAGCTTATCCCGGTGGCCATGGATGACAATGGCCCGGATATGGATCAGGTTGAGCAGTTGGTTCAAGCCGATGCCAGCATTAAAGGTATCTGGTGTGTGCCACGCTTCTCTAACCCAACCGGTGTGGTTTACTCCGACGAGGTGGTGCAACGTATTGCCAAGCTTGGCAATATCGCAGGCCCCAACTTCCGTGTATTTTGGGATAACGCCTACGCAGTCCATGTATTAAACGACAACGCACCAGAACTACCCAATCTGATGGACTACTGTCGCCAGCAGGGCACCGAAGATAGCGTCTATATTTTTGGCTCCACGTCCAAAATAACCTTTGCTGGTGCCGGTGTAGCGTTTATTGCCGGCTCCCCCGCTAACCTGACGGTACTGAAAAAGCATCTGGGCTTTACTTCTATTGGCCCGGATAAAATCAACCAACTCCGTCATGTCGCCTTCTTAAAAGACAGCGCCACCCTGAGTGAACATATGAATCGACATGCTGCCATTATGCAGCCACGGTTTGATGCAGTACTATCATCACTACGCAGTGAGCTGGGTGATACCGATATGGGCAGCTGGACTGAACCAGAGGGGGGGTATTTTATCTCTTTTGATTCCCGCCCAGGTCTGGCCAGGGAAATTATTGCACTGGCCGCAGGTGCCGGTGTAAAACTAACCCCTGCGGGCGCCACCTTCCCTTATGGCAATGACCCGGACGATAAAAATATCCGCCTGGCACCCACCTACCCGACGGTGAGCGAAATAGAAAAGGCGATGGAGGTATTTGTCACCTGCGTCAAACTGGCTTCGGTTAAACAGGCTTTGGCTGCCAGCTAAGTTTTATCACGCTCAAAAAAAACGCCAGCTTAATGCTGGCGTTTTTTTTGAGCTGGCGATTAGTCCACATCACCTGATAATGGCCTGGCGCTACCCGGCATGGGAAATGCCGCTACATTGCTGCCTCCCCCTGAAGCCTCTAACACTTTACCCACACCCTCTTTCTCTACCTCATCAATCCGTACAATAGAATGCATCGGCACATAGGAACGATTAACACCGGCAAACTCGGTTTTTAGCTTCTCTTCACCCGGATCAACAATCACCTGGGTGCGCTCACCAAAGACAAACTCTTCAACCTCGACAAAACCATACAACTCGCTTTGGTAGATAGCCTTGGCGTATACCTCATAAACCTTATTCTGGTTCAGGAATATCACTTTATAAATAGGGGTACTTTCTGACATAGAGGGTTACATCACCTTTAAAACGGACTTTAAGAAAAACGGCCTCCGAGGCCAATTGAAGGAATATTAACATAGTGCCAGCATAGTGTGGTCAAGAAATGCCCGCATCCTGTATAATCACTCGCCCTAATTTGCAGTGTGCTTCAGATCTTCCCTTTTTCAGGTCCCAATTAATGAACGACGTTATCGCCAGCGATAAACCCGCCAAGCCAGCCTCCAGCAGCAGTGACCTGCCAGTGAAAAAGCTGTATATCAAAACCCATGGCTGCCAGATGAATGAATATGACTCAGATCGCCTGCAAGACCTGCTGGGGGTTAGCCATCATCTGGAAACCACCGACAACCCTGAAGAAGCCGATGTGATTATGCTCAACACCTGCTCTATTCGTGAGAAGGCGCAGGAAAAGGTGTTTCACCAACTAGGGCGCTGGAAGAACCTGAAGGACCAAAACCCTGACCTGGTGATTGGTGTAGGCGGCTGTGTCGCCAGCCAGGAAGGTGATGCCATTGCTAAAAGAGCCCCCTTTGTCGATGTGATTTTTGGGCCACAAACCCTCCATCGCGTGCCTGAAATGATTGATGCGGCCAAGCCCAATGGCCCGGTACTGGTTGACGTTACCTTCCCTGAGATCGAAAAGTTTGATGCCCTGCCAGAGCCTACCGTCGATGGCCCCAGCGCCTTTGTCTCGATTATGGAGGGCTGTTCTAAATACTGTACTTTCTGCGTGGTGCCCTATACCCGCGGTGAAGAGGTCAGCCGCCCGTTTGATGATGTGATTGCTGAAATCGCCCATCTAGCCAGCGAAGGGGTAAAAGAAGTCAACCTACTGGGCCAAAATGTGAATGCCTACCGGGGTGAAAACCATGAAGGGGATATTGTCGACTTTGCCGAATTACTATCCTTTGTTGCCGCTGTACCTGGTATTGAGCGCATCCGTTATACCACCTCACACCCGGTCGAATTTAGCGATGCACTGATTGAAGCCTATAAAGAGATTCCAGAGCTGGTTAGCCACCTGCATCTACCCGTGCAAAGCGGCTCCGACCGTATTTTGGCAGCCATGAAGCGGGGCCATAACCGCGATGAATATATCGCCAAGATGAAACGGCTACAGGCGATTCGCCCCAATATTAGCTTCTCATCAGACTTTATTATCGGCTTCCCCGGTGAAACGGAGGAAGACTTTAACGATACCATGGACCTGATTGAAGAAATTGGCTTCGACTTATCCTTTAGCTTTATCTACAGCGCCCGCCCCGGCACACCGGCGGCTGAGCTCAGTGATGACACCCCTGAAACAGTGAAAAAGGAGCGCCTGCAAAAGCTGCAACAGCGGATTAACTCCCAGGCCCAGCAGATTAGCCGCCAGATGGTCGGCAACCGGGAAAAAATTCTGGTGACCGGCGTTTCCAAGAAAGACCCCGGCCAGCTACAGGGCCGCACCGAAAACAACCGTGTAGTTAATTTTTCTTCGGATAATCAATCACTTATCGGCGGCTTCGTTGATATAGAAGTTACCGAAGCACTCCCCAATTCACTACGAGGCAAGCTTCTGTAGGGTGGATTAAAATCCACCTTTTCGAACACCGGCTTTAGTGGATTGTAATCCACCCTACGGTCAAGAAGGTATTAATCCCAGAGATAGCAAAGACTATTGACTCATACCCCCATTCATCCCTATGCTTAGCCCATCTTAGGTGCCGTTCAGCGGCTTATATAAAACACATTGAATAAACCAGCCACATCGAAACAGGTTCTTACCCTGGAACCCAACGACTCCCAAGCCCTTGCCAGCCTCTGCGGCCAATTTGACGAGCACCTGCGTCAGATAGAACAGCGCCTGTCTGTTGAAATTCGCAACCGTGGCAACCTGTTTGAACTGCGCGGTGTTGACGCTGTACCCGCCAGCGCGGTGTTAAAAAATCTCTATCAAGATGCGCTGGAAGGCGTCACTCTGACCTCAGAGACGATTCACCTTAGCCTGCAACAAGCCGGGGTAGAAAGTTTGCACGAAGCCATCGACCATAGCGTTGAACCGATCACCCTAATCCACACCAAAAAAGCGACCATCAAACCTCGAGGTAAAAACCAGCAGGGCTATGTTCGCTCAGTCATGAACAACGATATTAATTTTGGTATTGGCCCTGCCGGTACCGGTAAAACTTACCTGGCTGTGGCCTGCGCGGTACAAGCGCTAATGAACGAAGAAGTGCAGCGAATTTTATTAGTGCGCCCAGCGGTAGAAGCGGGAGAAAAGCTGGGCTTTTTACCCGGCGATCTCGCCCAAAAAATTGACCCCTATTTACGCCCCCTCTACGATGCCCTCTATGAAATGATTGGCGTCGAAACCGTGACCAAAATGATCGAGCGCAATATTATTGAAATTGCTCCGCTGGCCTATATGCGCGGTCGCACCTTAAATGACTCCTATATTATTCTCGATGAAAGCCAGAACACCACCAAGGAGCAAATGAAAATGTTCCTGACCCGGATTGGCTTTGGTTCAACGGCAGTCATTACCGGCGACGCCACCCAGATCGATTTACCCCGTGGCACTCAATCCGGCCTGACCCATGTTATCAATATCCTCGACGGTGTTGACGGCATTAGTTTTACCTATTTCCAGTCCAAAGACGTGGTGCGCCATCCGCTGGTACAAAAAATTGTCGATGCCTACGACCGCATTGAAAATAACCCAAAACCGTTGGAAGCGACAACCACACCCCCGGCTAGTGGCGAGAGTAAACCGCAGTGAATATCAGTGTAGATCTGCAAATCGCTATTGAAGACGAAGACCAACCTCCCCCGGCACAGATACAACAGTGGGTGGCCGCCGCATTAACTGAAGCTCAACAGGCTAACTCACAACAAACACCTGAGCTTACTATTCGTATTGTCGACGAAGCAGAAATTACCACCCTTAATCGCGACTACCGCCACAAAGACAAAACCACCAACGTTTTATCCTTTCCCGCAGACTTGCCTGATCATATTGATTTGCCTCTACTGGGCGATCTGGTGATCTGTGCCGCGGTGGTTAGGCATGAAGCGATTGAACAACATAAAAACATAAATGACCACTGGGCCCATATGGTGATCCACGGCACCTTGCATCTTCTCGGTTATGACCATATAGACGATGACGAAGCCGAGATTATGGAAGGCTTGGAAATTAAGGCATTGGCCAGCTTGCAAATAGCCAATCCCTACCTTGAAATTAACAACAACGCAGTAAACCTCTAGGAGGGTTGCACCCAAAACCATGAACGAAGACCGAATCCCCGAGCCAGAAGAAAAATCCTGGCTCGAAAAAATCGCCCACGCTTTTTCATCCGAACCCAAATCCCGTGATGATTTATTAGATATTTTAAAAGTGGCGCAACACAACGAAGTGATCGATAACGACGCTTTAAAAATTATCGATGGCGCTATGCAAGTGACCGAAATGCAGGTACGGGAAATTATGATCCCGCGCACGCAGATGACGGTGATCAAAGCAGAAGAGTCCCTAAGCGAACTGCTACCGCAAATCATTAAAACCGCTCACTCCCGTTACCCGGTGATCGGTGAAAATACCGATGAAGTACTCGGTATTCTATTGGCCAAAGATTTATTGCCACTGGTATTGGAAAAAGATGCCGACAGCATTGATATTACCCCCATGTTGCGCCCGGCGACGGTGGTGCCTGAAAGCAAACGTCTTAATGTATTACTGCGTGAGTTCCGCGAAAAACGTAATCATATGGCCATTGTTATTGATGAATATGGCGGCGTTGCAGGCTTAGTTACTATCGAAGATGTGCTGGAAGAAATTGTCGGCGAAATTGAAGATGAGCATGATGTAGAGCCCGATAGCTATATTAAAAAACTCGCCGAGAATGATTATATTATCAAAGCGCTAACCCCCATCGACGATTTTAACGAAGCCTTTGAGGCAGAGTTTAGCGACGAAGAGTTTGACACGATTGGCGGTATTATTTTGCAGCAATTTGGCCACCTGCCTCGCCGCAATGAAGTAGCCACCGTTAATGGCTATGAATTTAAAGTACTTAACGCCGACAGCCGCCAGGTACATTTGCTGCGGATGTCAGAAATCACTGCTAGCTAAGCACAAGGACCAAACCTCGGTGAAATCAGTGAAACAAGGTTGGAGCGGACACCTACTGGCAATGCTGGCAGGTGCTCTGGTCACCCCTTCACTGGCACCGTTTAATCTCTGGCCGCTGGGCATTGCCAGCACCGCCCTACTGGTTTGGTTATTATCCGATCTCACCGCCAAACAGGCCGCCAAACGCGGTTGGTTTTATGGCTTGGGTTTATTTGGTGCAGGCACCTCCTGGGTCTATGTCAGCATTCATGTTTATGGTTATGCACCTGCGCCGCTAGCCGCTTTTCTAACACTTATTTTTAGTGCCGGGCTGGGCATTTTTACTAGCGTCACTTTTTATTGCTATGTCCGCTGGATTCGCGACCAGGCTAGTGGCCCACTACTAGGTTTTGCCGCCATCTTTGTTATTGGTGAATGGTGGCGCAGTTGGTTTTTAACCGGTTTCCCCTGGCTGTATATCGGCTACGGCCATATTGATACCCCTCTGGCAGGCTGGGCACCGGTGGGCGGTATTTATGCGGTAGGATTTGTTGTTGCACTTACCGGCGCAGTCATCAGCTACGGGCTACAACAGAAAACATTTATCCACCGCCATATCATGATGATCACCACTCTATGGCTGGGTGGTTTTTTACTAAACAGCATCAATTGGACAACGCCTGCAGACCGGCCGCCGATTAACGTTGCCATGGTGCAGGCGAATATTCCGCAGGAAGTGAAGTGGCGTCGAGACCAATATCAGGCCACCTTAAAACGCTATAAACAAACCAGCGCAACGCTCTGGGCAGAAAACGATATTGTGATCTGGCCTGAAGCGGCAATCCCTACCTACTACCAATACGCCAAACCATTTCTTGGCCTAATGAACGACAGGGCCAGCCAATATAATGCCAGCTTAATTACCGGCATTCCTTCCTTTGAAGAAGACGAAGCCGGCAATCAATATCGCTATAACAGCATCATGGCTTTTGGAGAAGGTCAGGGACACTACAATAAACAGCGGCTGGTACCGTTTGGTGAATATGTACCACTGGAAAACCTGCTGCGCGGTTTAATTCAGTTTTTTGATATGCCCATGTCAAATTTTTCAGCCGGTGCTGAAGGCCAAGCAGCCATTCAAGCCGGGGATATCACTCTGGCACCCTTTATCTGTTATGAAATTGTTTACCCTGAGCTGGTCTCACAGTGGCTACCTGACGCGGATATGTTAATTACCATTAGCAACGACGCTTGGTTTGGCGGCTCTATCGGGCCATTACAACATTTAGAAATGGCGCAAATGCGGGCCTTGGAAAGTGGGCGTTATTTATTGCGCTCAACCGGCAGTGGAGTCAGTGCTATTATTGACCAGCGGGGGAAAATCACGGTTCGCGGCGAGCAGTTTACCCGTGAAGTGATTAAGGGTGAGGCGCAGGTATTTCAAGGCGCTACACCGTTTTCTTTAAGTGGCAGCTGGCCGGTGCTTGGGCTATGTTTTGCGATTATTTTGCTACCACAGCTAGTGCGCTTGAAGATAAAGAGTTAAGCAATGCTTTCAAGCCCATGTCGATAAGCCAGATTTAATAACTTTAAATTACCCCCACCCGGCGTCACCTCCCCTCGCTCCCATTTTTGATAGGTCGATGGGCTAATATTTAAATACCGAGCCATAACACCCTGGCTAACATGAGCCTTGGCACGGATATTTTTTATTTGCCGCGGTGTCAGTTTGATCACTTCAGGCAAGGCCAAAGCATCAAGCTCTCGCATAGTCACCGTATCCAGTTTAAGGTCTTTGGCTGTAGCGACAACGGCTTTTAATAGTTTACTCATATTCCACCTCTAATAAGCTGCCCTCAAGTAAGCGCTGCTCAATCTCTTGTTCAGTAAAGGCCACGATCGACTTTGACAGGATTTTGTAGGCGAGCTTTTCTTTGCTGCTAATATTGTCCCGCTCATTTTTCTCAAAGCCATAGAGAAAAAATGCTCGATCATTAACCCTGAGTGCCAGCAAAGTGCGTACGCTGACGCTTTTACCACGCCCCCTGGTCGCGATACGCTTTTTATATAAATAGCTGCCATAGCTAGTGTCGACCATACCCATTGCTATCTCATAGACAGCGGTAATTAATAGGGCATCATCCAGAGCATGCTTGTCAGCCCATTTGGCAAAGTGGCGTGTTTTGAATATACGCATTCAAGCCACCCCGCTATTTATAGTAACAATTACTATAGTAATTACAACTACAGGTGCACAATGGCTATGCAGCTGCGGGAATGGAATATGACTAATCGGGGGTAATAATTGACTACAGGCTGATACGTTTCCTTTCGTACTCATCGTAAATTCCTTTTACTGATCTGAGGCCCTGCACTATACAAGATTCTTACTGATTATGGTCATTAAATAAGCCCCCTCTAACCGGTATCGGTTTGTGCCCAATTCCTGTTAAAATGCGCGCCTGATTTCCCTTCTAAAACCAAGAAAACTGAAGCTGACAATGCAAGAGCAATACAATCCCAAAGAGATCGAACAACTGGCACAGCAATTTTGGGCAGACAATGAGAGTTTTGTCGCCAATGTAGATACCGACAAAGACAAATACTACTGTCTGGCCATGTTCCCCTACCCTAGCGGCAAGCTGCATATGGGCCATGTGCGCAACTACACCATTGCCGATGTCATCTCACGCTACCAGCGCATGTTGGGCAAGAATGTTCTACAGCCCATGGGCTGGGATGCTTTTGGCCTGCCAGCGGAAAATGCTGCGGTTAAAAATAACACCGCACCCGCCAAGTGGACTGACAGCAATATTGACTATATGCGCGACCAGCTCAAACAGCTGGGCTTTGCCTATGACTGGTCCAAAGAGCTGGCCACCTGCAAACCCGACTACTACCGGTGGGAACAGTGGTTTTTTACCCGTCTTTATGAAAAGGGGCTGGTCTATAAAAAAACCTCTGCCGTTAACTGGTGCCCGGTGGATGAAACCGTGCTGGCTAACGAGCAGGTGATCGATGGCTGCTGTTGGCGCTGTGATACCGCGGTAGAACGCAAAGAAATTCCGCAGTGGTTTATCAAAATCACCGAATATGCCGATCAACTGCTGGATGATCTCGACCAACTGGATGGCTGGCCTGAGCAAGTTAAAACCATGCAGCGTAATTGGATTGGCCGCAGCCAGGGTGTTGAAATGCGCTTTGACCTTGCCGAAACCATTGCTGGCATCGACAACTTTGAAGTGTATACCACTCGCCCCGATACCCTGATGGGTGCCACCTATGTCAGCCTGGCTGCCGAGCACCCAATCAGTCTGGCGCTGGCAGAGAACAATGCCGAGCTAAAAGCCTTTATCGCTGAATGCAAAACCAGCTCAGTGGCCGAAGCTGATATGGCGACCATGGAAAAGAAAGGTGTTTTCGCCGGTATCAATGCGATTCACCCAATGACTGGTGAGCCTGTCCCTGTATGGGTCGCCAACTATGTCCTGATGGATTACGGCTCCGGCGCGGTGATGGCTGTGCCCTCCCATGATGAGCGCGACTTTGCCTTTGCCAATAAATACAATCTGCCTATTGTGCAAGTGATTGCCAGCAACGATAACAGCGATAACGCTTTTGACAGCAGCACTTGGCAGGATTGGTATAGCCGTAAAACCAATACCACCACGGTCAACTCCGACGAGTTTGATGGGCTGGATTTTGAAGCCGCTTTCGCTGCTATTGCCAATAAGCTGGAAGCCCTGGATAAGGGCCGAAAAACCACTAATTACCGTTTGCGAGACTGGGGCGTTTCTCGCCAGCGCTACTGGGGTGCCCCCATCCCTGTATTCAACTTGCCCGACGGTGGCGAAATCGCCGTACCATCTGACCGGCTACCCATGCTGCTACCAGAAGACGTGGAAATGGACGGCGTAACCTCCCCCATCAAGAGCGACCCGGAATGGCGCAAAGATGAACTGAATGGTCAGCCTGTAGAACGAGAAACCGATACCTTCGATACCTTTATGGAATCTTCCTGGTACTACGCCCGCTTTACCAGCGCCAATTATGAAGACGGCATGCTAGACGCCGATGCCGCCAATTACTGGCTACCGGTAGACCAATATGTTGGCGGCATTGAGCACGCCATCTTGCACTTATTGTACGCCCGCTTCTTCCATAAACTGATGCGTGACGAGGGCCTGATTAACTGCGACGAACCCTTCGACCAGTTACTGTGTCAGGGCATGGTATTAAAAGACGGCACTAAAATGTCGAAGTCAAAAGGCAATACCGTAGATCCGCAGCAAATGATCAACCAATATGGTGCAGACACTGTCCGTTTATTTATTATGTTCGCAGCTCCCCCGGAGCAATCACTGGAATGGTCTGACTCTGCCGTGGGTGGTGCGCATAAATTTTTAAACCGTTTATGGCACCGTATTTATAACCATTTACAACATGCCAGCATCCCCGCGCTGGATACTGCCAATCTCAATAAAGAGCAGCAGAATTTACGCCGCAAGCTGCATGAAACCATTGGCAAAATTAGCGATGACTATGGCCGCCGCCTGACCTTTAATACCGCGATTGCTGCCATTATGGAGCTGACTAACGATATCGCCAAGCTGCCTGAGGATAATGAGCAAAGCCTTGCGGTAGAACGTGAAGCCTTGCAAGCCATTGTTACCATGCTGGCACCTATTGCTCCGCACTATTGCCATGAGCTATGGGCAGCACTGGGTAATAAAGGTGCGATTATCGATGCCCCCTGGCCTGTGGTTGATGAACAGGCGCTGGTTCGTGACTCCATCGAACTGGTAGTTCAGGTCAACGGCAAAGTACGCGGTAAAATTGAAGTCGCCGCAGATGCCAGCGCTGAATCTATTTTAGAACTGGCCTTTGCCGATGCCAATGTGCAGAAGTTTATTGATGGTAAGGACATAAAAATGAGTAAAGTGATACCCGGTAAACTTGTCACTATTGCGGTTAAATAAACAGGATTTTATATGACCATGCCGACTAAAAAAGCGTTTCTACCTCTGCTGCTTATAATCATGTTAAGCAGCGGCTGCGGCTTTCAACTACGCGGCAAAGTAGAATTGCCAGAAGGTGTAGAACCTCTATTTATTGGCGGCCTTAAGTCCAGTGACCAACTGGCCATAGAATTACGCAACTTACTCACCGCCTATGGCGTCGCGCTCACTGAAGACGGGAAAGAGGCCAATTACCGCTTGAATATCCTCGAACAAAAAGACCAGCGACGCAACGCAACTCTGGGGCAAAAAGCTAAAGTGGCGGAATACTTACTGATCGAACAAGTTTCTTTTGAGTTACTCAACAACAAAGGCAAACGTGTTTTAGGCCCTAACCGGCTGATTGAACGAAAAATTATGCCCAACGACCCCAATAAAGTCGTAAGTACCAAAGATGAAGAAGATTTACTGCGCCGTGAAATGCTGCAAAACCTTGCCGGTAAAATAGCGCGTCAGCTACGTAATTTTGACTACAGTAGCCAACCCCAAACTGAACCTGAATCAGAGCCACAACAATAAGACTGCCCTATGCGCCTGCGCCCAGACCAAGTACAGCAAAATTTAGCCAAAGGCTTGTTGCCGATTTATATTGTCAGCGGCGACGAAAGTTTATTGGTCCAGGAATGCTGTGATGCGATCAGGCTCAATTGCCGCAAGCAGGGCTTTAGCCGTGAGGTAATGCATGTTGAAACCGGTTTTGATTGGAGCGAGTTATTAGCCTCCGCTGCGGCGATGTCGTTATTTGCCGAGCGCAAGCTGATTGAATTACGTATGCCCAACGGCAAGCCCGGTGATGCTGGCGGCAAAGCATTAACCGAATATGCTGCCAACGCCTCTGCCGATAATGTACTGCTGATTATTTGCAATAAACTCGAAGGCTCCTCAACGCGCACTAAATGGTATAAAAATATTGAAGCTGCGGGTGCCTCCATACAATGCTGGCCGATAGACGCCAAGCAATTGCCCCGATGGATTAGCAACCGTCTTAATATGGTGGGCTTAAGAGCCAGTGATGATGCTATCAAAATGTTGGCCGAGCGTGTTGAAGGCAACTTGTTAGCCGCGGTGCAGGAAATAGAAAAGCTGCGACTCTATACCAACGCCGACGTTATTGATGCCGACACAATTACTGCCGCTGTTGCCGACAACGCCCGCTACGATGTCTTTGGCTTAGTGGATCGCGCTTTGGAAGGTGACCGCAAGGGCAGCCTGAGAATGCTACAAGGTTTAAAAGCTGAGGGCAGCGAACCACTGGGCTTACTATGGGCGCTCAGCAGAGAACTGCGCACACTATGCCAGTGCGCCGAACAAATCGAACAGGGCAATGGCGTCGACCGCGTATTGCAAAACCAGCGGGTTTGGGACAAGCGCAAAGCGGTGACTAAAAGTGCACTGCAACGGCTAAGGGTCAAACAATTACAGCAATTGGTTAAAATGGCTAATCATATTGACCAGTCGGTGAAAGGGATGAGACCCGACAATAGCTGGGATTTACTGGAGCAACTGGTTGCAACGCTGGCGGGTGCAAAACTCGCCATTAAGCACTAATTATTGCTCCGACTTTTTTTGCTCCATTTGCTGTGCCCGTTGCTTCCATAGCTTACGAGCCTCCTCCTGCATATCGACCGTTTTATCCTTTTCATCGACGATCTCTAAGCCCAGCAAGGTTTCCAGAATATCTTCAAGCGTAACAATCCCTTCAACACCACCATACTCATCCACCACCAGCAACATATGCACACGCAGCTCAAGAAAATCGTTAAAGGCCGCCGACAGCGTTGTGGTTTCCGGGATTGCCGTTAAATCCCGTCGGTAATCCGCCAAGCGCTTAACATCATTGCCCCTGGCTTTGGCTAACAGTAAATCACTGCGAAAGACAAAACCGGTAATATTCTCCTGATCCCCCTGATAGATGGGAATTCGGGAAAAAGGCACATGGTCATATTTATGAAAAAACTCTTCTACTGTGATGGCATCCGACAAGGACAACACCACGGTACGAGGCGTCATTACCGCAGTAACCGCCGTGGCTCGTAATAAAAAGATATTTTTCAGAATGCGTGATTCCTGCTCTCCAATCTGCCCTTCCTGACTACTTAAATCCGCCATCGCGGCAAACTCTTGTCGACTAAAACCGGCCAAGGTGGGGCCGTGGGTAAACCCGCCCATCAGCGATTCTGACAATTTTACAAAGGGATAAAGCACAATAACCAGGTACTTAAGCACATAGGCCGTTACCGGAGCCAGCTGCCGCCAATAATGGGCACCCAGAGTTTTAGGGATAATTTCAGAGAAGACTAAAATCAATAAAGTCAGCACTGCGGAAGCAACCGCCACATAGGCATTGCCGAAAACGACAACAGCCTGAGCCCCCGCTCCGGCAGCACCAATGGTATGGGCAATGGTATTTAACGTGAGAATAGCCGCCAAGGGCTTATTGATATCCTCTTTCATCTTCTTAAGCAGAGGGCCGGCTTTCTTCTTCTGCTGCTCCAACAGGGCTATATGCGCATTACTCACACTGAGCAGCACCGCTTCAGCAATAGAGCAAAGAAAAGAAAAACCCAGTGCTATCAAGACATAGCTAATCAGTAACCACATTATTTTCTACCGTGAACAAAACCGTCATATCAAACCAGCAGGGTAACGTGGCAGGCTGGATTATTCAATCCGCTTATAGAGCCCTGAAGCTAACAGACAGCAATAAATACATACATCAGCCTATATTTAGGTTAAGGTGCAAACATAGGTTTCTGGCTAGCCCTAGCCTATGCCTTGGTATTAACTCTATCGATAAGATCCTGGGTATGATGCTACGTCTGCTAACAACACTATTCTTTGCACTGGCCGCTATCCATACCGCACAGGCCAGCGATACTTTTATTATTACCGATCAAACCTTTCTGCCTGGCAATGTCGGCTTATCTATCTTAAACAGCCATAGAATGATGCTGGAAAGAGAAATGAATACGCCCGTAAAAATCTACAGCAAAAGTAATGGCTGCCAACTACTACAAAGCGCCAAACAACAACACAGTGATATTCTGGTAATCACGCCACAACTGGTGCCAACGGTCACCCAGCAATACGGCTATTTGCCGCTGCTAAAAGTTGACCAAAAACTAACGATCAATCTGGTTTCAAAAAAAAATAAGCCGATCAAATCACTCAGTGACCTGAGAGGAAAAACCTTTGCCACCATGACACCCGGACTCACCATTACCAGTATCGCTAATAACGCTATTGATAGTATTCCCGGACTGAGAGCAGAGATTGAATTTATTCCTATTGAACGCACCAAATCCATTTTGGCAATGATCAATAATGATGTCGATGTGATTGCCATGACGGCCTTGTTATATAACGAGCTCTCACCTCAATTTAAAGACGAGCTACATTACTTTCCTATTGAATCAGAATTCCCTATCTCGGTGTTAGTATTCCACAACCAATCAGACCGTAAAAAAGTCAGTCGCTACCGGGATATTATTGCCAATATGAAACCGCTTTCGGATACGCTGGTGACGTTTTCAGCGCTCACCGAGCAAGATATAAACGGGATTAGCCGCATATTAAAGGATAAGAAATGGGATGATATCAACTCTGGCTGCAATATCTAAAGCCAGATGCTATCAGCCCAAATTATTTCAGTAAACTTAAATCAACCTGCTTATCCGCATGATAAGACGAACGCACTAACGGCCCACTGGCCACCGATTTAAAACCCAACTCTTCGGCAATGCGGCCAAATTCATCAAACTCTTCGGGAGTGACAAAACGCTCTACCGCCAAGTGATCACGGCTGGGTTGCAGATACTGGCCCAAGGTAATCATATCGATATCGTGGGCACGCATATCATGCATCACTTGAATTAACTCTTCACGCGTTTCACCCAAACCTAACATCAAACCGGATTTGGTTAATACATCCGGGCGGCGCTCTTTATATTTTTTCAGTAAATCCAAGGACCATTGGTAATCAGAACCGGGGCGGATTTTTTTATAGAGACCAGGGACCGACTCCAGATTATGGTTAAACACATCGGGCGCTTCATCGGCCAATATATCCAACGCAATATCCATCCGGCCACGGAAGTCAGGAACCAGTACCTCGATTTTAATCTCCGGAGTACGGGCGCGGGTTTCACGAATACAGTCAGCAAAATGCTGGGCACCACCATCTTTTAAATCATCGCGGTCAACGGAGGTAACTACCACATATTTCAATGCCATATCGGCAATGGCGATAGCCAGTTCTGTGGGCTCATTTTCATCCAAAGCATTGGGACGGCCGTGAGCAACATCACAGAAGGGGCAGCGACGGGTGCAGATTTCCCCCATAATCATAAAGGTGGCGGTGCCGCCGCTAAAGCATTCGCCAAGGTTGGGGCACTGAGCCTCTTCACAGACCGAAGCCAGCTTATGTTTACGGAGCAAGCTTTTGATACGGGTGACTTCCGGGCTGATCGGCATTTTTACGCGGATCCAGTCGGGCTTTTTAGGCAGCTCAACTGTCGGGATAACTTTAACCGGAATGCGGGCTACTTTGTCGGCGCCGCGAAGTTTTTCGCCCTGGACAACCTTCTTGGGCCGAGGCTTGGCTGGAACTGGGGTATCGCTCATGACGTTCTCAATATCGTTAGTACTGCGTTAGCCGGGTAACTGGCCATCGCTAATCTGCTGGCGCTCAGTATACCCGAGATCACTAGCCAGTTGCTCGATCAATTGCGTAGATAATGCCGAATAGGAAGGAGGGTTGGGGGTTTCGAGGTGCATACTGCTCACCGCCATACCGGCATAACCGCAGGGGTTGATGCGCTGAAAGGGCTCTATATCCATATCCCGATTGATGCTAAGACCATGGAAGCTACAGCCCTTGCGAACCCTTAAACCCAGTTGCGCAATCTTGGCACCCGCCTCGCCATCCGGGGTCTGGATATAGACTCCCGGGGCATCGGCTCTGGGGGCAGCCTTAATCTGGTAGTGAGCCAATACCTTTACAATGGCAGCTTCAATGGCAGTGACCAGATTTCTCACCCCCATATCTTTTCTGCGCAAATCAATCAGTAAGTAGGCCACTAACTGTCCGGGGCCGTGGTAGGTTACCTGACCACCTCGGTCCACTTGAATAACGGGGATATTACCCGGCGCTAATAAGTGCTCAGCCTTGCCGGCCTGACCCTGGGTAAAGACTGCGGGGTGTTCTAAACACCAGATTTCATCGGGGGTATCAGGGTCGCGCGTATCGGTAAAGTGCTGCATAGCCTGCCATACCGGCTCGTAGTCAGCCAAACCCAGATCGCGGACAATCAGCATCTACAGGACCATCTGCACAACGCCGGTGGCTTTTAAGTCTTCAAAGATAGCATCGAGCTGGGGTTTGCCGGTGGCGGTAATGGTAACGGTAATAGAAACAAACGTCCCTTTGCCACTGGCGCGGTCTTTAATTTGCGAATCCTTAATATCACCGGCGTGCTTACGCATCACCTCTAGTACCACCTCTTTAAAGGTGGGCGATTGACGCCCCATAATTTTAATCGGGTACTCGCAGGGGAATTCTATTTTGGGGGCTCTTGTTCGCTCATTATCTCAATACACTTAACTGATTAGCGAAGTAAAAAATAAGACAATGGCATCCCACAAGCGTTTAAATAAACCGCCCTGCTCGACTGACTGAAGTGCCAATAGAGGCTCACGTAATAGCTCTTCACCATCCAGAGTAACTACTAACTCACCATATTCTTTACCCTTGGTGACCGGCGCCTTGATCACTTCATTCAGGTTCATTACTGCCTTGATATCTTTATGCTTGCCTCTGGGGATAGTGAGGTGAATATCACGCTCTACACCTAAGTTGATACTATCTTCTGCACCAGCCCAGACCTTGGCATCGGTCAACTCATCACCGACCGTGTAAAGCTGGTGGGTTTCATAATAACGGAAGCCATAGGCCAATAATTTCTGGGTTTCGGTTTCACGACCCGACTGGCTTTTCGCCCCCATTACCACAGAGATTAAGCGCATACCGTTTCTCTTGGCCGAGGCGACCAAACAGTAACCCGCTTCTTTGGTATAGCCGGTTTTAAGGCCATCAACACTATCGTCCTTCCACAATAAGCGGTTGCGGTTGGTTTGACGAATGTTGTTATAGGTAAAATCCGGTTCGCTATACAGCGCATACTCTTTGGGATATTTTAAAATGGCTTTGGACAGGGTCGCCAAATCACGGGCTGTCATATAGTGCTCAGAGTCTGGCAAACCGTGGGAATTCACAAAGTTAGAATCTTTCATCCCCAGTACTTGAGCATGCTGGTTCATGACATCAGCAAAGGCGCTTTCACTACCTGCCAAGTGCTCCGCCACGGCAACACTGGAATCGTTGCCAGAAGAAATCACCACCCCCAAATGCAGATCGTGCAGGCTGACCTGCTTGCCCACTTCGATCCACATTAACGAAGAACCGGCGAAGACCGGGTTTTGTGCCCAGGCATTTTTGCTGATAGTCACCAAATCATCATTGGACACATTACCCTCTTCCAACTCTACCGACAGCACATAGCTGGTCATCAGCTTGGTCAGGCTGGCGGGGGGTAAGCGCTCATCGGCATTATTGGCTGTAATCACCTTGCCGCTATCCGCATCGATCAAAATATAACCGCTGGCGGCAATCTTGGGGGGTGAGGGGATAATAGCGGGGGCTGCGCTGACCAAAGACATGGCTAGCAGGGAAAACAAAACAACAAAGTAATTACGCATAAGTAGCAAACTATTTAAGGATAATGAAGTGTCGCAAATGGTAACGGATGTACCGCTGAAAACAAGTGCCAGATAGCCTTAAGCCCAATAATCACGCCGCTAACAGGCTTATTGAGCGATAATTCGCGGCTGGCTGATATTAAACTCTAATAACTGCTCGCTAACCTGTTTAACTTCGTCCATAGAGTTCAATGGACCCAGCTGCACGCGATAATAGCCTCCCGGTTTAGCAACGGGAATAGTGACCGCTTGATGGGTGCCTAATATTAACTCTGCCCGTAATTTGGCAGCCGCTTGCAGGCTCTTAAAAGCACCAACTTGCAGGATATAGCTCTGGGTATTTTCAGATTCAGCCACTGCCGAATCATGGCTTTTGGGGTCTATCACTTCAATCAGCACCCTGGCTGTACCCTGCTCCGCATAGCCCAGCTTAACGGCAGCCGCATAGGATAAATCGATTATCCGCTCCGAGTGGAAAGGCCCGCGATCATTGACCCGCACTATTGCGGTTTGGTTATTCGCCATATTAGTCACTTTGACATAGGCAGGAATCGGCAGGGTGCGGTGGGCAGCGGTCATGCCATAAAGGCTATAGGGTTCGCCATTGGCGGTTGGTCGGCCGTGAAACTTGGTACCATACCATGAGGCCACGCCCTCCTCTTTATAGCCCTTGCTGGTGGGTAACAGGTGGTAGGTTTTACCCAAAACGGTATAGGGGTTTTTATTGCCTGCCCGAGTAATAAAGTCTTCACGGGGGACAGCATCTTTAATCGTTGCAGGGTCAACCGTTTGCTCAGGGGCACTGTCTTTTTCTTCAAACAGCCCCGTAGTGGTATTGCAGCTTGCTAATAGCAAAGGTAGTAACAGGTATTGTAATAGACGGTAATTCAAGGGTGCAGCTCTGTACTCTTTCGTCATGTATTCCCGCAGGAATGATTCTCTTACTGTAATTCTTCACTTAGCTGATAAACCGCCATCGCGTACAGCTTACTGTGGTTATAGCGAGTGATCACATAAAAATTCTTCAGCCCCAGCCAATACTCAATACCCTCATCGCCTTCAAGACGCATGGCGGTGGCCATCTGCTCGCCATCAATTGCAACAGATGACTGATAGCCCTCGGCCTGAAGCTGGGCAACAGTAAACTTGGGTTTTAGCTTTTGATTGGCAATATCCGCATTGTGATCAGCTGTCACGGTGGCGGTATAGGTCACTGGTTGATCGGGCTGCCAACCGTGGGCTTTAAAGTAATTGGCCACACTGCCAATCGCATCCACCGGGTTATTAATAATATCAGCCACACCATCACCATCGAAATCAATGGCATAGTGACGATAGCTGCTGGAAATAAACTGCCCATAACCCATCGCACCGGCATAGGAGCCTTTGATAACTTCAGGGTCAAATTTCTGCTCTCTGACCAACAGCAAATATTCTTCCAGCTCCTTGGTAAAAAACTTGCCCCTTTTCGGATAATCAAAACCCAGCGTTGCCAATGAATCCAGCACTCTATAACTACCGGTATTGCGACCGTAACGGGTTTCTACACCAATAATGGCACTAATCAATTGTGCTGGCACACCAAATTCCCGCTCGGCACGGGCCAGGGTACTGGCATGCTTTTGCATAAATTCTTTACCCTGACTAGTGCGGGTTTTTGTCACAAAAATTTTGCGGTACTGCCCCCAGGTTTTGGTTTTTTCTGCGGGCCGGGAAATGGCATCAAGAATCGACTGCTTGCGCACAGCACCATCGATTAATTGCTGCACATAGGCGCGCTCAAAACCGTGCTCGGTAACCATCTTATCGACAAAGGCTTTGGCCTGAGGATGGTCGCGGTAATCAGAAGCCAACGTGAAGGAGGCAGAGAGACAGGCAACCAGATAGGCTACAAACAGTATCAGGGTTTTACTTGAACAGTTTTTCACAACAGCATCCATTATTATTTGATGAGTGTTCACAGATTAAGTTCAGTGTATCTAACTATTGACCAAATACCAGTCTGCCAACCTGTATCTGTAGAAAAAAATATCTATTGCTCCATCATGCGCTTCTCAGTGCTAATGGCCATTAACAAACCAAAGCCCGCTAACAAGGTAACCAGCGATGTTCCCCCCTGACTAACCAGTGGCAAGGGTACACCAACGACAGGCAGTAAACCGGACACCATGCCCATATTCACAAAAACATACACAAAAAAGGTTAAAGTAATACTACCGGCCAATAAGCGGCCAAAGCTATGCTGGGCATTCATCCCGATCCATAAACCGCGAATAATAATCGCCAGGTAAATCAACATCAGCGCTATAACACCGCGCAGCCCCCATTCCTCTGCCAGCACCGCAATAATAAAATCGGTATGGCTCTCCGGCAGGAAGTTTAATTGCGACTGGGTACCGTTAAGCCAGCCCTTGCCGTCCCAACCACCGGAACCGATCGCGGTTTTTGACTGAATAATATTCCAGCCAGCACCTAACTTATCACTCTCGGGATTGAGCAAGGTGAGAATGCGCGTTTTTTGATAATCCCGTAAGACAAATTGCCACATCGGGTAGGCAGACACCAATAACAGGCCAGCGGCACCAAAGATAAAACGCCAGCCTATCCCCGCCAGAAATAACGCGAACAAACCCGAGGCCGCAATTAAAATAGAGGTGCCCAAATCGGGCTGTCTGGCAATTAATAAGGTCGGCACAGCAATCATAATTAAGCTGGCAACAATATGTTTAAGCCGCGGGGGTAAGGCCCTGCCTGCAAAATACCAGGCAACAGCCATGGGCACGACCAACTTCATTAACTCGGAGGGCTGAAAGCGAAACCCACCCAAACTTAACCAGCGCTGGGCGCCTTTTGCGCCTACCCCCACTAATGGCACCGCAATCAACAGTGCTATACCCACTAAATAGGCCAGCGGAGCCAGACGCTTTATCCGTTCAACATCTAACTGTGCCACCACTAACATACCGATATAGCCGATAATCAAAAAGCGACCCTGGCGTATCATCGTGCCGCTGCTCTGACCGGCGGCACCGTATAATACCAGCAGCCCAAAGGCGGTTAAGGTCAGCAATAGCATCAGTAATAAGGGGTCGATATGGACCCGCTGCCAAAACCCGGTTCTGCGGGCAAGGTCGGAAGAGCGATCTGGCATTTGCCTGACAAAATCCTGGCTCATTCTGTAGCACTCTCTGCGGCGGCCTGGGCAATCAACCCGGCATCAGTATTTTCTTCCAACATACCCTGATCCAATAAATAGGCATCAAACACTTTGCGCGCGATAGGCGACACCCAGGAACCATGGACGCCGTTTTCTACAATAATGGCGACCACAATCTTAGGGTCTTTAACCGGCGCAAAAGCCACAAATAAACCGTGGTCCTTTTTTCGTTTGGCCACTTGCTCTTCATCGTAAACTTCATCCTGGCCAATACCGATAATCTGGGCGCTACCGGTTTTACCGGCAATGCGATATTTCAAACCGCGATTAATACGATTAGCCGTGCCCTTTCTACCGTGAACCACTTCTTCCATCGCATGGGTGACGGCCTCCCAATGCTCAGCTTCAACCTCAATCATCGGTAATTCAGGGGCGGTGATCTCTTCATCCCCCAAGCGCTTAAGGAAGCGAGGGGCGAAGTGTTTACCCCGATTGGCCATGGCCACCATCGACGCAGCCAATTGCATCGGTGTTGCTAATAAATAACCCTGACCAATGCCCACACTTAAGGTTTCACCGTGGTACCAGGTCGAGCGCTTATAAATGCGCTTCCAGTCTTTTGAGGGCAACAAGCCGCTACGCTCATTGGTATTATCGACGCCGGTTTTGCTGCCGAAACCAAACGGCGCCATAAAATCATGCATACGGTCAATGCCCATATTATAGGCAAGGTCGTAAAAGTAGGTGTCGCAGGATTCGACAATCGACTGCTCCAAATCAACAAAGGTCCCATGGCCCCGTTTTTTCTTTTGCCAGGTCCAGTCGCGGTACATACGGTCATCATTGGGCAATTTATACCAACCGGGGTCCCGCACTTTACTTTGCGGGGTTATCACTCCGTAGTGCAAGCCAGCCAAACCGTAGTGAGGCTTAACGGTAGATGCTGGTGGATATTGCCCCTGCAAAGCACGATTAAATAACGGCAGATCGATGGAGTCGCGCAGGCGACTATAGTCTTTGGTACTGATGCCCCCAACAAATAAATTGGCATCAAAACTCGGGGTGCTGGCCATAGCAATAATGCCACCGGTTCTTGGGTCAATCGCCACGACAGCGCCGCGCTCATCACCCAATGCCTCGTGGGCCACTTTTTGCACATGGGCATCCAGATGCAGGGTAAGGTCAGCTCCCGGTTCAGGGTTGGTGCGCTCTAACACCCGCAATACCCGGCCACGGGCATTGGTTTCCACATTTTGGTAACCCACCTTGCCGTGCAAAATATCTTCGTAATACTTTTCCAGCCCAATTTTGCCAATCTCATTGGTGCCAGAGTAGTTAACCTCGTCAATCTGCAACTGTTCCGCTTCGTTGATACGTCCCACATAACCCAGCACATGAGCAAATAATTCACCCTGGGGATAATGACGCGCCAATTGCGCATCAACATCCACCCCCGGCAGGCGATAGCGGTTGACGGAAATAATCGCAATTTCTTCAGGAGATAGTTTTAGCTTTAAGGGCACGGAAGAATAAGGACGGCTGCGGCTGACCAGACGGCGGTACTTCTTGATATGGTCGTCATCAATATTAATCAAGTCTTGCAACAGACCAATGGTTTGGTCGAGGTCTTCCACCTGTTCTTTAATAATCGTTAAGCTATAGCTGGCACGGTTTTCCGCTAACAGTACACCATTGCGATCATAGATTAGCCCGCGCTTGGGTGGCACGGGCTGTAATTGCACTCGGTTGCGGTCAGACTGGGTGCGGTAGGTTTCATGCTGGGTAATTTGCAGGCTAAAGTAGCGGGCCATTAACAAAGACAGCAGGGCAAAAACCACCAGCGCCGCAAATATCGTCCGCGCACCGTAAATACGCTTCTCGGTATAGGGGTCTTTTAAGGCGACTTGCTCTGCCATTGTTTAACCGTTGGTTATCTAGCGATGATAAGGATGATGACTATTGATCGTCCAGGCGCGATAAAGTTGCTCAGCCAGGACAATTCTTACTAAAGGATGTGGCAGGGTTAAGGCAGACAGTGACCAACGCTGGTTTGCCCGCTGTAAGCACTCTGCTGCCAAGCCATCCGGGCCACCCACTAACAGGCTGATATTGTCGCCCTCCAGCTGCCAGTTGCGCAACTCCCCGGCCAGCTTTTCCGTAGCCCAGGGCTTGCCCAAGACATCCAATGCAATCACTCGGTCATGCTGGCCAATAGCCGCCAGCATTTGCTGGCCTTCGCTATTAATGGCACGGGCAATATCTGCACCTTTGCCACGCTTGCCCAGGGCTATTTCTTTAAATTCCAGTTTGAGTTCAGGGGGCAGGCGCTTGGTATATTCATCGACACCCTGCTCTACCCATTTGGGCATCTTGGTGCCCACTGCGATAACGCGTATACGCATAGTGTTATTATTTGTCCATGGCGTATTATTCGGCTTCGGCGTCTTCTGGCGGGGTTGACCACAGGCGCTCAAGGTCATAAAAATCCCGCGTTTCCGGCAGCATAATATGAACCACCACATCGCCAAAGTCGACCAGCGCCCACTCGGCACTATGATCAGCACCCTCGATACTTAAGGCTAGCAAACCGCGCTTTTTAAGCTCCATCGATACATTATCAGCCAGCGATTTTACATGGCGGCTGGAAGTCCCCGTACAGATCACCATATAGTCGGTGATATCAGTCATCGGTTTTACATCCAGCGTCATTGCATCTCTGCCTTTTAGATCATCCAGCGCTTCCAGGGCGATGTTTTTAATTTCCTCAGCATTCATAAGCTGTGTTTGTTTCCTCTGTTAAATAACATTGACGGTACTAGGCCTGATAGCCGTATAGCTGATGCGTTTGAATATAGTGTAGTACGGCCGGGGCCATACTGTGTTCCAGCTTAAACTCTGCTGCCTGCTGCCCGCTTAATGCAGACCGGATGGCAGTGGCCGACACCGGGTAAGGGGTCAGGCTTTCAAAGCGTATTGCTCCGGCCGCTTGTTGTTGCAGCGGTTCGACAGTATCCGTGCCATATTGCGCTATCAGTTGCGCGACGGGCCCTGCTTCCGGCAGTACTTCACCGGGGCGCTGCATCACAATAATATGCGCAAGGGTTAAAAAATCCTGCCAGCGGTGCCAGCTATCAAAGGCAGCAAAAGCATCGGTACCCATAACCCAGCTCAGTGATACCTGATCACCCAATTCATTGCGCAGGGATTCCAGGGTATCAACACTGTAAGACAAACGGTTGCGATGCATTTCACGGTCATCCACTTGCAATGGGGTTCCCGCTACCGCTAATTTAACCATCGCCAAACGCTGCTCCGATGAGCAACCGGGAGACGCCCGATGCACAGGCAGATGACAGGGAACCAAACGCAACTCATCCAATGACAGGCGCTGTTTTAATTCCGTTGCCGATTGTATATGACCGTTATGCACAGGGTCGAAAGTACCGCCAAATAATGCGATGCTTTTCATTGTTTAGCGGCGCACCTGACCATCGCCTAACACCACATATTTCTGTGAGGTTAAACCTTCCAGCCCAACAGGGCCACGGGCATGAATTTTGTCCGTCGAAATACCGATCTCAGCACCCAGGCCATACTCAAAACCATCGGCAAAGCGGGTTGAGGCATTGATCATCACCGAACTGGAATCCACTTCGCGAATAAAACGCCGGCCACGGCTATAATTTTCAGACACAATCGTATCGGTATGTTGTGAGCTGTACTGATTGATATGCTCTATGGCTTGATCTAAACCGGCCACGACTTTAATCGACAAAATAGGCGCCAGATACTCGGTGCTCCAGTCTTCTTCTGTCGCCGCTATGGCGGCAGGCAAAATGGCACAGGTTTGAGCACAGCCACGCAATTCAACACCGGCTTTGCCATAGCCCTCTGCCAGACGTGGGAGAATATCAGCCGCAACCGCCTCGGCAACCAGCAGGGTTTCCATCGTATTGCAGGTGCCATAGCGATGGGTTTTGGAATTAATGGCAATATCATACGCTTTATCTGCATCAGCCTGATCATCGATATAGACATGGCAAATACCATCCAGATGCTTAATTACCGTAACCGTAGCATCTTTGGAAATACGCTCAATCAAGCCCTTACCGCCGCGGGGCACTACCACATCGACAAATTCTGGCATGGTAATCAGCTCACCTACCGCTGCGCGGTCTGTGGTTTCTATCACTTGCACGGCTTCGGCAGGCAGTGATGCCGCCTTTAAGCCCTGCTCGATACAGGTGGCAATGGCCTGATTGGAATGAATCGCCTCTGAGCCACCGCGCAAAATTGTGGCATTGCCTGATTTCAGGCATAGGCTAGCCGCCTCAACCGTCACGTTAGGGCGAGACTCATAAATAATGCCAATAACCCCCAAAGGCACACGCATGGAACCTACCTGAATACCACTGGGGCGATAGCTTAAATCGGAGATTTCGCCGACAGGGTCAGTCAGGGAGGCGACCTGATGCAGGCCTTCGATCATGGTATCGATACGGGCATCGGTTAATTCCAGACGATCCAGCAGGGAGGCCTCCAGCCCATTGGCTGCACCGTTATCCATATCTTTTTTATTGGCCGCCATTAAAGCCGCCCGGGATGATTCTATCGCCGCCGCGGTTGCTATCAGGGCCTGATTTTTAACACCGGTTTCCGCCGCTGCCATTGCCCTTGAAGCCTGCCGGGCCTTACGCCCAACGTCAGCCATATATTGCTTTACGTCCATCACCTGCCAAACTCGATCATTGATTAATGGCGGCATTATACCTGAAGGGATGGCGTGCCATAACCCGTAATAGTCCCGCTAGCGGGCTTTAATCCTCTAATTGCTGGCGCACCCAGTTTTGGAAGTCGTGAACGGCATATTCCTCCGCCATTAGGACCCCCTGTTGGTGCTTGATCGAACGCAGTCCTTTCTGGTTAATTTCAGAGACCCTGGCATCCTGATCCATTACCAATTTGGCAAATTCCGCCACCCGCTCTATATCAACATTGTCATCAGCCAAATTAGCCTCGCTAAATAACCACTGCGCCTGAATCTCTGTTTTCTCAGGCCCCAGTGGCAGCAGCCGGACAATACGCACATAGTCGATATGGGCAACGATAAACACTGAGGGTTTGCTTACCACATAGTGATAGGCGACTTGACGCTGCTCATCCGTCAGGCCGGCAAAGGTCTCACCGGAGGGCTGACCATCAAAGCTCCAGGTCTGGGCCTCCGGGCTCATACCTCCCACCAGCCTGGGGTCATCACTGCCTTGATGTTCGGCCCAGTTGGGGTCGTCCTGAGCCTCCATAAATGCCCGGCTATAAATAGGTACCAGCTTGCTAAGTTCTGGATGCACCGATGGGCAATGCAGGCACTCGTTAAAATTTTCCCAGAATATTTTCCAGTTACAGTCCATGGTTTTTTTATAAACATGCCCCAGCTTTAACTCCGCCAAGGGCCAATTATCAAGATTGGCATTGTCTTCTTGCAGGGACTGCTCAAAAGGTATGGCATTGCTGCCCTCCAGATTAACAAATACAAAACCCTGCCAATCGATCACCGCCACATCATAAAGTGGGTAGTCCGCCTTATTAAAATCGTCAGGGGTATGCTTGGAAGGCGTTCGCTGCAATTCCCCCTGCAGAGAATAAGACCAGCTATGGTAAGGGCAGACCAAAGAGCGGGAGCGCAACGTACCTTCGGTCTCGGTGCAGAGAATAGAGCCGCGATGACGGCAGGTATTATGGAAAGCCTGTAACTCCCCCTGATCGTCCCGCAATACTAAAATATTTTGCGAACCGATCTCCAGAGTTCTAAAAGCGCGGGGCTGTTGCAGTTCGTCTGCGCGGCAGACATAGACCCAGTTACGGTACCAGATAGCCGCCAACTCACGCTCATAATGCGCAGCATCCAGATAATAAGCCGCAGGCAGCGTGGCTTCGGTTTGGGTCAGGCCGTTATAGCCGGCAATCTTGTCAGTCATGGTCTTTTTACCAGAGTTTTCATTACTGTGTTTCCAGAAGATGAATAGTACGCCCGAGAGTCAAGGTGGCGCAATGCCTAAGCAACAAGCCCCACTCAATCGGCTATCGACAGCAGCGTTAAAACCCCTACAATAGCCTGACAATATGCCAGCCGTGGTATTTTTATGAGCAACACTTTGACAGCATCGCCCTCAACCTGCCCCATCTGTGGCGACACCAACCTTTGCGCAATGGCGGACCAGCCAAATGCCAGCGACTGCTGGTGCAGAGAAGTCAATATACCCCAGCAGCTGATCGACCAGGCCAATAGCCAAAATAAAGACCGCTATTGTATCTGCCAAAACTGTGCGCAACGCGCTAATGCACTGGCTCAAGAAATTTAAAGGGAACTGCTATGAAAGGTAACCCAGTCACAGGCTTTAATTATTTGTTAGAAGGCTTTCGCTTAATTACTCAGCCGGGGCTGCGACTTTTTGTCCTGATACCTCTGCTGATCAATATTGTTATTTTTTCTCTGTTAATCAACCTGACGATTGCGCAATTTAGCGGCTGGATTGAAGCGGCCATGGAATGGGTGCCGGATTGGCTGTCTTTTATTCGCTGGATATTATGGCCAATGGCGGTGCTACTTATTTTGACGGTGGTGATGTACACCTTTAGCGTGATTGCCAATATTATTGCTTCACCCTTTAATGGTTTGTTAGCCGAAAAAACGGAAGAGTTATTAACGGGCAAGGAGGTTCCCGGTTTTGAAACTATCGGCCAGGCCGTATTATCTTTTCCCAAAAGTATAGGCCGAGAACTGGCCAAGCTGGTCTACTATATCCCACTGGCATTGCTGGTATTGATTATTAGTTTTATTCCCTTAATCAATGCAATTTCACCACTACTCTGGTTTTTATTAGGGGCATGGATGATGGTTATTCAATACTGCGACTACCCTATGGATAATCATCAGGTGAGCTTTGGTGATATGAAGCAAAGAATCAAAGTGATGCGGCTTACCTCTACCGGTTTTGGTGCCAGTGTGATGGTGGGAACCATGATTCCGCTGGTCAACTTAATTATTATGCCCGCCGCGGTCTGTGGCGCTACGGCTTATTGGGCGAGAGAAATGAAAACGGAGGTTGCCGTGAAAACGGCAAGCTAGATTACCGTTTTTTCGCATGGTTGTGCGGGATAAATAATATGTGGTTTATTGATTTGGCGCCCAGGGTGGATTGTAATCCACCGGTGATGACCGCTTCTGTGTGGGTTTGGTGGATTATAATCCACCCTACAATAATGCGAGAACTTGAAGGCCTCGCCCACTCCATTGCCTACCGTCAAGATATGGCATTACCACACCTCTAACCACATAAAACTATGTGCCACAAAAAATAACACGCCTTCGCAGAAATACCGGCTAACTCAAAAGCTCCAGAGGCGGTTGCTCACAAGGAAGTTTATTACCTAACATCTCTTCTAAGGGTGCCAGTAAAAAGGCATCATCTTCACAGGCAAAGCTGATAGAAGTACCTGTCGCCCCAGCTCTGCCGGTACGACCAATACGGTGAACATAGTCTTCCGGGTCTTCAGGCAATGTGTAATTAACCACATGGCTAATACCATCAACATGAATACCCCGCCCCGCTACATCAGTAGCAACTAAAACCTGTATACCACCCTCTTTAAAACGTGCCAGAGTTTGTGAGCGTTTATTTTGCGGAATTTCTCCCGACAAAATACCACAGCGAACACCCTCTTTACGCAGACCTTCATAAAGCTTGCGGGTTTGGTCACGGCGGTTGGCAAAAACAATCACGCTTTTTGCCTCTGGCAGTTTGATGATATTTTTTAACAGGGCCAGCTTTTCATCAGCGGCAACAATATACACTTTTTGGTCCACGGTATCGGTGGCAACACTTTCCGGCTCTATTTCCAACGAGAAGGGCTCATAAGTCCACTGCTCAGTAAGACTTAATACTTCAGGGGTAAACGTTGCACTAAACAACAGCGTTTGGCGATGATCTTTATTGGGTGTGCTGCGCACAATGCGACGCACCTGGGGAATAAAACCCATATCCAGCATCCGGTCAGCTTCATCGATGACCAAAATTTCTACCTGATCCAAAAACAAATCGCGGCGGCTTTGAAAGTCCAATAAGCGACCCGGCGTGGCCACTACAATATCGACCAGCGACCCCTTTAGCTGATTAAGTTGCTTGTTGTAATCCATACCACCAATCAAGGTCGCTACATTCAGCCCGGCATATTTGGTCAGATTCTTGGCATCTTCACCAATTTGCACCACCAACTCACGGGTCGGTGCAATAATCAGCGCCCGAGGCTCACCGGCATAGCGCTCATCGGTAATCGGGTTGGATAACAAGTCCTGGATAATGGTCACCAAAAAAGCCGCCGTTTTACCAGTGCCGGTTTGCGCCTTACCAATGGCATCATGGCCCTGCAATGTCTGCGGTAAAACACCAGCTTGAATGGGAGAGCAGTATTCAAACCCTAAATCGGCAATGCCATGCATTAGTCGCTCATCCAGACCCAGATCGTGGAAACGGGTTTTACCTTCCATTGCTGGAACAGGAAACTGATCAATAGTCCATGGAGCAGCCTCTGGCTTGGGCTTTCTATTACGGCGATTGCTGCGGGAAGATTTTTGCTGATTCCCAGGCTTCTTATTACCTGATTTAGACGCAGAGGGTTTACGGTCAGACTGTGTATCTGCCGGGGCGGACTCACCGCTATTTGCGGTGGTTTTCTTCTTACCAAAAAGCTTGCCTATCAATGCTTTAGTCTCTCATATTTAATGTGGGGCGCATTCTAACACCATTCTCCACCAGAAGATGCACAGGCCCATAAAAGGTAAGATATCCTGACGGCAAGCCTTTTTATGTGAATTACTAGCCATTGCAGACCCTCAAGCCCGCTATAACAGGATAAATCACAACTTTCTGCTATCTTTAATTCATTGATTTAAGCAATAAATACAATCACTTAATAGCAAAAACAGGGTTTGGTCCAGCGGCATTGGCGCAAGTCTGTTTTAGCGGATAGATAATTGATGAACTGGCTCAGCCACTCTATAGACTGCCTTCGCAAAGCCCCTATAGCCCTATATTGGCTAATGGCTGTCGGCCTGTTCTTTGGCAGTAGCTCCGCAGTTAGTGATCCCGGCCTCGAAGTCACTGATGATCCCAATACCTATATTTTGTTACTACCTCATACTCGGGTACTCACCGATATCGACAATCAGCTAACGTTGCAGGAGGTCGTTTCGCAGCTTTCCAGTGATCAGTTCAAGACGTTGGCGGTAAATGAAAACCGTTTTTATCGAGAATCTGGCAGCTACTGGTTTAGCTTTTCTCTGTCTAACACTAGCGATAAGTCGCTCAACCTTTGGTTGGAGTGTGACAATACCCGGCTGGACAATATTGAGCTTTATACACAAACAGCCGCGACCACCGACGCTCCCTATACTCTGCTAGACCGTGCGGGAGATAAAAACGTCAAACCGCAGTGGGACATCCAGGAAAGGATCAATCTGCTGCGACTCAGTGTGCCAGCCAATACGACACAAAAATTTTTATTCAAGGTAGAAAACACGTCGGGAGTTCGCTTTTCAGCCCGGCTTTATAGCGACCATAGCCAGACCATTTATTTTGGCAGTATGGATAAACAGCTAGGTATTATTTATGGCATTTTATTAGCCCTGTTTATTTACACTCTGAATGTCTATATCGCGTTAAAAGACCGAACCTTTTTATACTTTATGGTGGTATTGGTCGCAGTGACGCTGCAAACAGCCACCAGTCAGGGCACTATCAAAGTACTGTTTCCCGGCAGCAGCCAGCTAGTAGATTTCTTAACCATCTTTGGCTCGTCGATGAATATTATTGCCAGTGCTTTTTTTATTCGTAACTTTCTGATGCTCGCCAAACATAACCCTCTGCTGGATAAGATTCTATTGGCAACAGCGATTATGGCTCTCGCGGTATTCCCTATTTATCCCTGGTCATTGTCGGCCACCGAAATCACCACCATTCTCGCTGGCAGTATAGCTACACTGATCACAATACTGGCCTGCGCCATTCGTTTACATAATGGCTATACCCCTGCGGCATTCCCCTTAGCCGGCAGCTTATTTATTTTTATCCCCATGTTAGTGGTTGCCATTATTCCGGAAAGCTCAGTCCCCACCATGACCACCAGCAACCTGCTAAACCTGTGCGTCGTGTTTAAGATGATTGCCTGGGCCAGTGGAATGACCTCCAGCATCGATAATATCAACAAGCAATTGACCATGGAGGTTGATGATAGAAAAAGGCGAGAACGCCAACTCACCCAGGCCCAAAGCATTGCCCGCTACGGCGACTGGTCATGGGATACCGAAACCAATGAATTTAGTTTTTCAGAGAGTGCGGAAAAAATACTCCCCCCCATACCCAAGACCAGCGGCAATAATTTTGACCAACTGTTGCAGCTGGCAACCCCGGAAGAAAAAGAACAACTCAGACAATCCTTTGGCTCAGGTCAGGACCTGGAGGAAGGTTTTCAATCTGAATTTAAGTTACAGCACCCGGATGGCAGCACTCGCTACTACTTGACTGAGGCGGACTTCCACAGAGATAGAAGAGGTGTAAAAACCAGTCTAATGATTGGTACACTGCATGACATTACCGAGAAAAAACTCGCTGATCTGGCCTACCGTGAAAATGAGCAGCGCTGGCGCGACCTGGCCGACTCAACATTTGAGGCCATCCTGATTTTTCAGGACTGCCTAATTATCGACGCCAACCAGGCCTGCTCCCCCATACTCTGCGCCTCGCCATCGGAGCTTATTGGCAGTAGCGGCGAATCCTTTATGGATAAAAACGACCTGCCTGATCTGTTGCAACATATCTCAAATGCCAATAATGAAGCGGTAGAATTTTCACTGCCTGGTGATAAAGACACGACCATTACGGTAGAAATCCGCAGTAAAAACGGCACCTTCAACCAGCAATCTGTGCAGATTGTGGCTATCCGGGATATTTCAGAAAGGACCAAGTATGAGCAAAAACTCAGACAACTGGGCTACTACGATAGCCTGACCGGTCTGGCCAACCGCACGCTATTCCAGGAACGTTTGCAGCACGCGATTAATAAATCTAACCGCACCCATGAAAAACATGCACTGCTATTTATCGATCTGGACCAGTTTAAAAATATTAACGACTCGCTGGGCCACGATGTTGGCGACCAGTTATTAGTAGAAGTCGGCAAGCGACTTAAATCCCGCGCCAGAAAAATGGACACCGTTGCCAGGCTGGGCGGCGATGAATTCGCCCTTTTAGTTGAGGATATCTCAGCGCCATACTCCGCCGCTAAAGTAGCTGACGAACTGATAAAATTAATGTCTGAACATATTACTGTCGATGACTATAAGTTGCTGGTCACCCCCAGTATTGGTATTGCCCTCTTCCCCAGTGACGGCAATAGTTCAGGCGAACTGCTGCGAAAAGCCGATACCGCGATGTATCACGCCAAAAGCAAAGGGCGCAATAATTATCAGTTTTATACCGAACAGCTTAATGAAAAAATTGTTCGCCGTATGGATTTGGAGTCTGAACTAAGAGTTGCCCTTGATAAGCAGGAGCTATTCCTCAACTACCAACCCAAGGTGAATTTACAAACCGGTGAAATCGTTGGCGCCGAAGCACTGCTGCGCTGGGACTCGGGCAAATACGGCATGATTTCACCCGCAGAATTTGTTCCTATCGCGGAAGAAACTGGCATTATCTGGCAAATTACTGAATTTGTTTTGGAGCAGGCCTGTCAGCAAGCCGCAGAATGGATCGAAGCCCACCCCTCTTTTCAAAGTATGGCGGTCAATATTTCCGGTGTTCAGTTTAACCATAGCGATTTGGTAGAAACTATTGGCGCGGTGCTGACCAGCAGTAAAATACCACCAGAAAACCTGGAACTGGAAATTACCGAAGGGGCTATTATTGATAATGCCGAGGAAGCTATCAACGCAATGCAGCGTCTTAAGACCTTAGGGGTTAAATTATCACTGGATGATTTTGGTACCGGTTATTCATCGCTCAGCTATTTAAAACGTTTCCCTGTCGATAGCCTGAAGATTGACCGTTCATTTGTGGCAGAAATTGTATCGGATAAAACCGACCTGAAAATTGCCGGCAATATCGTCAAACTGGCCCACGACTTATCTTTAAATGTTGTCGCCGAAGGGGTGGAAACCGACGAACAGCTTAAGTTGATCAAGGCCCTTGGCTGCGATGAGCTACAGGGCTATATCTTTAGCCGCCCACTCAGCAAGAGTGACTTTAGTGCCATGTTCACTCAGAATAAAAGCCTGTACAGCTAGACCAGCAAGCGATGATTACCGCTCAGCCATAAAACGCCGATGCAGCCAGTAATCCATACTGGTATAGCGACCACCTCCAGTAAACAATAAAGCAAACAGCATAATAAAATAGGTGGCCGCAAACTCAATACCACTATTAAGAATGACAAAAGAGCCGCTACTCGTTAACCAATCGTAATTGCCATGCTCCTGCAAAATAGATTTGGCCGCACTTAATTTATCCACGGATTCCATGACGCGCTCATTAGCAAAGGGCGCACTGGCATCAGCAATCGCCTGCCAGCCAAATTCCCAATGGGCGGTTAATGCTGCCACTAACATAGTCACCATCAGGGGTATCGATATCCAGCGCACAGCAAATCCGCCCGCCAGAAAAATAGCGCCCAGAATTTCAGTCCAACCCGCCAGAAAAGCCATTAAGGTTGGTAGAGGCAAGCCCAAACCCCAGTCGGGGTTGCCAAACCAGGCCACGGTGTTTTCAAAGGGCATCAAGGTGGTTAAATCAATTTTATGGGTACCGGCCATCCAGAATACGGGAATCAAATACAGGCGCAGTAAGAGCGGGGCAAAACCTTCAAGGACAGTGAGGCGGTTGAATAGTTGCTGGTGAAGACTGTTGTAGCTTGCTATTAATGAACTCATAGAAACACTCCGATCCATTCCAAAAAGTGTGGCATCATATTATTAAACGGGCTTATTGCGATCTAGGACAGATGCATTGAGACAAAGTTGCAGCTACTGTCAATTATTCGCCCTCGCCGCAGATGGGGCAATCCGGATTTTTGGGGACATTGAGCTTACGAAAGTCCAGAGTTTTAGCATCATAGAGCACTAATTGCCCCGCGATGCTATCACCAAAACCGCTTAGGACTTTTATCGCCTCCAGTGCCTGCATAGAGCCAATAACGCCAACCAGAGGGGCCAATACACCGCTGTCAGAACAGCTAAGCTGCTCATCGCCACTGCTGTCGTCATAGAGACAACGGTAGCAAGGGCTATCCTGATGACGAGCATCAAAGACAATCAACTGGCCTTCACTGCGAATAGCAGCACCGGATACCAAGGGGGTTTTAAAGGCGACACAGGCGCGGTTAATGTCAAAGCGGGTGACAAAGTTATCGCTGGCATCAATCACCAGATCAACACGGGCAATAGCCTCTTCCAGTATTTGGCCAGTCATTTTTTCACTGACGCAGTGGCTGCTTACATCCGGGTTAAGCGCTGCAATAGCCTCGCTGGCTGAAACCACTTTAGGGCGGCCAATATCGCTAATCCCATGGGCAATTTGACGCTGCAAATTACTGAGATCAACATGGTCATGGTCGGCCAACCACAGTTCTCCCACCCCCGCTGCGGCAAGATATAAAGCTACCGGCGAACCCAACCCACCCAGTCCGACAATCAATACTTTGGCCGCCAGCAAGCGCTGCTGCCCCTCGTAATCGAAGCCGTCCAGCATCATTTGTCGGCTATAACGCAATAACTGTTGATCATCCATTGGTTTTGCTCCGCCAGGGGCCTAACGCCCCGGTCACACGATCCACCCCCGCTAAATCCTGTTCGGTGAATATCTGCGTAAAGCCCGCCTCAGTCAATAACGATTGTACGGCCGCCGCCTGGTCATAGCCATGCTCAAATAGCAGCCATGCCCCCTCAGTCAGATAGGCTGGTGCCCGACTGATAATATGCTCTATATCCGCCAGGCCCTTGTTAGCGGCCACCAATGCTGAGCGTGGTTCAAAGCGCACATCGCCTTGTTCAAGGTGGATATCATCGGGGTCAATATAAGGTGGGTTGCTAACGATTAAATCAAAGCGTTGCTGACCAAGGGCAGAAAACCAGTCAGACTGGCAAAGTTCAACATTATCCAAAGCATATTTTTTCCGATTGCTTTCAGCCAGGGCAACAGCAGCAGCCTCAATATCACAGGCGGTAATGGCACAATCACTTCGCTCCGCCGCGAGCGATAGTGCTATGGCACCGGTGCCGGTGCCGAGATCAAGAATCGTCGCTGATGGTTTTTCCTGCACTTTGCCCAGGGCAACCTCAACCAGTAATTCAGTTTCAGGGCGAGGAATCAAGGTAGACGCATTAACCGCCAAGTCCAGCGACCAAAAGCCGCGCTCACCCATCAGGTAGGCAACAGGCTCACCGTCTATACGACGTTGCAGTAAAGTTTGAAATTGTTGCAGGGCTAAATCTGGCACGGTAGCGTCTGGCCAGGCCCGCAGATAGCTGCGTTCTTTTTCCAGGCAGTGGCAAAGTAGCAGTTCAATATCTAACGCCGGGCTATCACTGCCAACTAACAATGGCTGACTTTGCGCTAGCAGCTGGGCCACGGTGGTCATACTGTTATTCGTCTGCCATGGCCGCTAATTGGTCAGCCTGATATTCATTGCGCAAGGGGTCAACCACTTCACCCAGCGAGCCCTCCATCACTTCAGCCAGTTTATATAGGGTTAAATTAATACGGTGGTCAGTCACTCGGCCTTGCGGGTAATTATAGGTACGGATACGTTCAGAGCGGTCGCCACTGCCCACCAGATTGCGGCGCTCATCGGCCTGCTCTTGTTGTTGCTTATCCTGAATACCGGTCAAAATTCTTGATTGCAGCAGCGACATAGCCCGTGCTTTATTCTTATGCTGAGAACGCTCATCCTGACACTCCACCACAATACCGGTAGGTATATGGGTTAAACGAATCGCTGAGTCAGTTTTGTTAACATGCTGTCCACCAGCACCAGAGGCGCGAAACGTATCGACGCGCAAATCATTTTTATTAATTTCAATTTCATTGACGCTATCAATTTCGGGCATAATCGCCACCGTACAGGCCGAGGTATGAACCCGGCCTTGCGATTCGGTTTCTGGCACACGCTGGACACGATGGGCGCCGGACTCAAACTTTAGGTGGGCATAAACATCCTGCCCTGTCACTCTGGCAATAATTTCTTTATAACCACCGTGATCACCTTCGCGCTCAGAAATCGGCTCCACCTTCCAGCCCTGATTTTCAGCATAGCGGGTATACATACGGTATAAATCGCCGGAGAAAATCGCCGCCTCGTCTCCGCCAGTACCTGCCCGCACTTCTAAAAACACGTTATTGGAATCATTGGGGTCACGGGGTAATAATAATTTCTGTAACTCTTCTTCCATGTCATCGCGGCGGCTCTGAGCATCGGATAATTCCTCCTGTGCCATTTCCCGCATATCGGCATCGCCATCTTTTAGTAGCGATTCTGCCTCTTCAATATCATCCATGGTTTGCCGATAATCGTTGTAGCACTTTACGACCGGTTCAACCTCGGAATACTCTTTAGATAAAGCCCTGAATTTATTCTGGTCACTAATAATTTCACTATCACTTAGCAAAGCGCCCAGTTCTTCATGGCGATCTATCAAGTTATCTAATTTATTCACTATCGATGCTTTCATAATCTCTCTTTTTAATCTTTTTCTTCAGGCTCTTGATCAACTTGCAGCCCGAATAATTGATGCGCCCAACTGACTCTATCTTCATGGCCCTCGGCACTGGCCTTTTTCATTTCTATACTGGGCTTATGCATAAACTTATTGGTTAGGCTACGAGCCAGCTGAGTAACAACCCGCTCTGCACTTTCGCCTTTGGCCAACTGCTTTAACGCTTTTTCTAACTCAATATCACGGGTTTGTTCTGACTGTTGACGGTAAGCCTTAAGGGTTGAGACCACATCAAGAGAACGCAACTGCTGCAAATAGTTTTCTACTCCCTTATCGATCAGCTTATCCGCTTTACGGGCTTCTGATTCGCGATTGCGTTTATTCTCATCAACAATTTCAGTCAGGTCATCAACGGTATATAAATAAATATCACTTAACTCACCCACCTGCTCTTCAATATCTCTGGGCACAGCGATATCGACCATTAAGATTGGGCGATGCTTGCGTAACTTAAGCGCATGCTCCACAGCCCCTTTACCTAAAATCGGCAATTGACTGGCGGTGGATGAAATCACAATATCCGCCTGTACCAGTTGCTCGGGGATTTCAGACAGCAATACCGCTTCTGCGCCAAAGCGATGCGCCAACTCTCTGGCCCGCCCCAACGTCCGGTTGGCCACGACAATACTTTTAACACCCTTTTCAGAAAGGTGCCTGGCAACCAGTTCAATGGTTTCACCGGCACCGATTAATAAAGCCCGCGTTTCGCTTAAATCAGAAAAAATATGGTGCGATACATTGACCGCCGCATAGGCAACCGACACCGGGTTTTTACCGATGGCAGTATCGGTACGCACTTTTTTTGCCACAGAAAATACATGGGGGAAAATACGGGACAGCTCACTGCCTACCGAGCTGGCCTCCTGCGCTACCGCAAAGGCTGATTTCATTTGCCCAAAGATTTGCGGCTCGCCCAACACCATCGAGTCCAACCCGCTGGTTACCTGAATAATATGCCGCAGAGCCTGCTGATCACTATAACTGTAATAACAACTTTCCAGATCAGCCAGCGGGATATGGTGGTAAGCCCCCAGCCATGCCAACGCGCGTTGCTCACCACCGTCCAAATGCTCATCTGCCACTATGGCAAACAGCTCGGTGCGATTACAGGTTGAGAGAATCACCGCTTCAGCCAATAAGGCATCGCTTAAGGCATCTTGCAACGCCTCAGCCATTTGCTCAGGGGCAAACGCAACGCGTTCGCGCAGCGCAACATTGGCTGACTTATGATTAATGCCCAGTGCGATCAAGCCCATACAGCGGTGTAGAATCCTCAGAAATTGGCGACAAACCAACAAAACAGTGACGGTAAAGTGGGGATTGCGCCCCCCTTAATCCAAAAAAGCGCACAATTCTAACAAGTTAGCGCCCAAATGTGGATTGCCAGTACTACTTATATAGACGTTAATAGGATAGTTATAGTGATTAGAGGCCGCTTTATGTCATCATAGCGGCCTAATAAAAGGACTCAAGCTGTATGACCCCAAATTCTGCCGACTGCCTTAAAGCCAGTTATCACTTATTTGCCTCAGGCCGTTATCTGCTGGTTATGGGCTTGTTACTGTCTCTGCTAAGCGCTTGCAGCAGCACCCCGGAGCAAGAGCCTGTCGTTGCCGAACCTGAAGCAAGTATCGCCAGCCCGGAAATTGAGGAGGAAGAGGCTGAAGCTCCCACCCGCCCCTTCCCCGCCGATAGCTTTCACGATTTATTAGTCGCCGAATTCGCGGTCCGGCGCAACCGCTACGATCTGGCTTTGGGCAACTACCTGCAACAGGCTCACCAGACCCGCGACCCCGGCGTAACCGCCCGCGCCACCCGCTTAGCCCAGTTTTTAGGCGCCGATAAAGCCACCCTGGATGCGGCGCAGCTATGGGTAGAGCTCGAACCGGACAATGCTGAAGCGCAATATACCACCGCGACGATGCTGGCAAAAAACCAGCGACCACTGGAAGCGCTTGACCATATGACCACCGTCTTGGAACAAGGTGGCAGCACGAATTTTGCCGCCATTGCCGCCAGCACCCTGTCCATGCCCGAGGCCACTCGCAATGCCGCCGAAGCACGTATCGATAGCCTGCTAGTGACCTATCCCGACAATACTCAACTACTCACGTCAAAAGCACTCTTGGTGCAACAGCGGGGAGAGCCGGAAGCGGCTCTGGACATTATTCGTGAAGTGCTGGAGATCGACGACCAGGATTTGCACGCCGTGGTGGTTGAAGCCCGTTTATTACAGCAACTTAATCGCGTTGATGAAGCCTATGTTCGGCTGGAAAAAGTGGTCGCCAGCAACCCCAATAATCGCCGCCTGCGGCTGCAATATGCCCGTATGCTGATGGCCAAAGATATTGCCAAAGCCAAACAGCAATTTGAAATTTTATTATCTTACTCCCCTAGAGACCCGGACCTGCTCCTGTCCCTCGGCCTTATCAGCAAAGAAACGCAACAGTCTGACGATGCCAAAATCTATTTTCAGAGACTACTTAATACCGGTAACCGAACCACCGAAGCCAACTTTTACCTGGGCCAGCTTGCCGAGCAGGACCAGGATTGGGAAGCCGCCATTGACTACTACCAGCAAATTCCACCGGGCACCGACTTCCTCGCGGCCACCAACCGCATTGTCAGTATCTACGCCACCCAGGGGCGTATCGATACCGCCGCTGAATATCTGCAAGGTCTGCGTCAGCAATACCCGGAGCATTCTGTCCGCCTATACCTGCTAGAGTCAGAGCTACTCTTAAAAAACGGCCGCACTGAGCAGGCCCATGCGTTATTAACCGAAGCCCTACTGATCAGCCCCGACCAACCCAGCCTGTTATATGCCCGTTCGATGCTTAGTGAGCGACTGGATAAACTGGATTTAATGGAGCAGGACCTACTTAAAATTATTGCCCAGGACACGAATAACGCAACGGCCCTGAATGCTCTGGGCTATGTGTTGGCGAATCGCAGCGAACGTCTGGATGAAGCCTATGACTATATTACCCGTGCACTGGCAGCCAAACCCGGCGACCCGGCTATTCAGGACAGCCTTGGCTGGGTGGAATACCGCCGTGGCAATCTCGATAAAGCATTAACGCTGTTACAAGCGGCTTATCAAAGCTTCCCCGATCATGAAGTGGCAGCCCACCTTGGCGAAGTGTTATGGCAATCCGGCGACCAGAAAGGTGCCATAAAAATCTGGGAAGGCGGCCTGAAAAGAAGACCCGACAGCCCTATTATTCAAGAGACAATGGAGCGGCTGGTACCGGCTGAGACCCCGGCAAAATAATGACCCTCTACTATCCAAGGCTACTGTTCAGCTGCATGCTTTTGCTGTTATCAGCCTGCAGCAACTGGCAGCAAACCCCGGCCCAACCCGCCAATAGCATGACCGGACTAGCCAACAACGGTGATATTAAGCACTGGGCGGTGCGCGGCAAAGTGGGCTTGCGCACGACTAACGAAGCCCATAGCGCCTATCTTAACTGGAGCCAATGTGGTGATGCCTTCGATATTCGTATCAGTGGGCCACTGGGACAGGGAGCTGCTCATCTGGTGGGTAATACCGAGCAGGTTTATTTAACGACCAGCGACAATCAACACTTCAGCGCCAGCAGCGCCAACGCCTTATTAGCACAGCAACTCGGCTGGACTTTACCGGTAGAGCAATTGCGCTATTGGATAAAAGCCCTGCCGGACCCCAGCCAGGATTATCAGGCCAACCCACCGCAACAGACACTGGGCTTTCAACAGCAATCCTGGCAGCTTAGCTACCCTCGGTTAACCCAACAGGGTGACTATCAGCTACCCAGCAAAATTATTGCAGAACAGACGCCGCTAAAAGTCACCCTGGTCATCAAACAGTGGCAACTTAAGCCTGCCTGCAACCACGAAGCCAGCCCGCCATGAACACACTGAGCTTGCTATCCCCGGCCAAACTTAACCTGATGCTGCATATTACCGGGCAGCGGGATGATGGTTACCATCAATTACAAACGCTATTTCAACTGCTGGATTACGGGGATACCCTGCACTTCCAGACCCGTGAGGACAGAGAACTCCAGCTTAGTCCGGCCATTGCAGGCGTTGCCCAGGACGACAATCTGATTATCCGAGCAGCCCGCCTCCTCCAGCAGCAGGCCACTACCCCTCAGGGAGCAACCATTAAGCTTGAGAAAGTCCTGCCGATGGGCGGGGGTATTGGGGGCGGCAGCTCTAATGCGGCCACGACCTTATTAGCGCTAAACCAGCTTTGGAAGCTGCATTTATCCATCGATCAATTGGCTAAATTGGGCCTGCAACTGGGGGCTGATGTACCGGTATTTGTGCGGGGCCATTCCGCCTGGGCTGAGGGCGTAGGGGAACAACTGCAAGCTATTGATATTCCTGAATCTTGGTACTTTGTGGCAAAGCCTGACTGCGAGGTCTCAACCGCTGAAATTTTTTCCCATAAACGGTTGACTCGGAACACCTCTCCCATCACAATAGCCGCCGTTTTGAAGCAGGGTGGTCACAATGACTGCGAAGCGGTGGTTAGAGCGTGTTATCCAGCAGTGGATGCCGCACTCCGATGGCTGGATTCATTAAGCCAAACCAACGACAACAACCCAGCTCGACTAACAGGTACTGGTGCCTGTGTTTTTGCCCAATGTCCTGACCGCGAGTCAGCCGAGCAAATTCTTCATCAGTTACCCAACGGATTACAGGGCTTTATTGCCAAAGGGGTGAACATTTCCCCTACGCATCAAGCACTTAGCCTGTAACCAACGCTTTATTGGGGCGTCGCCAAGCGGCAAGGCACCAGGTTTTGATCCTGGCATTCAGAGGTTCGAATCCTCTCGCCCCAGCCATTTAAAGAACTCTCGCATGGGAAGTATTGTGCAAACTCTTTATAGAGTGCCAAGTCCCAACGAGAGGATTTGAACCGTTAGAGGTTCGACAAAATGCGCTAGCATTTTGGACGGAGCCGGAGGCGACGGGGCGAAGCCCCAAGGGCCGAAAGGCCCGCAGTCAATCCTCCTTCCGAATGCAAAAATTTAGCAATACACAGTAAAAAAGTGTGATTAACGCCATCCAAAGCTTAATCACCCTCAACAACAAACAATCAAGACAGGAAACCAACCGTGTCCAAATTGATGGTTTTTACCGGCAACGCCAACCCTGAACTAGCCCAACAGGTTGCCGCCCAACTCCACCTACCACTAGGTGAAGCCGACGTAGGCCAGTTCAGCGATGGCGAAGTTGCAGTTGAAATCAAAGAAAACGTGCGCGGCGCAGATGTATTTATCATCCAGTCCACCTGCCAGCCCACCAATGACAACTTAATGGAGTTGATCGTAATGATCGATGCCATGCGCCGCTCCTCAGCAGGCCGCATAACCGCCGTAGTCCCCTACTTCGGTTACGCCCGCCAGGATCGCCGCGTACGCTCGTCACGAGTACCCATCAGCGCCAAAGTGGTTGCCGATATGATGACCGGTGTTGGTGTAGACAGAGTACTAACCGTCGACCTGCACGCTGAACAGATTCAGGGGTTTTTCGACGTACCCGTAGATAACGTTTATGGCTCACCGGTTCTGTTAGACGATATCAACACTCAGGAATACCCCAATATGGTAGTGGTATCTCCCGATATCGGCGGTGTTGTTCGCGCTCGCGCTGTAGCTAAACAGTTAGATGATTGCGATTTAGCCATTATCGACAAACGTCGCCCACAGGCGAACGAAGCGCAGGTCATGCATATTATTGGTGAAGTTGAAGGCCGCACCTGTGTACTCGTCGACGATATGGTCGATACAGCGGGCACCTTATGTAAAGCCGCCGCCGCACTAAAAGAAAACGGTGCCACCAAAGTGGTTGCCTACTGTACCCACCCGGTATTGTCTGGCAAGGCATTAGATAATTTAAATAACTCACAATTAGATGAGTTAGTTGTAACTGACACCATTCCGTTAACGGAAGCTGCCAAAGCCTGCGGTAAAATTCGCACGCTGACCATGGCAAACCTGTTAGCCGAGTCGGTACGTCGAGTCAGCAACGAAGAATCCATTAGCGCGCTATTTCGTTAAGACATAGCCGCTAATACAATCGGAGCGATTAGATAGCGTTTTATAAAGCTGATAATCAATCCATAACCACACCCATTACTGGTCGCAGGTAATGGGTGTTTTTCGCTAACTAAAGGAGACTTATTATGTCTGGCGAATTTAAATTAAATGCAGAGACCAGAGCTGACTTGGGGAAAGGTGCGAGCCGCCGCCTACGTCGTCTGGAAAACCGTGTGCTTGGTATCGTCTATGGCGGTAAAAACAAGCCTTCACCTGTCACCGTTGCTATGAACGAAATCGTTAAGCTTGCTGAAAGCGAAGCGTTTTTTACCAGCCTGGTTGACCTGTCTATTGATGGCAAAGCAGAGCAAGTTGTTGTTAAAGATATGCAACGCCACCCTGCGAAAGAAACCATTATGCACGTTGATTTCTTGCGTGTTGATGCCAAAACCAAGCTGACCATTCAGGTTCCTCTTCACTTTATTAACGAAGAAGCTTGCTTCGGCGTTAAAATGGAAGGCGGTACTATTTCTCACGCCCTTAACGATATTGAAGTTAGCTGTCTACCTAAAGACCTGCCTGAATATATCGAAGTGGATATGGCTGAGCTTAAGCTGGGTGAGAACATTCACCTTTCAGACCTTACTCTACCTAAAGGTGTTGAGAGTGTGGCTCTATCTCACGGTGCTGATCACGACTTGCTGGTTTCAGCGGTTAACGCCACTAAAGGCGGCAGTGATGAGGAAGAAGCTGCACCAGAAGAAGCAGCTGAAGGTGAAGGCGAAGCAGAAGGCGGCGAAGAGTAATCTTCTTCCACCAAGGGTATTGCTTGCGATACCCCGCTTCACTATAAAATGGGGACTTTGTCCCCATTTTGTGTTTTAAGCAGATGGAATGATTGAAGGACCCTGACAGTGAGCACGATTAAACTTATCGTTGGCTTAGGCAATCCAGGCCGAGAATACGAACAGACCCGCCACAATGCCGGTGCGCTTTTTGTAGAAGAGCTTGCCCGCCAGCAGAGTGCGCAACTGAAAGAAGAGAGTAAATTTTTTGGCCTCACCAGCCGTATCAATCTGGAAGGCCACGATATACGTTTGGTTATTCCAACCACCTTTATGAATCGCAGCGGTCAGGCAGTAGCATCCATGTGTAACTTTTATAAAGTAGCCATAGATGAAGTGTTAGTCGCACACGATGAACTGGATATCGATATCGGCACAGCCCGCTTTAAACAGGGCGGCGGCCACGGCGGCCATAATGGCCTGCGCGATATTATTGCCAAATGCGGCAATAACAAAAATTTTCACCGCTTGCGCATTGGTATAGGCCACCCCGGCTCTGCCAACCTGGTTAGCGGCTATGTTTTAAATAAAGCCCCACAGGCTGATCATCAAAAAATGCTGGATGCAATTGATGAAGCCATACGCGCCCTACCCGATGCCATTAATGGCGACTGGGCCAAGGCGATGAACTACTTACACACATTCAAAGGCTAACCTCGTAGGGTGGATTACAATCCACCAAAGCCTAAACCTGAAAAACCGGTGGATTGTAATCCACCCTACAAGAGAAATTGTTATGGGATTTAATTGCGGAATCGTCGGCCTACCCAATGTCGGTAAATCCACGCTATTTAATGCACTGACTAAAGCCGGTATCGATGCGGAAAATTTTCCGTTTTGTACCATCGAGCCTAACTCAGGTATCGTGCCCATTCCCGACCCTCGTCAGGACAAGCTGGCCGAAATAGTAAAACCTGAAAAAGTCGTAGCAACCACCATGGAATTTGTAGACATTGCAGGCTTGGTTGAAGGCGCGTCTAAAGGCGAAGGCCTTGGCAACCAGTTTCTTGCTAATATTCGCGAAACCGACGCCATTGCCCATGTGGTTCGCTGTTTTGAAAATGACAATGTTATCCATGTTGCCAATACCATTAATCCCGCCAACGATATTGAGATTATCAATATGGAACTGGCACTGGCAGATTTGGAAAGCGTTGAAAAGCAGCTACAGAAAGTCACTCGCACCGCCAAAGGTGGCGATAAAGAATCTATTGCACAAAAAGCCTTAATCGAGAAAATGATTCCTCACCTTTCTGAAGGCCTGCCGGTTCGTTCACTGGAATTAAGTGAAGCCGAAAAAGACGTTTTACCCGGATTGCACCTGCTGACCACCAAACCCACCATGTATATCGCCAATGTCGATGAAGACGGCTTTGAAGATAACCCGCTACTGGATATCGTGCGTGGTATCGCCGAGTCCGAAGGCGCGATTCTCGTCCCTATCTGTAATAAGCTGGAAGCTGAAATTGCCGAATTGGATGAAGAAGAAAAAGCAGAGTTTTTGGAAGACCTGGGCATGGAAGAAGCTGGCTTAAACCGGGTAATCCGCGCCGGTTATGAACTTTTAGGCCTGCATACCTACTTTACCGCCGGTGTGCAGGAAGTACGCGCCTGGACCATCCCACTGGGTGCCACCGCCCCAGAGGCCGCAGGCGTTATCCACACCGACTTCCAGCGCGGCTTTATCAAGGCTGAAATTATGTCTTATGAGCACTTTGTAGAGTTTAACGGCGAACAAGGGGCTAAAGAGGCCGGTAAATTACGTCTGGAAGGCAAAGATTATGTCGTTCAGGACGGCGATGTAATCCACTTTAAATTTAACGTTTAAATCCGGCAAAGAGGCCTATTCTCTCTTGACAGCAAGGGCCCAAATCGCCAGAATACGCGCCTCTCGAAAGTCGGCAAGCCCACAAGGCAGCGTCGATAGACAAGTTTTGGCGAGATAGCTCAGCTGGTTAGAGCACATCACTCATAATGATGGGGTCGGCAGTTCAAATCTGCCTCTCGCTACCAATATAACATTGTAATTCAATGACTTAGAAGCCTGCCACGAAGCGGGCTTTTTTGTGGGCGGCATTTTAAGTCCGTATTAAACCCTTCCAAAGAAAGGTATGAGGCTTGAACGTTTTTCACTCGCTTCAGGGTACCTCGCTATCCAAATTGTTGGCAATCTCGCTGAGCGCCCGGTTCGTCCGGCAGCGGCCTTAAAACACAGACTGCGACCACATGCCTGCAGCGACTGCTTTCGGGCATTAAGCTAATTAAGAAGAGGTTTATAGCAAACAGCAGGTCTCAGCCTATTCGAATTAAAAATACGCTTATGCTTGAGGCTGGACAAAGGCTCGGGCTTAGAAAAATAGTAGCCCTGCGCATAATCCACACCCAATTCCTTTAGCTGTGCAACAATCGCTTCGTTTTCTACAAATTCAGCCACAATCTTTTGATTGGCCGCCTTGGAAATTTCGCAGATAGATTTCACAGCGGCATAGTCCAGTGGATTTTGCAGCATGCCCACCACAAATGAGCCATCAATTTTCAAGGCATCTGAAGGGAGGTCTTTTATATAAGAGTAAGATGAGTGACCACTGCCAAAATCATCCAGGGCGAAGGTGCAGCCTATCGCTTTGACATTATTCATAAAGCCCTGAACGCGAGTAATATTATCGATCGCCGCGGTCTCAGTAATTTCGAAACAGATCTTTCTAGCGGGAACATGACTGTGAACCACAGTATCAATCACAAAATTTTCGAACCGTTTGTTACTCAGTGACTTTACCGACAAATTAATAGAAACAAAGGCAAGATCTTTTAATACGGAGGGGTGAGCATCAAACCAATTAAAAGCTGTTGCAACCACACAACGGTCAATTTCAACGATCTTGTTATAGCGGTCAGCTACCGGGAGAAATTGGTCTGGCCCTATAAGCCCCCCTTCCTTGTTTTTCATCCGCAGTAATATTTCAATGCCTGAGTCTTGGGGCGTATCTGATAGAGAAACGATATCTTGCTTGTAAAGTACAAAGTCCCCATTACTCAATGCCGCGTCAATTTGGTGAATAGATACCATCTTCTCTTCGCGAAGCGATAGATTATCATGGGCTTTATCGAAGGCATGAACAGCATTTCGGCCAGACTCCTTGGCTAGATTACAGGCAATATCGGCAGTCCCCAATATTTCTGTGGTGGTTTTGCCGCGATTAAAAGACGCAGAAATACCAATACTCGCACTGAGGTAATATTCTTCACCTGCACTACAATAACGAATGTCTCGAATAGCATTGCAAATTTTGTTATTGATTTTTTTTGCCGCAGGCAGGTTGCAATCGTTCAACACAATAACAAACTCGTCCCCACCCAACCGCGCCACCATATCACAGGACCTCACTGAATGAGAGAGCAAGCGAGCCACCTTAACCAATATTTCATCACCTACATCATGGCCACAACTGTCATTGATAGTTTTGAAATAATCCAGATCTATAAAGCAGATATAGTTCATGCCGTCTTCAATCGGATTCATATTCGCCATATGCCGTTCAAAGGAGCGCCGATTGTTTAAGCCGGTTAAAGGATCATGGTCTGCCTGATGAAACAAGGTCTCTGTCAGCTTTTTAAAATCGTTACTAAGATGAAGTATCTCTTTTGGCGCATCCTTAGTAATAGTAAATTCACCACCAGAAACTGCTTCTGAAGAGGACTTTTGAAGAAAATACAGAGGCTTGCATATTTTTTTATTTGCCCAGAACCATAGAATGATAACTATCAATAAAAATACAAGTCTGGAAAACCAGCTTACCCACATCAAGCTTCGTTCAGCACTATCACGCCGCCCGGTCTTAGCGACTAACCGCTTATCAACAAGCGATGAAAGATAGGCGATATGTTTACTTAACTTATAGGCATGATCATCATAAATGACCAACCAGCTTGACTCCACAACAGCTTCCAGTGACTCGCTATCGAACTGTGCAGCATCAACCAGTTTATTAATTTCAACAATATGATTAACTGAGGCGACAATTTTTTCTATAGGAAGTGATTCTCCATATTCATTGCGAACACGCCTTAGGTCCTCTATCAAATAGTTTCCAATTTTTATGGCCCCATGGGCCAGATAGCTACTACCTGACCCCATAATTAAATCAGTTGACACAAGATATTGCGCAGCGTTTCCTTTAATCCTTTCCAGATCTTTAGCCAGAAGGCGATTCTCATGTAGCTTGTGATCTAGCCACTGTAATTGCCTAAACTGTAGCGACAGTACCTGGTCCAGCGCATAACCACTGAGCAAGCAGCAGAAAACAAGGATTGCCAAATAAACTTTTATTCGCATAGAGCCTAACCTATAGAGTGATTAACCTTTTCAGTCATACTGATTAACCTGAAAGGACCGTAGTTCTTTAGACCAACTAATATCTGTTATAGCAATGGTTTTCAGTGCCGAGCGTATAGTTAATAAAGCTATCGGGTGAATTTCATCGGGCAGTGCAGCCCCCTCATTAACTAACCGGGAACCATCATCACTCAGTAGTTGCTGTAACTCCTTGAAGTTTTTTTCCGCCAGCAATATATGCAAATGCCTAATGGCCGCTAATTCACAGCCTTCCCCCCGGCAGCGCTGGAAAAAAAATCCACCAATAGTCAAGTCAACATTGATAGACCATGCCACTTCCATCAAACCCCATTCCGCCAATTCTGATCTTGCCTGTACAAAACCCAGTGGCGCTTGATCACGATAGATAACATACAGCGTATGCCTACCAATCTCACTGCGGTGCAAGGTAAACGGCAGGAGCTTCTTAACCGCTACTCTGTCCTCACTAGTTATTGAGGCAACAATGGATCGATGATTAACGCCAGCACCATAGAGTGCAGTGATAGCTGCTACCGGGTCCCGTAATGAGCAGTAGGCGGCCTGCCCCACTGTGCAATACAGCGCTAAAATGACCGATAAAAAATGTCGAATTGTGTTTAAAGTCATATAACCTCCCGATTTTCACGGCAACACTATTCAAAACGATAACGGAGTTGCACACTGAGCCTGTTCGACCTTGGCTGTTGTTCTATCTCCTCAATGGAGTACAGCAACTGCCCACTCACAGTAAAGTTTTTATAGGGCTCCCATACCAGCCCCGTTATAAACTGACCACCGGACTGCCATCCTTCGCTTTTGATTTGCTGATGTTTTAGCTGCATATAAAGATGTAAATGTTCTTGAGGTATCTGCTGTGACAGTTCTAAAAAACCACTAACGGTATTCTGTTGGTCGTTTTCACCGATGGATATTTCTGCCAGCCACATCCATTGGCGAAAGTAATAAGCAAGATCAAGCCCGATTTTTCTACGCTCAGTAATCGTCTTTTCAACAAGGACATCACCGTAAAACCATGAACCGCCCACAACATAATTTTGGTGAGAGGCACTGCCAATTCGGCCTGAAAATAGATAGGGTGATTGACTACGGTCTATTGTATTACCTGATCCAGCACTGAGTGCTACTTCGTATTCGTAGCTTGGCAAGACCCCATTTACGGACACACCCCAATCCGATTTTATCGCGCGGTCAGACGCTGTAAATTGCCGCAGAGTGCCATTGGAGTCCATGGTTTGCTCCAGACCAAAGGGCAGCTCAAAGTGCCCTGCACGAATATTTACCCCACCATTGGACAATGCTGTGTAATTAAAATTGGCGACGCGCCAGATAAGTTCTTGATCGTCTTCCTGACCCACATCGCTGAAAATATAGTGAGTATTTTTTCGCCTTACAAGATAGGGCTGAAATATCAGGGTACCTATATCGCTGGTGCTTCGGCTAAATACTTTATGCAAATCCAAACCCAGATAATAAATCATCCCATGCTCATGGCTTTCCAGGTTTTCCATTCCCCGTATAGCACCGTCCAAAGCGACACGACCATTATCTAACACCGCATCCAGGCCTGCATAACCAGAACAAGGCACCCATAATAAAACCAAAGCAGTGTAGAGCCTTGCTATTATGAAGACTCTGCGACCCGGGCAGAAAAATGTTTTATTTAAGCAAAGCATAAAATTTAATAGTCTTATTTAAAAATTAACTCAGATACCGGCAGCTTTACAATCTGTGATATCTATGAAGAGATAATTAGCTAACACCGCTTCACCGCTCTCCAACCATAGAGAAATATAACCACCCTAGCGGATCAGTTGCCCAGCAATCTGGTCGAGTGGCAAGATTTTATCCACACCACCGGCCTTTATTGCCTCATTGGGCATACCAAACACCACCGACGTGGCCTCATCCTGGGCAATCGTCAGAGCACCGGCATCATGCATTTCTTTCATTCCTTTGGCACCATCATCCCCCATACCGGTCAGGATAATACCCAGAACATTTTTGCCCGCATATTTGGCGGCCGAGCGAAATAGCACATCGACCGAAGGTCGGTGTCTGGATACCAGAGGGCCCTGTTTTATCTCTACAAAATAGCGCGCACCACTGCGTTTACACATTAGGTGATGGTTACCCGGAGCAATTAATACATGGCCTCGCAATATCGAATCACCATTGCGCGCCTCCTTAACGCTCACTGCACACAGGCCATCCAGACGCTCGGCAAAGGAGCGGGTAAAGCCCTCCGGCATATGTTGAACAATAACCACACCGGGGCAGTTATTAGGCAGGGCCTGTAAAAATCTGGTGAGAGCCTCAGTCCCTCCGGTGGAGGCACCTACTACGACAATACGTTCGGTAGTCTCGGACATGGCACTACCAAGGGGTTTGGCTAGCATAACATCCGCATTTTGTTTTTTGCTGGGCACCAAACGAGCCGCCACCAGTTTTTTAGGCTTTACTAATGAGGCGGCTTTAACGGCATCAATAATAGTGATCCGCGACTCCTGTAAAAAAAGCTGGGTACCACTTTGCGGCTTGGCAATAATTTCTGTTGCGCCATACTCAATGGCTTTGCTTAGTGTCTCTGAACCTTTGCCTACCAGACTGGAGCATATAACAACAGGCAACGGGTGCTGCTGCATAATTTTGCGTAAAAAAGTCAGACCATCCATCCGTGGCATTTCAACATCCAGAGTAATGACATCGGGGCCTCATCGCGGATTTTTTTGGCGGCTGCAATAGGGTCCTGAGCGTAGGATATTACCTCCAGCTCATCATCACTATTTAAAATATCACTAAGGGTTTGACGTACCACCGCAGAGTCATCAACGATCATAACTTTTATTGTGGGTTTCTTCATGACGGACTCCATAGTCTGTAACATTTATCCTTTCAACTTATAGGTAGTGGCGCCCAGCGTATCCAGAGGAACATTAAGACCGGTGATGGACTCTGAATGACCTAGAAAAAGATGACCTTGAGGTTTTAGCTTTCGGCATAATTGATTAATCACCTTTTCTTCCGTAGGGCGATCAAAATAAATTAATACATTGCGACAAAAAATAATGTCAAACCGGCCGGGCAACGTGTAGTGATCGTTAAGTAAATTGAGAGTGCCGAAACTTACACAGCTTTGTAGCTCCGGCCCCATTTTAACCACGTTGGTATTGGCCACGCTGCGCAGAAAATATTTTTGCCGCAACGCCAGGGGAACATCACTTACCTCGGCTTCCCGGTACAAGCCATTGACGGCTTTAACCACCACAGCCCGCGAAATATCGGTAGCATAAACTTCAAATTTTATCTTCTGGTGATATTGATTCCACTCCAGTAACAACATGGCCAGCGAGTAGGCCTCCTCGCCGGTAGAGCAACCCGCACTCCATACTTTTAAAGTACGAGATGCATTGTTCGGACGATCTACCCAGAGGGGAAGGTAATGCTGCCGCAAATAATCAAAGTGCTGCTGCTCCCGGAAAAAATGGGTTTTATGGGTGGTCAGGCTCTCAACAAGGTAGACGCTTTCCAACTGCCCCTGGGGGCCAAAAACATAGTCGGTATACGCCTCAAAAGTTGCTAGCTTCAGCGCTTTTAGGCGATGGCGAAGACGCCCCTCAACCATGCTCCGCTTATTATCGGTTAAGCGTAAGCCTGCTCGGCAAAACACATAGGCCGCTATACGCTCAAAATCCGAGCTACTGAGTGATTCCTGATGTATCGCTAACACGCCGCTTGTACCTTATCAACGGGCTGCGCCGGTCTGGCTGCACAGGCATCTACTGACTGACTTGGGCTACCGACCAGCATTTCCTCAAGGGAAAAGACTACCTTGCTGTCCAGCAGCGTAATAAAGTGATCGCCGAGTCTTGCCAGACCTTCAATAAATTGATGTTCGATACCGCCCCCCATCCCCGGGGCAGGCTCTTTATCGTCGGCTTCAACGGTAAGCACATCGCTCACCGAATCGACCATCACACCGATCACCACGGTCTCCTCGTTAACCTGGCTTTCTACGATAATAATGCAACTGTCTACCGTGAGCGGTTTGGCCACTATGGAAAACTTTATTCGCAAATCAATGACTGGAATCACCTGGCCACGTAAATTAATCACCCCACGCACATACTGGGGAGCGCGGGGCAGCGCGGTAATGGTTTTAACCTCTATCACTTCTTTTACCCAATGAAGGTTAAGGCCCAACAACTCATCGTGAAGACAAAAGGTCAGGTATTGGGATAAATTATCCGCCGGTATTGAGTCATTCATAACTGGCAACACCTTCTTCGTGACAGTGCTCATCGACACTCTCTCCCTCTGGCCCAACGACAGAGGCTGCAACTTTTATAGCCTCAAGGTCGTCATGGCTACTCAATGACTGGGCATCAAGCAGCACCACGAAAGCGCCATCATGCTGACCAACACCATAAATAAAAGCAGAATTAACCGAGCTACCCACCTGCGGTGGTGGGTCAATATCAGAGGCCGACAAGTCAATCACTTCCCGTACAGAGTCCGCCAATGCACCGAGTAAAAATAACTCACCCTGAGAGTCTTTTATCTCCAGAATCAAAATACAGGTATCAACGGTCATCTCAGTGACGGCAAGACCAAAGCGCAGCTTTAAATCAATAACGGGCACAACCTGGCCGCGCAAATTAATCACGCCACGTAAATAATCAGCACTGCTTGGCAAAGGGGTAATCTCGCAAAGGTCCAGCACTTCTTTAATGCTTCGAATATTAATACCATACAAGGTATCGTCTAACTCAAAGTTCAGATACTGCCCCACATTGGTATCTATCCATTCAGACATAGCCCTACTCCCATTCAATGAACACCAGAGTCAATCAGTTAATAGGAGGTAAACGCTGTCTCAGCATCCTGGCCATCCAGCCCCATATCGATATCAATACCGGAAGCGGCGGTTCTGGTTTTAGGCTCAGCGGGCGTTGAGGTGGACACTGCCTTTATGGCTGTTTCAGCTGAGCCGGAACGGGGCTCCCCCTGACCTCCAGCATGGCTAGCGGTTAATTGGACATCGCCTTCAGCCACGTTGAAATAAGCGATCGCCGAGGTCATCATCTCTGTTTGGTCTGATAAATTTTCAGCTGTTGAGGCCACCTCCTCTGAGGCCGCCGCACCCTGCTGTACCGTTTGATCCAGCTGCTGAATAGCGACATTGATCTGACTGGCACCGGTATCTTGCTCTTGTGCTGCCACACTGATCTCTTGCACCAACTCGGCGGTTTTACGAATATCAGGCACAATGGACGCCAGCAGCTCCCCCGCTTTTTCTGCCACGGCCATAGAATTTTCTGACAGCTGGCTAATTTCACCGGCTGCCTTTTTACTCTCTTGAGCCAGCTGGCGTACCTCCGAGGCGACCACCGCAAAACCTTTACCGTGCTCACCGGCCCGGGCAGCCTCAATCGCAGCATTTAATGCCAGTAAATTCGTTTGGCGAGCAATCTCTTCGATAACCGAAATGGTATTGGCAATTTCCTTCATGGCGGTTACTGCACCACTAACCGCCTCTCCGCCTTCAGCAGCATCTTGTGACACCTGCTGGGCAATCTTTTCGGTTTGCTGGGCATTGTCTGCGCTCTGGCTAATATTCGCTGCCATTTGTTCCATTGAGGCCGACACCTCTTCCAGTGAGGCGGCTTGCTCTGTAGCACTCTGGGATAATTGCTGGGCTGTTGAACTCAATTCCTGAGAACCGTTATTCACACCGTCCGAGGAGTTAGCAACGGTCACCACCACATCACTAATACTCGCCACCATGGCTTTAAGAGCCGCTAACATCTCACCGACTTCATCCTTGCTATTCACCTCTATATCCACCTCAAGGTCGCCCTTGGCGAGGGTTTCCATAATCTCTACGCTGCTATTGATCGGTTTGATAATCACTCGGGTAATTACCGTGCCAATCACTGCCGCCAGCAATAAGCCAGAGGCCAGCAGCACCCAGAGAAACTGGTTAAGACTTGCCGCCAGTGATTTGGCCGTCGCCATATCGTCAATCATCAACTGCTTTTGGTTATCGGCCATGGCCTTAAGATCATTTTTAATAGCAAACGCTGTAGGTGCAGCTTTAGTGCCAAGCCATAGATTAGCCAGATTAGACTCTTTACCAGCCTTGATCGTAAACATACGCTGTGGCAGTGGCGCGAACTTTTCTCTGGCAGCACTAAAAACATCAAAAGCCTGTTTTTGCTGATCGGTTAACAGCGACTGATTATTGTTCAAATCATTAAAGCGACGCTCGTTTTTTTCCCACAGGGTATTAAATTTAATAGCAAACTTCTCTTCTCCTGAAAGCAGGTAGGCGCGAATATTGGCCAAGGCCAATCCCGTGGTACCCCTGACATCCGCCATAATACCCAATAGCTGCTTGCGCCTTGGGCTTGCCTTTTCTTTGGACTCAAGGTCAATCATAGTCGTGATTGTTGCCGTCAACTTTTGCGCTTCAGGTGCCGCCTCCTCGAATAAAATCTTTAGCGCAGGCTGATTATCAACCGACTGGGCAATCGCTTCGATTTCATTTTGATACTGCTTAAACTCATTTAACGCTGCTTCAATACGTTTTAATCGTTCGATATTTTCAGGATTGGTCCATGTCGCTGAAAAATCTTTCATCGAAGCCAGTGCAGGCTCTATCTCCTCTTGCCAGGACATATTACGTTCTTGCTTAAATTTATCGGACCCAAGAATAATCCAGCCTCGAAGGGCCGCCAGTGAATGATTGATACCATTTAACATTTCCAAACTGGCGCGAGCTGTAGGGGCGCGCAAATCAATCACCCTATTGGAAATCTCATTGGTTTTTTTGATCTCAGACATCGTGACCAATACCGTCGTTAACAACACCAGAGCCACGGCAAAAAAACCACCGCCAATCTTGGTGCCTATACGGAATCGGGATAACAGTGCGTTTATAGTAAACATGGCTGGGCTTCCTCTATCAGTCATCATCGAAATATTTCTGCAATCAAATTGCAGCATTAAACGTTTTCTTTACTGTCAAACAATTGAACAATTTTCACTAAGTCCAAAATCAAGGCCACGGCGCCATCACCTAAAATAGTGGCGCCACTAACCCCTTCAATAGCCTGATAAATGCGCCCCAGGCTTTTAATAACAATCTGCTCCTGCCCGACCACATCATCGACTATCAGGCCATAGCACTGGCCTTCTACACTGACAATAACAATCTGGATATCGTCATTGACCCGGGCAGCAGATCCTGCCCAATTTTGTAAAGGCAAACAGGGCACCAACGTATCGCGCACACGTATCAGCTGGCCTTGAGCAGAATACTTAAGGGCGCCACGCGTGGTTTCCACACACTCTTCAACCATCGCCAATGGAACCACCAGAATTTCAGCGCCAACCCTGACCAACAAACCGTCGATAATGGCCAGAGTTAATGGCAGCCGCAGTGTAATGGTGCTACCCACACCCACCACGCTATCTATATCAATACTGCCGCGCAGACTTTCAATCGCTTTTTTAACCACATCCATACCGACACCTCGACCGGAGATACTGGTAATGGTTGCAGCGGTAGAAAATCCAGGGGCAAAAATAAAGGCAAGAATATCTTTAGGCGCAGGTTTTTCCTGTTGGGTAGACAAACCCTTTTCCAGAACTTTTTCCCACACCTTATCGGCATCAATCCCGCCACCATCGTCTTTGATTTGAATAATCACCTGTCCCTGGGCATGTTTTGCCGACAAGGTAATTTTGCCAAGGGGGTCTTTACCGGCGGCAATGCGCTGCTCAGGTAACTCAATACCGTGGTCAAGACTATTGCGAATAAGGTGCACCAGCGGCTCGCTCAACTGGTCAATCACCGTCTTATCCAATTCGGTTTCAGCGCCTTCGGTAAGCAATTCAATCTGCTTACCCTGCTCATTCGATAGGTCGCGAACCAGACGCCGAAATTTTCCAAAAATGCCACCGATCGGCAACATCCGTATACCCAACACATTGTCACGAATGGAGGTCACCAATTGTTCCAGTTCGTCATTGATAAGGCTTAGCCGTGCATCTTCCCGGCTTTGTGAATACTGCTTCAAACCAGCCAGGGCAATCACCAGCTCACCGACCAAATCCATTTGTGAATCAAGCCGGGCAGAAGAAACACGGACATTGTCCGTGGACTGTGTTTGTTGCCGCTGTTCGCGCAACAGGTTTTGTTCCACCAAGGCCGAATCTACTTTTTCCTGGGGCAGCAAACCGCTGTTAACAATTTTTTCACCTAACAGTGGTGGCTGTTCACACAGTGGCGCTAACTGCTCCTGTTGAATATCACCACGCGCCAATAAAATTTCACCAAGGCGTTGTGGGGCATCTTCATCGGTAATATCAATCGCGGTAATAGTGACCTCACTATCTTCCTCCACCAGGGAAAAGACATCGGCCACCTCATCCCGGGAATGGATGGTTTTAACCACCATCACCCAACTGGTATAACAGAGGGTTTCATCGATTTCAGCCAGCTTGGGCAACGACTCAACATAAGCCTGACTATAAACCTCACCCAGCTGCAACAAGCTTTGCAGCACATTTAATGGGTTAATACCGTAGGTCAGCAGTGCCGGCTCTGGTACAAAGTGAATTCGAAAGTGTGATATCCCGTTTTTCTGCTGCTGACTGGTATCTTTGTTGTGATGGTTTTCATCAGGATTAGCTGCGCTTATATCACCGACAATCGGCGCATAAACACTTAGCTGGGCAAGTATATGATTGCCTTCTTCTCGCAAGCGGGGGTTTAACTGATCGGCAGAATCAATAAGTTCAGTGATATAGTTATGTGAAGATAAGCCAATTTCTACCAGTTTTTTATTGACACTAATATCGCCTTTTCTCACCAGGTCGAAAACATTTTCCAACTCATGGGTAAAACTGGCGATATTGGGGAAATCGCACATGGCTCCAGAGCCTTTGATCGTATGCATCGCACGAAAAATACGTGCCACAAGATCAAGGTCATCATTATTATTTTCCAGTTCGAGTAGCGCTTCTTCAAGTTCTGGTAACAGATCTTGCGCTTCCTCAACAAACAATGCTTGTAAGTCAGACATTATAAACCCGCAGCCAATTTAAAAGGGAAGCCCGATAGAGCCACCAATGATTCACACTCTGAAGACAGTGCCACCAACTCAAAATCCAGCCCCTCCTGAACCGCAGACTGCTGACAGGAATAAAGTAATTGCAAAAAAGCCACATCCAACGCCTGAACCTCCTGCAAATCGATTTGGATGGGGTTGGCCGTAGCAATGGCGGCAATAAAGACTTCTTTTACCGCAGCGGCCTGTAAAATAGTTAACTCTGACTTACACCGTATCAACGAGCTGCCGTCTTGGCTGATTAACTCGCAAAAATCATATTTTCCTGTCATAAAGACCTCAGCAACACTAAAATTTGGACACAAGCAAAAGCACATTTACATAATGAGTTTTTTAACCGTTGTTAGCATTTGATCTTCTTTAAAGGGCTTGACCACCCACGCCCTGGCCCCGGCTTTCTTTCCTGCCTCACGCTTGTCGGCTTCACTTTCTGTGGTTAACATCAATACCGGGGTAAAACGGTAGTCAGGCAGTTTTTTCAATTCAGTCACAAACTCTATCCCATCCATCACCGGCATATTGACATCACTAATCACCAGCTGCGCGGAGCTTGCTGATAATTTATCCAAGGCCACCCGGCCATTTTCAGCCTCCATCACGGTGTAACCTGCATTTTTCAAACACATAGAAACCAATGTTCGAATTGAACTGGAATCGTCCACTATCATAATTGTTTTAGACATTCTCACTCTCCGCCGCCTTATAAACTGTTGACCTTGCATCAACTAACCGTTAAAAAAATTCCACATCGCAATCAGCATCGGCATTATTCATTGCTAACTTATCTTCTGACGACGCATTAAAAGCCTGTTTTTGTTCAACCATATTGAAGCTATTAACCATCGCCCCTTTCCATTCATCCCATTGCAAACTGATAGCTTCGCCATTGTCTATGGCATCGGAAAAGGTGGTTCCCATATCATCCACTTGCGTCACAATACTGCCTAACACCTGCACCACCCGGTCTTCAAACTGTAATGCCACCATTGACTCATCCACGGCAGATATAATTCTATGCCCCTCCTCCTGCATCAATGCCGAGGATTGACCCAGCTTGTCGGCAATGCTTGCAAAGCTTCTGACCACACTGCCAACCGTATCGTGGCTATCACTTACCACCGCGCCTGCTTGTTCGATACTGACGACTGAAATTTCTACGGCCTCCTCCATAGCCGAACAGATAGACTCTATAGTGGTACTCATATTGCGACCTGTTTCCGATGAACGCCTGGATAAGTTTCTTACTTCATCAGCCACTACAGCGAAACCTCTACCCGCATCCCCTGCTCGTGCTGCTTCAATAGAGGCATTAAGTGCTAACAAATTTGTTTGCTCGGCAATGCCCGCCACACTTTCTGCCATAATTTGTAAGTCTTTCGCGAAGCTATGAAGCCCACTGACTTTTTCACCAATATTTCTGTTTACGCTCACTAATTCTGATAGGGATTCCACACTGTCGCTTAATGCCCGGCTGCCGCCATCGATAATGTCGCTAACATTGCCTTTATCACCGTCACCGGCCAGCTCGGAGGAAACCTTCAGTGTTTCAGATAGGGCCGAACGAATGCCCACAAAGGCATTAACCAATGCGTTAACAGCCTCAGAGGTTTCATTCTTTGCCAGCTTCAGCTGACCATTCCATACCGGAAAGATTTCGCTGAGAAATTTCTGCATTTGATGATGGCTATCGAGTTGATTGTCTTGACTAGCTTGCAGCTCTTCCATGGCTGCCATTAATTTTTTCTCACTATCTATCTTATGGCGATAGTTTTGGCCAATATAAATACCAGGGATTAATTGCCCAAGAACAATAAGGCAAGGAACAAAAGGAGAGGATAAAAACAAACACAAGCATAGGAAGCTAATCAGGATCACTAGCTCTATGGGGTAGCGAGTTATAGCATGCGATAAATGCGTTACTTGAGTCATTAGCCAGGTCCTGCCGGTAGTGTTGTACAGTTAGTAGTTGTACACCGATCTATTAGTAGTTTTGCCACTGATCTAACACACGAACTAAGCGGCATTCCTACTTAAGACACTTAACAGAGAGAAATCCCCACCCCCGAAATGAAATTTTTGACTATTTTTTAATCTTATATATAAGGCACCCCTCTGAATTATCATGATTACCTTGTATAAGAAGACCTCAACAAAGCATCTTTACCGCACAAAGAAGCATGCTGCATTACAGCCTCGGACTCAGCCACCACCATTAAATTCAATGTTTCAGCCATGGCAATTATTGCCGTCACCAGCGCCTTGGGGTCATCTGATTGATCAATGTCAGCCACAAAGGCACGGTCTATCTTTAAAATCTCCAGTGGGAAGATGTTCAGGTAGCTTAGTGAAGAAAATAGGGGTCGATAGGTTACTGCTTTGCCAGGTACAGCCAGTTAAGACAACTGACTTGCTAGATATAGGTATGACTGGACGGCCCGGGCGAACTTAGATGAAGGCAAAAGACTGGATGGGTGTTATCGAAGCATCGTCTATATACCCCCCATGAGACCAATCAACATTGCCCTCTCTTTTTACGCATTTTAGTCACCGCTGTATTGGCGGCATTGGAATATTTTACGAATTAAAAGGCTGCATAACGTGTATACTGAACCGATTAGAATTATAAGGATTTACCCTTGAAACTCTTACTGGTTGACGACCACACCCTTTTCCGCGAAGGCTTAAGCTATTTGCTGGAAAAGCTGGACCCTGAAGTCCTAATTTTAGAAGCGGATAGTTATAATAGCGCTCTGGAAAAACTCTCTGATAATAAGGATATCAATCTTATCCTGCTGGATTTATCGCTCCCGGATAAAGACGGTTTTGAAGTCCTTGAATTCTGCCTTGAGCAATTCTCCGCCATACCGGTCGCCATACTGTCAGCCTCCAAAAGCACAAAAGATATGCAACAGGCGATGGATATGGGGGCGGTGGGTTTTATTCCCAAAGACACCTCCAGCGAGATTATGCTCAGTGCATTACGCACGATGCTTGTTGGTGGTTATTATATCCCCACGGCTTTAACTAAAGCCCCTGCGGCCATGACGGCAAAGCAACCTGGCGACCCGTTCTATCTTACCGGACGCCAATTAGACGTTGTCACGCTGGTTTGCGATGGCATGACCAATAAAGAAATTGCCAAGCAACTTGACCTTGCAGAAGCCACCATAAAAATGCATATGTCATCGATTATGACTAGCCTGAATGTCACCAACCGCACCCAGGTCGCAAAGGTTGCCATAGAGCGGAAGCTACTGACTTAGCGCCTTATCGGCAGAGGCAGATTGCAGAAAGCCTCGTAATTTATTTGGCGCTACTGGTTTATATAAAACCTGGATACCACTGCTGTCAATCTCTACTAATTGTTCTTTTTCGATATCACCGGTCATTAACAGGGCGGGGAAATCTGTCTGATAGTAGGCATACAAAGCCTGAATAGCATCGATACCCGTTTTATTATGCTGTAAGCGAAAGTCTGAAATAATCGCCGTAGGTTCACGACCATCACTGCGGAGTAAGTCCAGGCAAGTGTCCGCATCCGCAGCACTAATCACCGAGCAACCCCAGAGCATCAGCAACTGGCTCAAACCGTCACGTATGGCCTGTTCGTCATCAATAATAACCACCAACATAGAGCGATCAAATGCCTTGCCAGGCAAGCGTTTTTTTACCGGTGCCATCGAGGCGGCCTGCGCTGGTGCCCTTGCCAGGGTAACGGAAAAGGTTGAGCCTGCACCGGGTGTGGATGTTAAGGCAATGGGATGTTCCAACAAGGCAGCACTGCGCTGTACGATGGATAAACCCAAACCCAGGCCTTTTTCACGCTCACGGGCCGAGTTATCCAGTTGGTGGAACTCAACAAAAATATCCTGCAGTGAGCTTTCTGCAATACCAATGCCCGTATCCGCTACCTCGATCGTGACATTATCACCGCTATACTCATAATTTAAGCTGACCGTACCGGCAGTGGTATAACGTATGGCGTTAGAGATAAAGTTGCGAAGTATTTGCTCTAACAAGGCCCGCTCGCTGTAGACCGTTATTGCCTCTGTCGGCCAGGTCATTGTCAGCCCTTTAGCCGCCGCAGGGCCATTAAAATCATGCGCCAGCGTATCGATCAGGTCGGCCATATCAACGGCCGTCTTATTGGCTTCAATTACCCCGGCATCCAATTGCGAGATATCTAATAATTTATCAAATAAATCTTGCAATGAATCTACTGACTGATGAATTTTATCGACCACTTCTCTGGGTTTTTCCTCTTTAACCAGCTCTTCCAGTACCGAGGTAAATAAAGTCAACGAGTACAGTGGCTGACGCAGATCATGGCTGGCGGCTGCCAGAAATTTTGATTTGGCCTTATTGGCCCGCTCCGCCTCTTCTTTTTGAATGTTGAGTTGCTCGATAAGGTCGAGGTTTTCATAACGTAATTGCAGGGACTGGGTAAAGCTGCGGTTAAGCCGGTAATTAAATGACGTTAAGGCGGCAAAAAACACGACCGTAATCATACCCAGCGCTAAATAAACCGCCTCCATCATCCCGAATAATTTGATCGTAATCGGCAGTAGCGACAGAGGCACATAGGCAAAGTAGGCTGGAAGGTAAATACTCAGAGAAAACGTTGAACCGCCAGTCATCGCCAAAAAACTCAGCAATAAAAATAATTGGTACTCAAAGTTATCCTCAGGGAACAGTAAAATACCGCCCGCTCCCCAGATAATACCAGCGAATAAGCTACCCAGTAGCAGTAGCAGCCGATACCGGTCAATCAAGCTGGCATCAAAGTCCCGTTGAAATTGCCAATAGAACAGGCTTCTAACGGCAAGCATAAGCAGCATCAAGCCCATCCATAACAGCAGACGTTGATGATCGACATAATCCCAAAAACTGAAGGTCAAAATCGAACTCACCAACAGGTTAATCAAGATTAATGACCAGGTTGATTGGTACAAAGTTCTGATTTGCTCAACGATAATCTGTTGTTGGTAGTCCGGTTGAGAGGATGTGCCAGCCAAAGTGGGTAACCTTATATTAGACCTCAAAGCGCTGATTGTACGCCAAATTAGGCCAAAGGGCTTTAAGGTCAGTTTTATGCTTGTTTGTGCATGCCTCTTAAGCTGGCCTATACTTCCCCTACACTCACTTCAGTAGTCATGCCCCTCGGCATAGTCGGAGATCCAATAGCTATCCCACAAGCTACCCGGAGGCGACCATGAGCAAACGCTTGCTTATTTTTATTTACGGATTAATTGCCTATGCTATAGGTATGGGCGGGCTGGTTTGGTTTATCTTATTTTTGGGCAGCTGGGATTTTCTGCCGCAACATATTAACTCCCAAGCACCAGGCCACCTGCCAACGGCCTTAGCCATCAATGGCGGCTTAATGCTGCTATTCGCCATACAACACTCTGTTACCGCCCGGCCTGCTTTTAAAAAGCAACTGACCAAACTGATCCCACCTGCGGCAGAAAGAAGCACCTATATATTACTGTCAGGGGCCATCATGGCGATGTTTTGCCTCTACTGGCAGCCCGTCGAAGGTGAACTTTGGCGAGTGGAGGTGCAGCCCTGGAATACCCTGTTAGTGTCAGGTTATATAGCCGGGTGGGCTATCGCCGTTCTCGCCACCTTTCAAATCAATCATTTTGAGTTATTTGGCTTACAGCAGGTTTATTACCACGTTAAAAAAACAGCTGAACCCCCAGCGAGGTTTACCGAACGCTTATTTTATAAAGTTGTACGTCACCCATTGCAGCTAGGGGTCTTGATCGGCATTTGGATAACCCCGCTAATGACCATCACCCATCTGCTACTGGCACTGGGTATGACCCTCTATATTTTTATTGGCCTGCACTATGAAGAGAAAGACCTGACCGCCCAGCTGGGGGCAAGATATACCGATTACCAAAACCGGGTTCGTATGATCTTACCCTTTCCCAAATAGCCCCACCGGGCACAAATTTGACATTTCAAGCATGCATTAACATATAATCACCCGCTTAATTAAACCAACTAAAGCGGTAGAGTATTCGGGCATGCTAGCTGGACGTTTTAAATATGTAGTAGTCGGGCTAATTTGGCTTGCCTCACTGATTGGCATTATGGGCTGGGTGGTTAATATCCAGCAGACCCATATCACCATTGCTGGCGGCCCCCGTAGCAGTGAATCCTTTGAAATAGCCACGGCCATCGCCGAGGTATTCTCCCAGCAACACAGCAACTACAAGGTTGAAGTCTTTGAAACCAGCGGCTCGGCTGAAAATGTCCGGCTGTTGGAAAGCGGGCTTATTGACCTCGCACCCATTCAAGCCGACACCGCCATCGCTGGCAATATTGATGCAGTTGCCAGCCTCTACTTTGACGCTTACCAGTTAATCGCAAGGGACGGCCTGACAACGTCTATCAGCAGCTTTGCCGACCTGCCCGGACATCGCATTGCCATCCCCCCAACCAGCAGCGGCCAAAATGCTGCCTTTTGGTTTTTAGCGGATCACTACGGTATTACCGAACAACAAGTAGCCGCTCTCCCGATGTCTGAAGCAGCGGCTAATTTTGCCATGATTCAGGGCCAGGTTGATGCCGTGTTTCGGGTTCGCGTTCCCGGCAATGATGCCATTAGGGAATTAATTGGTGATCATTTATTGAGACTGGTACCCATTGAGCAATCGGCGGCCCTGTCCCTGAAAAAACCGGCTATCAGCCCCGGCATGATTCCCCACGGCTCCTACCGTGGTTACCCAGCATTACCAGCACAGGATTTACCCACCGCGGCGATGGAACGTATTCTTGCCGCCAGAGCAGACCTTGACCAAAAGCTGGTTTATAAACTGACCCAACTCCTGTTTGAACATCGCTCAGACCTGGTATCAGAAACCCATCTGGCGGGCATGATTCGTGGTATTGATCATTCCACTTCCAGAACTATTCCCGTTCATCAGGGAGCATTAAGTTATTACGACCGTGAGAAACCTTCCTTTGTTCAACAAAATACCCGTTTAAGCTCGGCCATCTTATCCGCCATCGCCATTATCACGTCCGCGGTTTTTGCCCTGCGCTCGCGCTGGCAATTGCGCCGCCGGATTCGCGTCGGCGAACATAATAAAAAACTGATGCAGTTAGCGGAAGAAGTGTCCAACACCACCGACACAGCCACCCTGACTGAGTACAAGACGCAATTACGCACCATGCTGCAAGATTTAGTCGATGACCTTGATCAGGATCGCGTTAACCAAAATGAGTTTGAGCATTTCCAATTTGTTTGGCAGTCGGTGGATAACTTATTAAGAGACCAATGGCTTCAGGCCACTGCTAACAAGGGGGAACAACGATGAGTAATAAGACAAACCGTTTTTGGCTGCTCCCCACTCTAGGCTTATTGCTTGTGGTACTGGTATTAGGCTATGCCATTAATCGCACCATTATTAATACCACTATTGAGCATAATGCCGAGCGCTTTCAACTATTAAACCAATTACGCCGCAATGCACTGGTCGAATATTTTGAAACGACTAAGGCAGAAATTGTTTTTTGGAGCCTTAACCCACAACTGCTTAGCCACCAACAGACACTGGTTAATCGCTGGGCCATCTATGCCGACCAGATAGGTTATGCCAGCACCCAATTGCGTAAATTTTATATCAGCAACAACCCTTTCCCACTGGGGGAACGCCACCAGCTCAGTGATGCGGGAGATGGCTCGATTTATAGTGAAGTCCATGCCGACATTCACCCCATGGCAAAAATGTTTGTGACCGAGCGGGGCTATTACGATTTATTTCTGATCAATAATACCGGTGATATTTTTTACAGCGTACAAAAAGAAGATGACTTCGGCACTAACCTTGTATCAGGACAATACAAAGATTCGGGGCTAGCCCATGTTTTTAAACGGGCTATCAACAATCCGGGAACCGTAGCCTTTAGTGACCTTGAACACTACCAGCCCAGCAATGGCGACCCCGCTATGTTTATGGCCACCAGTTTAAGCAATGAAAAAGGCGAAGTGTTAGGCGTATTAGCTCTGCAACTACCCACCGCCAAAATTGAAAATATTATGAACTTTGATGGCGGCATGGGTGAAAGTGGCGAAACCTATTTAGTGGGCAAAGATCAACTAATGCGCAGCCAGTCACGGTTTTCTACAGAGCGCACCTCACTTAAAGTAAAAGTTGATACGACCACCACCCGGCGCGCACTAGCTGGAGAAAAAGGCGTAGAGTTTACCGATGACTATCGCGGCATCCGGGTACTCTCTGCTTTTGACAGCGTTACTTTTGATACAGTTAACTGGGCGGTAATGGCAGAAATCGATGAGGCCGAAATTATTGATAATGTAGCTCAAGCTCGCCCAGCCATAGCGGCATTAATCAGCTTACTTTATGCCTTATCGTTATGGAGTGTTTGGCTATTTAAGGATGAGGATCTAGGCAGTGACACCGGCAGCTTTAATTTTGACACTGACAGCAGCGACTTTTCAACGACGGACTAAAAATAGTTCACAACAGGATTAACCATGGTCAAGGTAACATCCGCAGGCATAGTACTGTTAGCGGCGTTAGCAATAAGCAGTCTGGCAAAGGCAGATTTCGCCAAACAGTTTTTTGACCCTGTTGATGGCAAATTTGATGTCTCTGGCTTTTTAGCGGAGAACGCTTTTGGATTTTTACCCGTACCGGTAGTGATTACCGAACCCGCGGTAGATTCTGGATTAGGCGTTATCGGTTTAATCTTTCACGAAGATGAAGAGCAGGCCGCCGCTAGAAAAGAGGCCATGCTGACCTCAGAAAATGCAGCACGGCATTTATTACCCCCCAGCGTTTCCGCTATCTTTGGCGCTTATACCGGCAATGATTCCTGGCTAGCCGGTGCGGGCCATCTGGGTTTTTACCAAGAGGGTGACATCCGTTATTTAATCGGCGGCGGTTATGGCGACATTAGCCTCGATTATTACAGTATTGGCGACGTTAACTTACCGCGACCTTTATCCATTAATACCCAGGCCAGCGCTATGCTGCAAACACTTAAGTTTAAACTGGGTGACCTGCCTGTTTTTATTGGCCCTACCCAGCGCTATACGGAAGCAGAGCTTTCACTGGACCAGCTTGAAAATTTTTTACCCCCGACAACGCCACCGGATATCACCGACCAGATAAACGATCTTTTTACTAGCGAAATCACCACATCGGGACTGGGTGTGGTGGTTGAAATTGATACTCGCGATAATATTTTTTCACCAGAGCAAGGCTCACGGTATGAACTTTCTTATGTCGTTTACCGCGAAGAAATTGGCAGTGATCTAGACTATGAAACCGCGACGATCACTGCCCTAAACTATTTTAAATTATCTGATCGCTGGTTACTCGGCGTACGCGTAGTTGGTGATACAGTGAATAGTGATGACCGCCTCCCCCCTTTCGCTTACCCCGGCATACAAATACGTGGGATAGCAGCTGCCAGATATCAGGGGTCTGATGTTGCCGTACTGGAAAGTGAAGTCACCTGGAAAATCGATTCCCGCTGGAGTATTAATGCCTTTGCTGGCGGCGGTCGTGCGGCAGACTCTACCTCCGGTATTGGCTCCGCCAGTACACGAGTCAGCCAGGGCGCCGGCTTTCGTTACAAGATTGCCAGACGTTATGATTTTTTAATGGGCATTGATATTGCCGAAGGGCCCGATGAAACCATTTGGTATATTCAGGCAGGGTCATCCTGGTAAACCAGTAAAGGGGAAATAGCGATGCCAACAGCGTTAATTACCGGTGCCAACAGCGGTATGGGATTGGCGGCAGCAAAAGCATTAGCTGCCAAAGGTTTCCAACTCATTCTGGCTTGCAGAACTCAGGCCAAAGCCGAGCAAGCCTGTGCCGCAGTGGGCGGTCAGGCAAAACCACTGCTAATGGATCTGGCTAGTTTAACCTCCTGCCACGAGGCTTGCGACACTCTCCTAAACACCACTGACAGTCTCAATATATTGATTGCCAATGCCGGGGTAATGACACCCCCACACCAAATAACCGAAGACGGTTTTGAACTTCAATTTCAAACCCATTACCTGGCCAACCAACTGATTCTGATAAAACTTCAACCCTTATTGGAAAAGTCTAAAGCCCGCATTATCCAAATCAGTTCTTTATCTGCCGAAAAGGCCCCCGCAAAATCCGTCGCTGATATTATCCGTCAGGCCCAAGTAGATGCTGGAGACTATGATGCGATGAGCAGTTATAGAACCAGTAAGTTGGCACAGTCGATGATGGCCATGGAGTTTCAACGGCAGGTCAAAAATAGCGGCGTGTTAAATTTTTCAGTACACCCCGGTATCGTTAACACCAATCTGTTTTATCAAAATACAGCCAGCTGGCTTAAGCTGCTAATCACGCCACTGGTATGGCTGGGTTATGCCTCAGGCCGCTTACTCACCCCCAAAAAAGGTGCCGATACAGCCCTTTGGCTGGCCACGGAAAATCGCGATGAGATTGAAGCTCTGGCCGGGAAATATATTGCGGAAAAACAAGAAAAATACTGCCACCCACTGATGGAACAAGCGCCCCCGGCGACAGAGCTTTGGGAGTATTTCGAGCAATTATTAAAACACCACGTTAACTCCGCCAAGACGTAAGCCCAGGCTCCCGCCTTTGCACATTGTTATATAGCAAGGTGAATGGTGTTGCCTATCTTTAATAACATAAAGGCTTGAATATTGGGAGTGGAGTAAGCATGGGCTTGGGTTTCAGGGGACGCTACAAGTTCTGCCAGTATTGTAGGGTGGATTATAATCCACCAAACCCAGCCAAGAGCCCGTCATAATCGGTGGATTACAATCCACCCTACGGGCTATAGCGCTTTGAGGCATGATTAAAACACCACGTCATTGGTGGGAATGACGGGCGGTATAGGCTTACACCAACGCCAATTGCTTCTGGACAATATCAACCATTAATTCCTGAGCAAAGGTTTCATCATCAATATCTTGTAGCCACTCGATCACCGGCTCCCAGCTTTTTCGATCGACCGCTGTTCTCGCTCTGGGTAAATCAAAAATACCCAACCCCCGGTTATTCGCATGAATATAATTTTGGGTATCGCGAATATAGCCAACCACGGGCACATCCAGGCGATTTAAAAACTTCATAAGCACATCATTAAAAGAAGCATTGGCGCGAAAGCGATTAACCACAAAACCAATCTCAATATCACTCTCCAACAACCCGGTATAAGACAGCATCATACAAAACCGCCATACCACCCGCATATCGGTTGGGGACGGCATAATCGGAATCAGGATTTTTTTGACATCGGGCACATCTTTTTGCAAGTCACGAACATCGTAACCGGCGGGCATATCGTGAATAACAATATCCGCATTGGCATTATGCATTTCACCGGCATAGGCCGCGACAGCACTGATAGGGGCGCAACGTTTGGGGCGGGCTTTCACCCAATCTTTGGACGACTGCTGACTATCGTGATCAAATATAGCAACGCTTTTGCCGGACGAAGCATAGTAGCAAGCTAACTGGGTAGCGAGCAGTGTTTTGCCGCATCCGCCTTTGGTGTTAACAGTGACCACATGCATAATGGCACTCCAGTATAAGTAAATTTACTTATCCGTCTTAACTACAACCAGCCATCACTGTGCTGGTTGACCACAACAGCCTACCTAAAGCACAAAAAACCCGGGTAAGGTTTTTGAAAAGTATTTTTTATTGGGGAGATAAAGGCATACCGTGCAAAAAACGGTATAAAACAAGCCTTTTTGGGTACCATGTATTGATCTTATCATTATCGTTAAAGCGAACCTTACAACGATGAATATCAGCAAAGGGATTAAGCGTAATCACGATGCAGTGCTGCAACCAGTGCATTAACACTACATATAGCAGAAATACTAAAAAGGGGAAGTTTTTATAAAGAATTATAAAAAAATTTCTTATCGCGTTTTCTTTCAAAAAAAATATCGCTGTTGCCATAGGTACTACTACCTATGGCAACAGCGATATTGTTGACAGAATAAATGCTTAGCTTAAGCGTCTAAAAATTCTTTGCGACTAGTGGCATTATGTTTAAATTTTCCACCCAAAGCGGTGGTTTGGGTCACCGAAGAAGCATCCATAACACCCCGTGCTTTGACACAATAATGCGAGGCATCAATTCTTACCGCGACATGCTCGGTTTCCAGCAAGGTTTGCAAAGCTAATAACACTTGTTGGGTTAAACGCTCCTGCACTTGTGGGCGCTGGGCAAAAAACCGAACAATACGATTAATTTTAGACAGGCCAATAATTTTATCACCGGGAATATAAGCCACCTTTGCCACACCATCGATGGTAACAAAGTGATGCTCACAGGTGCTGACCAAACTGATATCACTCACTTTGACCATTTCCTCTACACCCATCTTATTTTCAATGGCCGTAATTTTAGGAAATTGACTGTAATCCAGGCCGGAGAAAATTTCGTCCACATACATCTTGGCGATACGGTGAGGCGTTTCGCACAAGCTATCATCGGTGAGGTCCAAACCCAGGGCATCCACCACGTCGGTCATGGCTTCACGGATACGCTCATACTTCTCATCACGCGTTAATTGCTTGGCCGTTAAAGGGGTTTCCAGGCCCGCGTCGATCAGTGCTTTGCGAACAAGCTCTGCTTCTTCTGAATATGTAACCGACACATTGGGAAAGCTAAGTGTTTGTTCTGCTACTGATTCCATAATTGGTCCTTATTAATATTGTCGTCATAGATGCATACGCAAGCCCACTTCATATTGGATTAATCAGCAGATGTTTTTTTACCAGCCCAGTGTATAAGCGGCCTCAAGCGCCTTCTGGCGTGCTAGAATCGGCCCCCCAAAGACAATAACTGCCCGTTTATGACATTTCTGCAACAACTTGAGCCCTGGTCGTTTACCGCCTCAGACCATATCACCCTAAGGGGTTGGCAAACCCCTTTAAGCGGCAAGCCAATCATTTACTTTCGCCATGCCAATGGTTTTAGCGGCCTATGCTACCAACCTATGCTGGAGCTGCTAGCCCCCCACTTCGATCTGATCATGATGGATACTCAGGGGCATGGTGATAGCGATAAGGGAGAGACTATCAGCTGGCAACAATGTGCCATACATGGGCTGGAGCATATAGAAGCCTGTTACCCACAGTGGAATAAACACTGGCAGGGGGAAGGTGATATTCCGCTGTACGGCCTCGGCCATAGCTTTGGCGCCATTATGACACTGCTAACCGCTGGCCACCGGCCACAGCTATTTACCGCTACGGTACTGCTAGACCCGGTGCTATTTCTGCCACAGTTTGGGCTAATGAATCGTATTGTGCATTTATTAGGCCTGTCCAAACGCAATCCACTGGTCAGCCAAACCTTAAAACGCCGCAGTAGCTGGCCCAGCCGCCAGAGCGCCTATGAAGCACTCTATAACCGTGGTATCTATAAAGGCTGGGATGATGCCTGCCTGCGAGCCTATACCGATCACTGCCTGTCAGAAGACCCACAGGGCGCCCACTTAAAGTGTTCACCAGCCACAGAAGCTTTTTTGTTTGCTGGCCAGACCGGGCCTATCTGGCCTTCGGTCAAGAAGGTGGCCAGCCCCATGACTATGGTGTTGGGCAAATCAACCTACCCCTTTGCCAAAGCCGGTACCGCGAGAGCGGCCAAAAAATACCCCCTGATTGATCGCATTATGGTCGAGGGGGGGCATTGCTTTATGCAAGAGCACCCCAGCGATACCGCTGAATTAATTCTTAAATTGCTAGCACAAGGTTAACTATGCAAGTTAATGGCACAGCCCATACCACCATCGCCTATGACCCACAGCAGCAATGTGTGCGTATTATCGACCAAACATTGCTGCCCCACCGCTTTGAAATAATCCCGTTGCAAAGCCTGCATGAATTTTGTGCCGCGATTAGCGATATGCAGGTACGTGGCGCACCGCTGATTGGCATTACCGCCGCCTATGGTCTGGCACTGTCATTACATCACGATGCCTCTGCGGCGAATGAGCAAGCCGCCACCGAACAATTGCTGGCGACCCGTCCCACAGCGGTTAATTTACGCTGGGCCATTACCCGGGTACAAAACGCCATTAAAGGCCTGGCCGAGCCCGAGCGGGCAGCCGCGGCGCTGCAAGAAGCAGAAGCCATGCGACTGGAAGATAGCGCCACCTGTGAAGCGATTGGCGAGCACGGTTTATCAATGCTGCAAACACTCGATCATAGCCGCCCCATTAATATTCTGACCCACTGCAACGCCGGCTGGCTGGCGACCGTCGATTGGGGCACCGCCCTAGCCCCTATTTATAAGGCCCACCAAGCCGGTCTGGATATCCATATCTGGGTTGATGAAACCCGCCCCCGCAATCAGGGGGCCAGCCTCACCGCCTGGGAGCTTCAACAGCAAGGCATTCCCCATACCGTGATTGCTGACAATACCGGTGGTCATTTAATGCAACAGGGAATGGTCGACCTCTGTCTGGTAGGCAGTGACCGCACCACCGCCAGTGGTGATGTCTGCAATAAAATAGGCACTTATTTAAAGGCCTTAGCAGCCAGCGACAACCATATTCCGTTTTATGTCGCGCTGCCGGCCTCTACCATTGACTGGGAGATTGACGATGGCCTGCGGGATATTCCGATTGAACAGCGCAGCGCTAAAGAGGTCACACATATCACCGGGATTAATCAACACGGCGAACTGCATGAGGTGCAACTGGTCGCAAATTCTCCAGCGTGCAATTATGCCTTTGATGTCACCCCGGCAAGACTGGTTAGCGGCTTGATTACCGAACACGGTATTTACCAAGCCGATAAAATAAGCCTGCAAGGGCTAAAACGGCAACGCTAAAGGCCACGATGAAAGACAGCGAATTAAGACAACAGTTGATCGACTATGCCATCCAGTTAAACCGCAGTGGTTTATCGGCGGGCAAGTCCGGCAATATCAGTGCCCGCTGCCACGAAGGCCTGCTGATTACCCCGACAGGTATGGATTACCATGAGCTTAGCCCGGAAGATATTGTACTGCTGACGCTGGAGGGTGGGCAGGCCTCAACCGCCCAAAACAAGCTTCCCTCCAGTGAATGGCACTTTCATTGCGGTATTTACCAGGCTCGCCCCGATATCCATGCCGTCGTCCATGCCCACCCGACACACTCTACCGCGCTAGCCTGCACTGGCCGGGCCATACCGGCATTTCACTATATGGTGGCCGTTGCTGGCGGTAAACAGATCCCCATCGCCCCCTACGCTTTATTTGGTACCGAAGAGCTATCACGCCATGTGGTGGACACCCTGCAAGGCTATCAGGCTTGCCTGCTGGCCAACCATGGCATGATTGCCCTCGGTGGCAACTTACGCGCGGCCTTTAATCTGGCAGTGGAAGTAGAAAGTCTGGCCCAGCAATACTGTCAGGCGCTGGCGCTGGGCAAGATCCAACTATTGACCGACCAGCAAATGGATAAAGTGATGGAAAAGTTTAAAGCTTATGGGCAACGGGTATAATAGCCCGCAATCGCTCTATCGAGAGTAGACAACCAGAGCAGGTAACCAGAGAACCCCCATGGCCGAAGGTATATTAATCACCGCCGTTTTAATCTTTGCTGTACGAGGCATGTTTCTTGGCTTTAGCGGCGTTATTGGCCGTCTGCTGGGGTTTGCCCTGGGCTATTTCGTCGCTTATAGCTACCGCGAACAACTGGCCCTGTTTATCAGCCAGAACACCACCATCAACCTGCCCCCCGTTGCCCTGCAGATGATGTCCGGCCTGGGCCTGTTTATCGCCACCATGCTGGTTACCGGACTGGCAGTCTCGACTATTTTCAAACTATTAGGCCATATTATCCCCTTGTTTAAAACCATTGTGGATAACGACTCACTCGGCGGCAGAGTCGCTGGAGCAACACTGAATGGCGCCATCGCAGCAGCTATTGTGCTATTAGGGATGTGGGGAGTTGGCCAGTTCACTCAGAAAACCGACCCCAATGATCCACTCCAGAAAATCGCCAATCAATTTGGCGATACTGTATTTGGAGCGATTAGCGATAATGGCGATTTTAATATTCAGGGATTTTCAAAGTCATTTTCGCAAACGATTAGCAATGGTCAGATTATCAGCACCACCAGCACCAGCACCAGCTACACCAATACAGGTGGCACAGCCACGATAGGCAACCTCTCGAACAGCCTGAGTATTGATACTGTCCGGGAGGTGCTGGAACAAGCTGGCAACGGTAATACCACGATTGATACCAGCGCCCTACTCAATAACCCGCAACTGCAAAATATGATCAATAACCCTGAGTTTCGGGATATGGCGGTACAACAAATGGAAAACAATCCAGACCAGTTACAAGCCATACAGCAGCAGATTATGAATAACCCACAGCTGCGTGAGCTGATGCAACAGCTACAAGCGCGATAAATATTTACTCGCCAGCAAACTGTAATTAGTCCGGTTTTTTCTATAAAATACCGACCACAAAAAAACATTGATCCACTACATATATCGGAAAACTATCGATGACTGAGAATGATAATAAATCCTTAAATAATTTATTCAGCAACAATAAGGCTTGGGCCCAGGGCATCAAAGAAGATGACCCTGACTTTTTTAACCGCCTGTCTATCCAGCAAAAGCCCGATTATTTATGGATTGGTTGCTCCGATAGCCGTGTAGCGGCCAATACTATTGTTAACCTGCCGCCGGGTGAAGTTTTTGTCCATCGTAATATTGCCAATGTGGTCGGTGCCGCTGATTTAAACTGCCTGTCGGTCATCCAGTATGCGGTTGAAGTACTAAAAGTTAAGCATGTGATTGTCTGCGGCCATTATGGCTGTGGCGGTATTGCCGCCGCCATGGACAATGAGCAGCACGGGCTGATTGATAATTGGTTAAAGAATGTGAAAACGGTTTATCGTTTGAATAAAGAAGCCATTGATAATGTGACAGACCCGCAGCAACAGCTAGACAGACTCTGCGAGTTCAATGTGGTTGAGCAGGTGTACAACGTTTGCAATACCAATGTGGTGCAAAATGCCTGGGCTAATGGCCAGCAGCTAACGGTACATGGCTGGATCTATGATATTAAGGATGGGATTTTGAAGGATCTTGAAGTGTCTGTGGCAGAGGCTGAAAGCTAAGCCCTGATCAGGCAATGTGGATACCGAAATATCGACTCGTGCGATATTTCGATATCGTACAACGGGTACTACTATCGCTACTACAGATTAGCGCGGTTTATCCAGGGTTTATAGGACAGCGGTTGCCAATCAACCCCCCCGCTTTTTCGACAGACATGAAAGGCTTCATCAATACTTTTGACCATCACAGCCTTTTTCTTACCATCGGGGTATTCAATAACAATTTTGATTTCTCTAGCCATAGGAAATCCTCCTAAATTGAATAATATAAAATCAGCTTATAACGCCTGGGCTTTGCTCAGCCAATGACTGCTGAATTTTTTCATAGATCTCCTCTCTGTGTACCGCCACTTCTCTGGGTGCGGTAATACCAAAGCGGACCTGGCTACCTCCAATAGACAATACTGAAATTTCAATATCGTCGTTAATCATAATGCTCTGACCTTTATTTCTCGTTAGTACTAACATGCTATCACTCCTTTTCAATGACATGAATAAGCAATATCAAGCGTTGAGAAGCAACGCAGCTATTGGCTTGAAGGAATAATAGTAAGCATCAAAAAATGCATCCAATGCATTATTACAATGCAATACATTACTACAGGGCATTTCTAAAAATTACAGAAAAATCAGCAGCAAAGGGGCTTTCGCCCCTTTGTTATACCATTAAGCAATTATGCTAGTTATAGAGGGAATTGGAAAAGTAACTGCCTTGATAGGTGGCCGCGACCAGGTGTCGCAACTTATTCCATACCAATTGCAATTCTTGCGCCTCAAAGGCATTTAAGGGTTTCTCTTCAGTGAGTTCAGCCAGTAACTCATCGGCACCGTCCATAACACGGGCCATATCGTCTACTACGTCAAGCGTGCTTTCATCGCCAAACACAATAGCTGCATCTTCGTTATGCCGCTTAATAGCACCCGCCATTAATAAACACTCGGAAACCAAGGCAACTTGCTCATCAAAGGAAATAGGCTGGAAAGTGTGCTGCTGGGGAATATTGCTGATCATATCCATAAGACTGCCCTCTTGATTAATAATGTATCAGCGAAATCAATCTCGCTGAGCGATGGCTTTCAAAGACTGACCGAAACAAATGTGCAGTTCCAGTTAAGGCTATTATTACTAAGGTAACCCCTTATGTGTATTAGGAAATATACTTAAATTGTCTGTCATTTTTACTACCCGTTTTTAAGCAAACATGTCATTATAGTCGGCCGTCATTTGCACTAACACCGCTTAAGCACAGCTGCTATAAACCTTTATACGCCCTTTTCCCGCAAAAGGGTAAGATGTTATTGTTGCTAAAAGCTATTCGCTATAACTAACAATACTAAAGAAATAGATGACAATCCCGAGCAACAGTTGACCCCGTGCAGAAACGCTCTATTATGCCGAGCCAGAATGAATAGCAAAGGAAACCTCCATGCATATTTGGGTCGATGCCGATGCCTGCCCTAACGTCATCAAAGAGATTTTATTTCGGGCCGCCAACCGGGTAAAAATACCGGTAACGCTTGTTGCCAACCAATATATTAAAACACCACCTTCGCCCTATATTAAATCCATTCAGGTAGCGGCGGGTTTTGATGTGGCTGACAATTATATTGCCCAGGAAGTAAAACCCGGAGATATTGTTATCACCGCAGATATTCCTCTGGCAGCGGATATTGTTGCCAAACAAGCCTACGGCATTAATCCCAGAGGCACACTGTATACCGAGCAAAATATTAAACAGACTTTAACCATGAGAAATTTTATGGAAGAAATGCGCAGCACAGGCCAAGCCAGCGGCGGACCTCCACCACTGGATGCAAAAGACAAGCAGGCCTTTGCCAACACACTGGACAAACTACTGGCCAAGCAGCGCTAAGGCACTAACAACTCATATTGCGACTAAAAAAATAATTTCAAGAGCTAAGGAAATAAATATATTTTTTAGTGTTTTAAACTTGTTTCTCCAAAAACTGCCCTTATCTATTTTGGGAAGAAAATTTTTAGGTTTATTTGGAGACCACTATGAATATCACTCAACGTAATCGCGCTTTTGATTTAGACAACTTCTTTAATGGTTTTTACCAAGCTGCCCCCAGCGCCAGAACAAGAGCCAAAACTTCCTCCAGCAACACCTTCTCCCCTCGAGTTGATGTTGTTGAGCTTAACGATGGCTATCAATTAATTGCAGAGCTACCGGGTATTAGTAAAGACAATATTGCCGTTACGGTTGAAGATACCACCCTCACCATAGAGGCCAGCAATACCGTCGACAACAATGAACAAACGGAAGCTAAGACTCTCAGGTCAGAACGACGCTTTGGCAAGTTTGTACGCAGCTATAATCTTGGCCAGGATATTGATCAGGCCGAGATAAAAGCTGAATTTAAAGATGGCCTGCTAACACTGACCGTACCCAAGGCCAAAGAGCCCGAAATTAAGCAGCATAAGATCGAGATACATTAACTCCCCTAATCACGGATTTTAACGTATAATCGCGCTCCTCAATTTTTAAGCTCAGCGCTATGGCAACATAGCGCTGGTTAACGCATTATTTTGGAGCTTGACTATGTTTAATGTTAACGAATACTTTGATGGTAAAGTAGCCTCAATTGCCTTTCAAACTGCAACCCTGCCCGCCACCGTTGGCGTTATGGCTATCGGTGAATACGAGTTTGGCACCAGCCAAAAAGAAACCATGACCGTTGTGAGCGGTGCACTGACAGCAAAGCTACCAGGCAGCGATGACTGGGCTACGTTTAACGCAGGCGAACACTTTATCGTTGAAGCCAATGAAAAATTTCAATTAAAGGTGGCAGTGGAAACCGCTTATCTCTGCACCTATGAATAAACCAGAGCAAAAACCAGCAATAAAAAAGGGGCGATAAAATCGCCCCTTTTTTATAGTCCAGATTTTTGCTTAAAAGCTATAGCTAGCTCCGGCATACCAATAAGCACCGTTAAAGCCAAAGGGCGCTGAACGACGAGAATAGTCAAACACACCAGGGCTGCTAACTATAACGTTACCACCCGGTGCATCTTCCAGAGTTCCACCCCGGCTATTACCGATTTTGTTTTTATCAGGATATTCGTCAAAGATATTATTACCACCGACATTGAGGCTCAGGCCATTATCAAACATATAGCGAATATTTAAATCCGTGACAATCACAGCGCCGTAAGTCTGGCGACCACCATCTTCCACGGTATATTCACCAAAGCGGTTAAAGGTGAGGTTCATATTCCAGTTACCCACCATATACAAACCACCTAAGTTAATACGGTCTTCAGGCTGCCACTCTTCGATAATAGAAATATCCTGACTACTGAAAACCACATCGGGGTCTACCGCAGCAAGGCCACCATCCGTATAAATATCAGTGACATCAGTCTCGGTTTTGTTGGCCGCAAAGGTGATATCCAAGATACCGCTACCCAATTCAATACCTGAATAAGTGGCGATAATATCAACCCCCTCCGTTTCCGTATTGGCACCATTAAGGAAAAACTGTGCCGAGGTTGCACCGGCCGCTGCCAGCGCATCTCCCAGATTACCCGTCGGATCATCGGCAGCTTTTAGTTTGTTACTGATAACAATACGGTCATCAATATCAATTTTATAAAAATCTACCGTTACACTGAGCTGGTCAAGCGGGGTATACACAAAACCCACACTGTAGTTATCAGACTCTTCTTCTTTCAAAGAAGGAATACCAATATCCTGAGCTAGCTGACTATCATTTCTAAAGGTACCCACTTGCTCGGCAATTTGCGGGCCGGTAGGGTCAGCGGGGTCGGTGACAAACTGCGTGCTGATATTATTAAAATACAGCTGCTGCATGGACGGTGCCCTAAAGCCGGTACTGATCGCACCACGAATTCTGAAGGTATCCGTTAATGCCCAGTTACCCGCTAATTTAAAGTTGGTGGTATCACCAAAATCATCATAGTCATCGTAACGAACCGCAGCACTGACTAAAACATCTGCCGAAATTTGGTATTCGCCGTCCACATAAAATGAATAGACATCCCGCTCTTCATCTACAGCAGAGGCAGGCGCAATACCATTAAAACCCTGAATGGCTCCACCGGCATTTTGCGGATAAAGATCAGCACCAGTGACCGGATCGGTATCATAATCGGCATAGGCATAAGGCTTGCCCGGAGTGATTTCATAGCTATCGGTTCTAAACTCAAAACCATAGGCCAGCGATAAATCCCCTAAGCCTTGATTGAAGTCGAGGTTAAAGGTTTGCAAACCCAATTCCAAACCGTAAGCATTGGCTGCCCTTGGAATCGTGGAACGAATATCAGCATCACTGAGTCCCTGACCAAAGTTTAAAAAGTTCACATAGGAGTAGTTAATGGAATCTTGCGTATCGTAATCGATTTCATTGGTACCATCGGTATAAGAGACATCCATTTCGATGCCATTACCAAACTCCATGGTATAACCCAGGTTGACAGAGAAATCATCGATTTGAGAATGAATAATCGGTAAAAACCCCCCGGAATAACATTGTCGCCGTCATCCAAATAAGCGTCGCTACCTGAAGACGGGTTACGATAAAAAGCCCCCGATTCATTTTCCCGCTCAGAGTAGGTTAAGAAACCATAGAGCTCACCCATACCCAGGTTATAGGCCGCGTTAAGGGTAAAGGCATACTGCTCTGAATCCGCATCACCAATTCTAAAGCTCTTACGATCAAAATCGATTTCCCTTGGGTCGCCGATTTCATCAATACCATTCATATCCGTATCGGCACAACCGCCATAAGCACAGGCCCCCTGTACTCCGGCACGGTTGGTTCTACCCCGGTCACGATAGTTAAAAGTGGCGCTCAAAAAACCGCCATCGCCCAAGGCAAAGCCTTTGGAAGCATCGAGGTTATAAGTCTCACCATCACCTTCGGTATATTCACCGTAAGAAGCGCTAACATCCCCACCCTCATCGGCATCCTTAAGCACAATATTAATAACACCGGCAATCGCATCAGAACCGTATTGAGCGGCGGCACCATCACGCAGCACTTCAATACGTTTTATGGAAGCGGCAGGTATGGCATTCATATCGACGCCCGCCGTACCACGACCCACCGAGGTATTAATATGAATCAGCGAGGCTTGATGGCGACGCTTACCGTTAATCAGCACCAGGGTTTGGTCTGGCCCCAAGCCACGCAATGTTGCCGGGCGCAGCGCATCGGAACCATCACTGATACTGGAACTGGAAAAGTTAAAGGATGGCGCCAGACTTTGCAGCATCCGACCCACTTCAGTATGCCCGGTATTCGACAGCGCCTCTGCATTAAGCACATCCACCGGTACTGGCAGATCTTCCGCCGAGCGGCCCTTGGTACGCGTACCAATGGTCACTACCTCTTCAATCACTTGATTAGCCCCTGCGGTCTGCTGGGCCATAATATTAGAAGCTGCCAGCATAAAGGCCGGCACAATGGCCGCCGCTAGTACTCCGTGATGCCTAAATCGTAGTAACTTATTTCTATTGTTATTCATAATGCCATCCTTTTTGTTTCCATCATTGAAAAGCAATCATGCAGATAACATGACAACAGCGTTGCCACTGAAATATGAATCAATAGTGATGGATCAGAAAACAGCAATAAGAACACCAGGCCGGGCCCAGCGGATTTGGTAAACTACAGAAAAACTAATAAAACACTTACCGAATGCAGCGCCAAATAAATTACTTTAGCGACTAAAACACGGGCAACAACAGCATTACAACCTATCGTCAATCAGCACCAATTATTGTCGTGTGTCTCCCCAAGCACTACAACACAATCCTGCATTTTTAGTTATTAGCGAGGCAACAATACTCCAGTAAAAAATGTATTACTAGCCTTTTTTCCTTGAAATTAATCGTGTTTATAAGCATTGTTAATAACACCGAACAAGTCCGTTATATGTCATACAACGTGAGCATTAATGAGTAGCGATTATCCCTGCCACTGTCACAGCCAACGGCATTTTGCCAACTGCTGCGAACCCCTGCTGTCAGGGGCCAGCAAAGCACAAACTGCCGAGCAATTAATGCGGTCGCGCTTTAGCGCTTTTTGCACCGGCAATATTCCCTATTTAATCGCCACCCACCATCCCTCCAAACGGCAGGCTGATGATAACAGCAGCCTCGCTGAAACCATTGCCCACTGCCAGTGGTTAAGGCTAGAGATTATTAGCACCCGCTCCGGGCTGGCCAACCATAGCAGCGGCGAAGTCGAATATATTGCCACCTATACGCAACAGGACACCCTCTCCCAACTCCATGAGAACTCCCGCTTTGTGTTTGAAGAGGAACAATGGTTCTATCTGGATGGCGATATCGCTGAAAGCCCAGCCCCCACCAAACCCGGGCGTAATGACCCCTGCTGGTGTGGCAGCCAGAAAAAGTTCAAGAAATGCCATGGCTAAGCTCCTTAGAGACCATAAAACAGCTTTTTGACACACCTTTGCAACTATCGCACCCGGCTATTCAAACTGCCAAAAAAATGGCAACCCTTTGATTTTAGTCATAATTTGCCAACTAGTTCCCTGTTGCAAATAGCGATATTTGACTACAATTACGCCACTTTCTGAGTAGAGAACGACTGAAATAAGAGCAGACTCTATGCGATCACTACTGACATTGACCTTAGCCTTCGCCCTATTAGTGGCCTATATGGAAACCATGGCGCCTGAAACACAGGCCGCTATGACTGCGCCTACCCTGGCTAAAGTGGTTCGCACTTCTCCTACTACCGTCGAAATTGATTTTACCGCCACCACCAAGCCCGCAAAATCAGCGCGTGAGCTAAACCTGAACCTACCCTCGCTCATAGATATTGAGCAGTCGTTTAGCGCCCCGGAAAACACCGGTCTGGATATTTTTGCCAAAGCAGCCAAAGACAACACCAAGAAAGATGCTATCAGCTACAACGCCGAACTGGTGTTTGATGCCGAAAAAGGTGAAGAAGTCACTGGCGGAAAAATTCATATTAAAATACCACTGAGCTAAGCCCTTCCCGAAAAGCCCCAAAACCCGTATAATCCGCCGCCACACTTCCGGTGCGACCAAACAGCGTCATCACCCCCATATCGAGATCATTCATGTCATCCCCCGAAACCCCCAGTTTTAAAGATCTGGCGTTAGCCGCTCCCGTGCAAAAAGCCATCGACAATGTCGGCTATGAGCAGCCCTCGCCCATTCAAGCCGCCAGTATCCCCCACCTGCTAAACGGCGACGATTTACTGGGCGTGGCCCAGACCGGCACCGGCAAGACAGCAGCCTTTGCCCTACCTCTTTTAAGCAAGATCGACATCAAAGTAAAGTCACCACAAACTCTGGTACTGGCCCCCACGCGCGAATTGGCGATACAAGTGGCGGAAGCCTTTCAAACCTATGCCAGCCAGATGAAAGGGTTTCATGTACTGCCCATCTATGGCGGCCAGGATATGAGTGGCCAGCTGCGCCAACTAAAACGCGGTGTTCATATTGTCGTCGGCACCCCGGCCGGGTTATGGACCATCTGCGCAGAGGCAGTTTAAAACTGGAAGGCTTAACCAGCCTGGTATTAGATGAAGCCGATGAAATGTTACGGATGGGTTTTATTGATGATGTGGAATGGATTTTAGAGCACACACCGAAAGAGCGTCAGGTGGCACTGTTTTCTGCCACCATGCCCAAGCCAATTCGCAAAGTGGCTGACCGCTATCTGAATGACCCCAAAGAAGTCCGTATTGCCAGCGAGTCCACCACCGCGGCTAAAATTGAACAAAGCTATTTAATTGTTAACGGCTTCGAGCGCAAGCTCGATGCGATCACTCGCATTCTGGAAGCCGACAGTTTTGATGCGATGATTATTTTTGTGCGCACCAAAACCGCCACTGCAGAGCTGGCAGAAAAACTGGAAGCCCGCGGCTATTCCGCCTCCGCTTTAAATGGTGATATGAATCAGGCTTTGCGCGAACGCACGATTAACCGGCTAAAGAAAAAACAACTGGATATTATTGTTGCCACCGATGTGGCCGCCCGCGGTATTGATGTTGAACGGGTTAGCCATGTATTAAATTTTGATATCCCCTATGACCCTGAAGCGTATGTGCACCGTATTGGTCGTACTGGCCGTGCTGGCAGAGAAGGTAAAGCCATCTTATTTGTCGCACCCCGCGAAAAACGCTTATTACAGGCGATTGAAAAAGCTACCCGCAAACCGATTGCCAAAATGGACCTGCCTTCCGGCGTGGAAGTTTCCAATCGACGCATTGAGCACTTTAAACAACAACTCACCGAAACATTGGAAAACCAGAATCTGGATTTTTTCCATAATGTACTCTCTGAATACAGCATTGAAGCTGACCGTTCGGCAGAAGACATTGCCTGTGCACTGGCTTATCTGCTGCAAAAAGAGAAGCCCCTTGAAGTTAAAGATGAACCCAAGCCTAAAAAGCCGCGAGACAGCTTTGATAAGCCGGAACGCAATGACAACCGAAAATCCGCACGCAAAAGAGAAGAAGGCAAGCGCAATAAATCCGATATCAATATGGTGCGCTATCGCATTGAAGTGGGCCGTGAAGATGGCGTAACACCGGGTAATATCGTGGGCGCTATTGCCAACGAAACCGGTATTGATGGCGAACATATTGGCCATATCAAACTGCATGACAACCACTCAACGGTTGACCTGCCTGAAGGTATGCCCAAAGATATGTTAAACACCTTGAAAAAAGTGCGTATCTGCAATAAAACAATCTTTATGAGCGAAGAAGGCAAGGCTGACCATCACGGCGAGAAAGCCACTGCCAGTAAAAAGAAAAAAGGCAAGTCCAACGCTAGCGACAAAAGTAAAGCCAAAGACAGCACGAAGAAAGATAAACCGAAAAGTAAATCTAAAGTTAAAAAACGCAAAGCAAAATAGCGCTGTTATTGCTTAACCTGGAATAACAGCGGTTTTTTGTAATATTTCATAGGCCTCGCGGATAGCCATAAATTTAGCAGCATCACCACCTCGGTCCGGGTGATGCTCGGCTACCAGAGAGCGATAACGCTGCTGCACATCAGGCCACGGAGCTCCCGCATCCAAGCCCAGTGCTATATAAGCCTCCAACTGTTTATCTTCCGCCAGATAATACTGCCAAAAACCCGTTAGCAAGCTATCAACATCCGCCGCAGTGGTTGCCTCCATATTTGACCAATCCAAATAATAACTACGCAAGGATGCCTCAACGCCCTCTTCGGCTAATTCTGTGGTTAGTCGTGAATGCTTGGCCCTGATCTCAATCGTTAAGGGCGAAACCACTAACTGCAGATCCTCTTCAAGCAGCGTAGCTTGCAACTGGTATAAAGCATTCATCACTAAAAAGTGCGTCTGGAAAAGCGCCAGAGGCTTTGCCAGTGCGGATTTATCCATCGTATGCAAACGCTGCTGCAACTCGCCAATCACCTCATACTCACTCAGCGACCGCTCAGCGGTTTTTAATATCGCCAGAATAGGCACGACCAGTGGGTTGGATTGTTCGGACATGTTTTTGCCTTGACTAAAATATCCCGCAAGGGTGCCACGCCCAATGGCATGGCGCAACAGCCTGCCAAGCACAACGAGCTTATGTTAGAATCCGCACCCTATCCACCACCATAGCAACCGTCAGAACCATGAGCGACAAAGATTCTATTTACTCGCAACCTCTGGGCTCTATTGCCAACTTTAGCTTTGACGAAAAGGTGGTGCAGGTATTTCCCGATATGATCCAGCGCTCGGTGCCCGGCTATAGCACCATTATCGCGATGACCGGCGTATTGGCAGAACGCTATGCTCAAACCCATAGCCACTGCTATGACCTGGGCAGCTCATTGGGAGCCTCTACCCTGGCTATGCGGCAGCAGCTTGATCAGCGCGATTGTAAAATTATTGCGGTGGATAATTCAGCGGCGATGCAACAACGCTGCCAGCAAATTATTGATCAGGACACGGCCAATACCCCGGTTGAATTAGTTGAGGCCAATATTCAGGATGTGGATATTGAAAACGCCTCTGTCGTGGTACTGAATTTTACGCTGCAATTTATCAGTAAAGAGGAACGGCAAACGCTATTAGCCAAAATCTATAACGGTATGCTCGATGGCGGTATTCTGGTGCTGTCTGAAAAGTTCTGCTTTGACGACCCTCATCTGCAAGAACTCAATACCGACCTGCACCATAGCTTTAAACGGGCCAATGGTTATAGCGATATGGAAATTAGCCAAAAACGCACCGCCCTGGAAAACGTCTTACTTCCCGAAACCATTGCCACCCACCAGCAGCGTTTAAAAACCGTTGGCTTTCATAGTGTCGATGTCTGGTTCCAGTGTTTTAATTTTGCCTCACTGGTCGCCATTAAGGGTCAGCCGCCAGCATGATTGATTACCAGCCCTTTTTACAACAGCTCAACAGCCATGATGACTACCGGGAATCACTGGGCTCATGGCTACAGCAAATCCCCGAGCAAATCAGCAAGGGGCTGGATGAAAAACGCTATGGCGACTTGCCACGCTGGAAGTCGGTCTTAGCGCAGCTGCCTGACTGGCCGATAGCCAGCTACGACCTGAATCAAGCCGCCATTAGCCTCACCGGCAATCATCCACTAAGCCCGGAGCAGCAGCAGGACTTCCAGCAACAACTGCAGGGCTTGCACCCCTGGCGTAAAGGCCCCTTTAATCTAATGGGCGTCGAGATTGATACCGAGTGGCGCTCTGACTGGAAATGGGACCGCCTGAAAGACCATATTGAACCCTTAAACGGCAGAAAAGTGCTGGATATCGGCTGTGGCAGCGGTTACCACTGCTGGCGGATGCGCGGTGCCGGGGCTGAGCTGGTGATAGGCATCGACCCCACACCACTATTTATCGTGCAATTTTTTACCCTGCAAAAATATATTCAGGATCACCATGTCACGGTGCTACCTATGGGGATTGAACATCTGCCACATAAGATGCGCTTTTTCGATACGGTGTTCTCTATGGGCGTACTCTATCACCGCCGCTCCCCATTTGATCACCTGATGGAACTGCGGGACAGCCTCTGCCAAGGTGGTGAGCTGGTATTGGAAACACTGGTTATTGAAGGCAAAGAAGGGGAAGTACTGGTCCCCGAGGGCCGCTATGCCCGCATGGGCAATGTCTGGTTTTTACCCAGCTGCCCCACCATGATGCTATGGCTAAAAAAGGTCGGTTTTAAAGATATCCAGCTGGTTGATGTCACCGACACCTCCACCGAAGAACAACGCAGCACCGAATGGATGACCTTCCACTCACTGCAACAGTTTTTGGACCCGGAAGATAGCAGCAAGAGTATTGAGGGCTATCCCGCCCCTCGCCGGGCTATTTTTACCGCCAAAGCCCCCTAAATCGGCTAAAAACCAAGCACGAAATACCCCCAATTAGTAGGTAACTACCACGACTATCCAAGGGCCACAAAATTGGCTAGTATCGGGCCTGACTATTCATTATGCCGTGTGAGTTATGCCGAAATCGCGACCTGAAAAACCGCCCATTTTATGGCTACAGACCATAATTTTCTCATCAACCCTATTGATATCACTGACTGTTGTGCCTTGGTATGGCTACCAATATGGCTATAACGGCTGGCTGGCGCTGTTTTTCTTTGCCTTTCTCTGGGCCAACGGCCTATCTATAACCGCGGGCTACCACCGACTTTGGTCCCATAATGCCTACAAGGCTCACCCGGCACTGCGGCTGTTTTTCGCCTTATTTGGGGCTGCGGCACTGCAAAATAGCGCGCTGGTCTGGTGCTCCGGCCACCGCCGCCATCATCGCCATGTGGATGATACCGAACAAGATCCCTATTCTGCCAAGCGCGGCCTATGGTTCTCTCATATAGGCTGGATGCTGAGAAGCTATGACAAAAAGGCCAACGACTTTAGCAATGCCAAAGACTTGCAACGCGACCCTATTGTGGCCTGGCAGCATAAGCACTATCTCGCCATCGCCATCAGCATGAACTTTATCCCCCCCCTGCTGATCGGCTGGCTGGTTGGGGATATCATAGGCGCACTACTGATCGTTGGGGTACTGCGGCTGGTGGTTAGCCATCACACCACCTTCTTTATCAACTCACTGGCACATTTTTGGGGCAAGCAGCCTTATACCGACGAGAACACCGCGCGGGATAATATTGTGCTGGCCTTTTTTACCTATGGTGAGGGCTACCATAACTTCCACCACCTGTTCCAAAACGATTACCGCAATGGCGCACGCTGGTGGCAATTTGACCCCACCAAATGGCTGATCAAAGCCGGTACCTGGGTCGGCTTAACCAAAGACCTTAACCGCATCCCCAGCTTTAAAATCCACCGTGCGCTACTGGATATGCAGTTTAAACAAGCTGAAGAAACACTGGCCTCGATTAGCGCACCAGGGGAAATAATTAGAGAATGGCAAGCCTGTATTGATAGTGAGTACCAACAACTAAGCGCCAATATGAATGAATGGAACGCCCTGCGGCAGCAGTGGTATGAACAAAAGCGGGACCGCTTTAATGAAGCCACCCAGGAAATTTCAGAGGAATTGCACCGCAAATGGGAACAAACCGCACTGCGCACACGCTTTAAGGAATTGGACTACTCATTGAAAATGCAGCGTAAGCGCTTGCAGCAATTGACCCTGCAACTGGCCACCCCACAACCGGCTTAATAGCGGCTACTCAAAACGCATCTCAAAACCGACATTGATACGGCGACCGGCGGTTGCCGTGCCTACCTCAATCAAATTCATCGCGCTTTTCGTATCTTCGTTATCCATCAAATCCCGCACCGTTAAAAACATCTCAAATGAGCGTCCGGCTTTACCAAACTCTTTGCCCACATAAAAATCTGTGCGTTGCAGGGAAGACAGAGAGTTATTCAGGTAAGACGGGGTTAGCGTAGGCTCGCTTAAAGTGCGACGGCCATTTTGAATAATATGGTTAAGAGCATAGGTCACCTGATTGTCAGTCTGGTACTTGATCTCCATATTAGCAATCACATCCGGATAGGCCGGGTTGTGATCACGGATCTCACTGGGTTCAACCTGCTTAGTCTGGTTATAGGCGATATTGCCCGAGAAAAACCAGTTATTAATACGGCGCATCCCTTCCAACTCAATACCGTAAGATTCTGAGTCTGTATTATTGCCGTACTCCAGAAAAAAGCCGGGGTCCGATGAAATACCAATATCAATCGTGCCCGTTACCTCAGACAAATAGGTATTGACGCTATAGCGCCAATTCTTACCTTGAGACATCCAGATAATTTCGTAAGTATTCACTTCTTCCGGGTCCAGTGCCGCACCACCGCCCTTCACAATACCGTTATCAATCTGCTCATTGACCGAGGGCGCACGGAATGCCTCGCCATATAAAAATTTCAGCGCACTATCCCGGCTGGGGTGATAGATCACCGATAATCGGGGAGCAAAGTTATCACCAAAATCGCTGTAATGATCAAAGCGCGCACCGAGGATTAACTGTAGCTGTCCCTCAAACAAACGCTGGTCCACCTGACCCATAACACCATTTAATTCTCTATCCACACCCTCAACTGAAGGCGGGCTATCCTGCAAGGCGGCGGAAAATTTTTCCACTTCCATATGGTCATAGTTATAGCCAAACAAGACCTGTGTCTGCTGATTATCCATGGGCTTTTTCGCTACCAGAGCAATACCCCGGCGCTTATCTTCGCTATCCCAATCAAATGTGGGAGCCATTGGTGGCCCACCCACATTGGCCAGGCCAAAGGAGCCAAATAACTCATCCTCAATATAAAAGACTTTGCTATCCAGCGACCAGTTGTTCGCCAGAGGAAACTCGTAGGAGGCGCTTAATGCCGTCATAGTTGACGAACCATCAGTATGATGACCATTGGGGAAGCCACCGGCCTCACCGGTACCCCAACTATCTTCCACTTCATGCTCAGAGTAATAAAAGGCAATATCGACATCGTGAATAGACAGTTTTTGAGTAGTGGTCAGGTTGTCATAGCCGCCAGTTATCTCCGACTTGACCGGCGCACCGCCCAGGGTAAAAGTATCCTCAATCTCAAGGTCATCCACCGTATCGTAGGACACGATACTGGTAAATTGAATATCCTCTGTCACACCGTAGCGAGCACGAGCACTTATCTTGGCCAAACCATATTGGCCAAACTCGGTTCTCAACTCGGCAACATCCTGCTCACTATCCCAGCTATTCAAGGAGACAACACCATGGAAAGCATCGGCACCATATAAGGCAGAACCGGGGCCCCGGATAACTTCAATACGCTCCAGATTGCCTAATGCAAAGTTGGGCGTGCCATAGGTGGCCGAAGCACTGCTGTAATTATTCAGTGGAATGCCATCCAGCAAGACCAGAAAGCTATTGTATTGATCGGGGCGTGTATGACCGCGGAACGAAGGGGTCACCATGCCGTTGATATGCTCACTCAGATAAATACCGGGAAAGTGCTCAATCGCCTCAAAGGTCTTTTCAGCGCCTTGTTGCCGCCATTCCTTCTCACTAATGGAAGACACGGAAGAGCCAACATACTGTTCGCTTTCCAAAAACAGGGAGGCAACTGAGATCTCTGACAAGGACTCTAAGGACAAGTCGAACAGGTCATCGTGTTTATCGCCAAAGGAGTGCGAACTTGCAGCCAATAGCACACTCGTAGCCAGCAGCCTTCTGATTGTGGAGATTCCAACAGCTTTGCTTTTGTTATGTAATAAGCCCATAGGAACTTTTTATTTACACCTAATACTTTTTAGCTATTTACTTAGACACAGCGTAGTACTACTCAGGTTATCTGTAAACTAATCAGTGACGGATTACACCATTCTGAGGCCAAACAACAAAGCCAATCGCTGCCAGTCATCCAGACAGGCCCCTTTTAGCGTATGATGGACCTAAACAATAAAACAACCCATTTGACGGAGACCAGCCCATGACCTCAACCCACGACTTTGAAGCCGAAACAATGAACGGTCAAAAGAAAACCCTGGCGGATTATCAGGGCAAGGTACTGCTCATCGTCAACACCGCCAGCAAATGCGGCCTGACGCCGCAATTTGAAGGGCTGGAGAAGCTCTATCAGGAATATAAAGACCAGGGCCTGGAAATATTAGGCTTCCCCTGTAACCAATTTGGCCAGCAAGACCCCGGCAGCAATGATGAAATCCAGGAGTTCTGCCAGCTTAACTATGGTGTCAGCTTCCCCATGCACGCCAAAATCGATGTTAACGGCCCCGGCACTGACCCTTTATTTCAACACCTGAAGAGCGAAGCGCCCGGTATTTTGGGCTCACAAAAGATCAAATGGAATTTCACCAAGTTTCTGGTTAATAAAGAGGGCAAAGTACTGCAACGCTTCGCTCCGGCCACCAAACCGGAAAAAATCGATAGCGCCATTAAAGCCGCTCTGGCCAGCTAAACCCCTGCTTTGATAGAAGGCCGCTATCGGGGAGGACATTGTCTACTTTTTGACTATACTGCAGTCAAAATAATCAACAATGTCCTAACATGAAGTTACCGACTAAAACACTGCTGCTGTTGCTGGTGATCACGGCCATGAGCTTTAGCTCAGCGATCTATATACAGCGCACCTTCGTCTACCCGGAGCTGGTAGAGCTGGAAGCCAAAGCTGACCGCAAAGATGTCCAGCGGGTGGCTATTGGCTTCGATATGGTGAGAAATGTGATCAATACCCTCGCCTATGACTATGGCGTCTGGGATGACACCTTTGAATTTCTCGCCAATCCCAGTGAGCAATATATTGCCAGCAATCTGGGTATCGATAACTTTCTCCGACATGATTTTGATGTTGCCATACTGGCTGACCGAGACGGCAATATTGTTTGGTATGGCTATGTGGACCTTGCCGCTGAACGCTTTTTCCCCCCTGACGCCTATAACCCCGAAGAATTAAGGCCCTATTTTGCCGACCCTTATCGCACTCGGCCAGGCGCCCCCTTATCCAATAGCGGTATCGTCAACACCACCAAGGGCCCGCTGATTTTCTCTTCCTATAGTGTGCTTAAGAGTGATGAAACCGGAGAATCTCGCGGCAGCTTATTATTCGGCCGTCATGTTGATCAGTCTATCGCTGAAGAAGTGCAGGACATCGTTAAAATGGACTTCTCTTTTGCCACCCTGACCCCGGGCGAAAACCAGCAACTCAAGGGTAAAAACCTGTCCTGGCAATATCGCGACAACAATAATCGTATGGACTGGTATCTGCGGGATATCTTTGACGACCCCATACTTACCCTGTCAGTCCAATTGGATGAACGCGCCTTTAACGATAGCCTGATCGGCAAACCTATTCTCACTGCACTGGCGGTAATGATGGTTTCCTGGATGATCATTATTATTACCCTCAACCGAGTACTGGTAAAACCGATTCTTAAAATTGGCAAACACCTATTTCATATTCGCAGCACCGGCGACTACTCCGCCCGCTTAAATTACCGGGGCAATGACGAAGTGGGTGATCTGGGTAATGAATGTGACTTATTGATTCAGTTTATTGAAGTACAGCAAGATGAATTGGAAAAACAATCCGAGAAATTACACCGTCTATCGATAGAGGATGGTTTAACCGGTCTGGCCAACCGTCGCCGCTTTGACCAAACCTTAAATAGCTACTGGGAAATCAGCGAGCGGGAAAAATACCCACTGGTACTGCTGATGTGTGATATTGATTTCTTTAAACAATACAATGACCACTATGGCCACCAACAGGGCGATGAAGCCATCCAGGCGGTAGCCGAAGTACTGCGCTCTGCCACCAACCGAAAAACCGACCTGGCGGCCCGCTATGGCGGTGAAGAATTTGCCGTGCTGCTACCCAATACCGAAATCGAGGGCGCCGAAATTATCGCTCAACGTATTCACTCATTGATTAAAGAAAAAGCCATACCGCATCAACTCTCCACCGTCAGCGAAGAACTCACCATGTGTGTTGGTATTGGTATCAGCCGCAATCATTCCGAAATTGGCAAAGATGAATTAATTGAACAGGCCGATAAAGCTCTTTACCTGGCTAAAGCTGCGGGCAGAAACCAGACCGCGATCTACCACGATACCGACCTGATTAAAAAGCGCGCTAACGAAGTTACAAGCTAAGTAATACCAATTTAAAACTGCGATTAGACGCTACCACTTCTACCCTGGAAAATAACGGCGCCGCTTTCTTTTCCAATGGAATAAAACCATTGACCACAAACAAGCCCACACCCTTTGCATTGAGCAAACGCTTACAAGACTGTAAAAAACGCAGGGTTAAATCACTATCAATATCAAAGCCCTGATGAAAAGGCGGGTTGCATAGGACTAAGTCAGCTTTAGTATTGATGCTTTGGGCGCAATTATCGATAAGCACTTCACCATCAATATGGTGCTGGGAAAAATTTTGGGCACAGCTATTAACCGCCGTTATATTATTATCCGTTGCCACATATCTGGCGGGCAAAAACTGACTGGCCATCACGGATAAATAACCATAACCACAACCTAAATCAACAACCGACTCAGGCTGTGGCAGGCTTGCCATATGGTCTTTAAGGTAGTCGATTAAAAACGCACTGCCCTGATCGATTTTTTGCCAGCCAAACACACCTGGCTTAGTCACCAGCTCTAGTTCACCTGCGTTAATCGTAGCAAAGTCGGTATAGTGCTTATCATCCAGACGATTCACAGAAAAAGCTTTCTGATCAACATCGGCGCAAACAATCGTTGCCAATAGCGTGCTTCGGCTACCACGATGTTTTTCCGCTGGATTGGCTAATAAGTTAGCGGCTTTATCGCTATAGGTTTTAATACCTTCGTTTTTATAGCCTGCCAAATATAATTCACCCAAGGGCTTTAAGTAACGGGCAGCGGCATTAATAATATGATGAACAACGGCTTTTTCTTTAGAGACACGGTAGTAGATAGCCGAAAAAGAGCGAGCTTCAAACTCTGAAAAATCATAATCCGATAAGCGGGCATTAAAGCCCTTGGCCTGAAGCGCCTGATAAACATCATAACGATTGGTGACCGCCTGTAGAGTATCCACCACCTTAACAGCAGCAATATCCTGCGCACTGATATTTTCATCGACTAGCCATAGCGCAGGCCCACCACCATGAGTATTCAATACAGTGTGTAATAATTGCCAGGCCAGATCTTTCATATACTGGCCACCTCAGTCTCGGTCAGTTCGCGATATTCGCCAGGCAGCAGATCTTCATCCAGAACAATATCCCCAATGCGCTCACGGTGTAACATCTCTACTTTATTACCGACCGCCGCCAGCATTCGCTTGACCTGGTGATATTTTCCTTCACTGATGGTTAGCCTTGCTGTCTGCACATCAACAAGCTCCATCGCTGCGGGCTTGGTCGGGCGTTTTTCATTATCTAAATGAATACCCTGCTCAATTTTTTCCACGGCTTCATCGGTAATAGGGTCTGCGGTTTCTAGCAAATAGGTTTTATAACAATCCCGCTTTGGCGAAGTGACACGGTGTGACCACTGGCCATCATCCGTTAATAGCACCAAGCCTGTGGTATCAATATCCAGACGCCCGGCGATATGTAACTGGTCGAGATTATCTTCATCCAGCAATTCCAACACGGTTAAGTGTTCCCGGTCTTTTGTCGCGGAAACATAGCCCAGAGGTTTATGCAGCATAAAATAGCGAGCCGTAGCGGTGCGTAACAGGTCGCCATCAATAGCCACCTCAGCCTGTTCGGCAATATGCGTTTTTGGGTCAGTGACTCGAACACCATCTACCGTCACCACGCTAGACTTAAGTATTCGCTTGGATTCGGCCCGGGAGAGATCGGTGACGGAAGTTAAATATTTATCGAGGCGCATAGGCGGATTTCAATCACGCAGAAAATCAATAATCCAGCCCGCCACCATAGCCTGATCCAATGGTTGGGATAACGACTGAACCCCCTGCTGATATACATCCTCACCATAGATATCCCGGCGCAAATCCAGCAACTGCTGCGAATAGGCGGGCATAAATTCCGGGTGGCCTTGAAAACTCAGCATATGATCACCCAACTGGCACATCGCCACCGGGCAAAAATCACTGGCAGCCAATACCTCGGCACCTTTAGCAGGCTCGGTTACCTGATCCTGATGACTGACCAAAATACTGAAGGGTGTACCGCTCTGGGCATAGTCACCGGCCTTATCGGTCAGCTTGGCAGTATGGCGGGCAACGCCCCAACCTTTGTCGGATTTTTCTGTTTTACCCCCAAGGGCATGGGCAATCATCTGGTGCCCAAAGCAAATACCCACCAGTTTTTTATTCGCTTTATCCAGACTGCGTACAAACTCTGCCAAGTGATGAATCCACTCTTTATCGTCATAGACACTGGACTTACTGCCGGTCATCAAATAAGCATCGACCTCATCGATATCCGCAGGGTATTGCCCCTGTTGAACTTCATAAGTGCTGATCTCTAACGATGGATCTACCCCCCGTAACAAGGTCGCAAACATATCCGGGTATTCACCAAACTCATCGACCCATTCGGGGCGCACATCATCGGTTTTTAAAATGCCTAGTTTCATGGAATTTTCACTCGTCGATTTATCACACAGTTTAAGGCGCGAAGAAAGAGGCTCTATCTTAAAAGATCGCCAACTGAGTTTCATCTTTTATTGTTTTAGCCAAGGGCTGCCAACCCGGTAATTCACTCAATAATTGATGAAACATAGCGGCTTGTTCTGGCGCACCCAGATTATCCGGCGTATGGATAAACAGCGTCGGCTTAATACCCTGCTGCTGCCACTGAGAAATTTTATTGACCCAGGGCAGCAAGTATTGCTGGTTATGATGGAAATCTGCGCCACCAATAAACCGGATAATGGGGTGGGTGGCGGTGGGAATCGCATGGACCGGCAAGCGGGGTTTTTTGCGATGAGCGTCTTTTTCCTGCTCGGTGATGGCCGGGCGACTAAACAAAGCACGGCTATCAAAGCAAACCCTGTCGATCTGGTATTGATTGAGAATTTGGTTTAGCGCTTTTTCTTCATCACCACGATTAAAAAAATCACGATGTCTGACCTCTACCGAAAAACGATAATCGCTGGGCAACTCTTTAAGAAAGCTTTCCAGATCGGGTAATTGCTCAGGGGCAAAGCTATCGGGAAGCTGGATCATAAAAGCGCCCAGCGCCTCACCCAAAGGCTCCAAGCGTTTAAGAAACTCCGATAGTTCTACACCGCAGTAACGCAGATAATTTTCATGGGTGATTTTTCTAGGTAGCTTAAAGCAAAATCGAAAGCCCGGCTGGGCTTGAGCCTGCCAACTGGCTACCGTACTTTCGCTGGGCAGCGCATAAAAAGTGGTATTGCCTTCAACGCTATTAAATACCGAAGAATAATGTTGTAAGAAATTTTTACTGTTAGCCCCCGCCGGAAATAAACTGCCTATCCACTGCCGGTTTGACCACATGGGCAAACCTAAATCATAAAACGGCGACTGGGGGCTGCTCATTAGTGCTCTCGGGTGGCGAGGAACTTCACATCTGGCCAGCGCTCTTCCATTAATTGTAGATTAACTCGGGTGGGGGCCAGATAGGTCAGGTGGCCGCCGCCATCAATGGCAATATTGTCCGCCGCCTTCTTTTTAAACTCTTCAAGCATCTTAGTATCATCACACTCTATCCAGCGGGCGGTATAGACGCTGACCGGCTCATAGATTGCTTCAACCTTATACTCGTCTTTTAAACGATAGGCGACCACTTCATATTGTAACTGCCCCACCGCACCGACAATTAAATTGGAATTACTGACCGGCATAAACACCTGAGTCGAGCCCTCTTCCGATAGCTGCTGCAAACCTTTTTGCAAGGCCTTGGCTTTTAGCGGATCTTTTAAGCGGATTAAACGAAACATCTCCGGCGCAAAGTGCGGGATGCCGGTGTACTTTAATTCTTCACCTTCAGAAAACGTATCGCCTATTTGAATAGTGCCGTGATTATGCAAACCGATAATATCACCGGAACGGGCTTCTTCTACCGCCTCACGCTCACCGGCTTTAAACGTTACCGCATCGGCGATTTTGACATCTTTAGCAATACGCACATGCTTCATTTTCATGCCCTTGCTATAGGTGCCGGAACAAATACGCATAAAGGCAATACGGTCGCGGTGTTTAGGGTCCATATTGGCCTGAATTTTAAACACAAAGCCGCTAAACTTTTCTTCGGTGGCGGCCACTTCGCGGCTGGCTGTATTTCTTGCCAGTGGTGAAGGTGCCCATTCAACAAAACCATCAAGCATTTCCCGCACACCAAAATTCGATAAGGCGGTACCAAAAAAGACCGGGGTTAACTGACCAGCCAAATAGGCGTCTAAATCAAACTCATGACTGGCACCGCGTACCAACTCAATCTCGTCAACAAAGTCATCGTAGTAAACACCTAACAGGGCTTTGGCGTCATCACTGTCAAGGCCTTGTATTTGAATATCATCGGCAATCACATTGCTCTGGCCTTGCTTAAACACATGGATAATATCGGTATAGAGGTTATAAACCCCCTTAAACTCTTTACCCATACCAATGGGCCAATTGATGGGCGCACCCTGTATCGATAGCACCTCTTCAATTTCATCTAACAGGTCAATCGGGTCGCGAATATCACGGTCCATCTTATTCACAAAACTAAGGATGGGGGTATCCCGCAGACGACACACCTCCATTAATTTAATGGTTCTGGCCTCGACACCCTTGGCGCCGTCGACCACCATAAGGGCAGAATCCACCGCGGTTAGGGTGCGATAGGTATCCTCAGAGAAATCCTCGTGCCCCGGTGTATCGAGTAGATTGACGGTGCGGTCTTTATAGGGGAACTGCATGACTGATGAGGTGACAGAGATACCCCGCTCCTGCTCCATACCCATCCAGTCGGAAGTCGCGTGGCGATCGGATTTTTTGCCCTTAACGGTACCGGCGACCTGAATCAACTGACCCAATAGCAGCAGCTTCTCGGTAATGGTGGTTTTACCGGCATCCGGGTGCGAGATAATCGCAAAAGTGCGTCGCTGCTTCACTTCCTGGGCAAAATTACTGTCACTCACGTCTAAAACCTACTCTGTGCTGGATGGCTGGATACCCCAATGGAGGCATTCCAAAAGGCGCGCCATTTTACCTGTTCTCCAGACAGAATTTGAGTGTTATTTGTTACATAAGCACTGAAAAGCTGGATATTGATGCCAGTGACTGGCAGATGGCCCTGAATCAAGCCACTGCCAGCCCTGTTTCGGGTATGGCCGGGATGGCTGAGGCCTAATCGTCCTTAACCAGCACCGCATCAGAGAGGAAAAAATCACCGCAGAGCCGCCGCATATTCCGCTCGGTAAAGTCCGCAGGAGTATATTCGTTAGCGGGCTTGTCATCGGCCAACAAACCCAGACACTGGTAGGCCTCAGCCACCAGCTCACTACAAAATATCGAAGACAGGTCCTCATTATTATGACCAAAGGGGCCATCGGCGGCGGATTGCAATAGCTGTACCTTGTCTCGGTCATAGCTCTGACCACGCAGTTGCTTGCGCAGGTCCATCAACTTTAATAAGGCCCCTGTGGCTAAAGAGGCTCCCTTTAATTGCCGTATTGCAATATCACCGCTGTATTTTTGCACCCGGTCACTCAGCGGCACCAACTGCACGGCCTTGCGCGGCAGATTAGCATCTAAATCAGTGACATTAGTTAAGGGGGTACATTCCCAAATTGCCAGAAAGTCATACTCTGGAATGCGCATCACCATGCCAATATGGGAGAATTTATTGATGGTGCCGTATTTAATAATGTCACTAAATGCACCTTTGCCAGAGAACAGAACCAGGTCCCCCGTTGTAAGCTCGTTGCGTATGATTGAATAACTAATCATCTTTTACTCCTGATACCGAGTTAAACACAGCATAGCGCCTGAGCCTTATTTAGCTTTCCCATACGGTCAATCTTCAACGGGAAAACACCACAAGATTCGACAGTCACTACCCCAGCCAAAAAGAGCAGCTATCGTTACCAAAAAGCCGCAAAATAACCAGAGCAAAACTGTCAGAAAAATTTAACATTTTTGACGACAAATAGGAGTATGGGTTTCATAACAAGCGGGACAGCCAGCTTAAGTAACCCAGCGAAATAGTGCCGCCAGACAAGCACAAAAAACCAAGCCTCTTAGTAATCCAAACTTTGCTTCTAATGGTATAAACAGGGTCAACAGACTATTTGCAACTGATTAAGGAGTTCTCTATGAGCAAGCCAACCCGAGCAGCCGACAGCCCATTTATGGTCAACCTGGAAGAAGGTAAAACCTATTACTGGTGTTCCTGCGGCCTAAGCAAAACTCAACCTCTATGTGATGGTTCACATAAAGACAGCAGTTTTACGCCGGTAAAATATGACGCGCTGAAAAATAAAAAACAGATTATGTGTGGCTGCAAACAGACTAAAAAGCCCCCTTATTGTGATGGCAGCCATAATACATGGACATAAACCAACACCGCCGTCAGTACCGCAAGCCGCCAATCAAAGATCAGCCCTATAGGCCGCCGTTAACTTAGCGGTGAGTGTTGCTTCTCTTTATTGTTATTGGCTAAACCCTTCTGAAGCAACTCGGTTCTGACTATACGTACGGCCTTGGGTGCATCAATACATAGCGACACCTGGCCACGACAAAGGCGAGAGACAGCCAGTTGGATAATTTCACCAGACTCGGTAGTAAACGTGATCGATTGATTTTCTTTACGGGTTAACACCAATGCCATGATAAAGTCCTTTTTGTGATTTTCGTTTCCTGCCGAGAGTTATAACATGTGTTTTGCTAAAGGCAAAACACTATATTTCCCTGTGGATTATATTTACATTAATTGAGTATTAGCTTAAATAATTAACCGAAAAATCCGCATAGCAGCGATAGTCTTGGGAACATTTCTTGTCATCAAATCGCACAGTTTCACCGTTAATGAGCTCGGTATGCCAGCCACAGGGCATATCCCCGGATCGACAAAATCCAGTGGTAATTCGTGCATAAAACCTCACCACTGGTAGCACCAGCACTGCGGCATTTAACCGCAGAAGAACAGTGCCCCTCGCCCCTCTCATTGCGCTATACTCCCGGTCATATCGACAACACATACCATAGCGCTCACTATGCCAACCCCATCACTGCAACTTACGGCCTCAATAGCCAACCTCAGGCGTCTGGCTATTATTCGCCTGATTTTGATTTTCGCGCTATTAACAGCACTGATTTATATTTATCTGGGCCCCGCTCCCCCACTGCTTGATACGGCCCATTTAAGTATTTTGGCCTTTATGTCACTGGTCAATATGCTGACTTACTGGCGCTTACAGCAGCCCTGGCCAGTAACGGATATTGAGTATTTTTTCCAATTGCTGGTGGATATGGGAAGCTTTACCTTGCTACTGTATTTTAGCGGCGGCGCCAGCAATCCGTTTGTTTCTTATTATTTGGTACCTCTAACCATTTCCGCAGCGGTATTGCCCTGGCGCTTTACCTGGGTGGTGGCCGGACTCTCGTTAAGTGCATATACCCTGCTATTGTTTTTTTATAAGCCACTGCCATTTTTACAACCGGCGATGGACCATAGCCAACATGGCAATGCCTTAAACGCACATATTGTGGGCATGTGGATTACCTTCGCCTTAAGTACCGGTTTGATTACCTATTTTGTCGTCAAGATGGCCAACGCCCTGCGTCAGCAGGACATTTCTCAGGCGGCCAACCGAGAGAACGATTTGCGCGATGAACAGATTCTGGCGGTTGCTACCCTTGCCGCAGGCACGGCCCATGAACTTGGGACACCACTGGCCACCATGACTGTGTTAGTTGAAGAGCTACAACAGGATTATCAGCAGCAAAAAGATTTAGGCCAGGATTTATCACTGCTCAATACACAACTGACCAGTTGTAAAAGGATCTTGCAGGGCTTGGTCTCTACCGCCGAAGCGCACAACCACGGTCGACGCCAGTCCGTTGTGTTAGCCGACTATATAAGCCAGCTATTAAACCACTGGCAGGTCTTGCGACCCGACGCCCATTATCAGTTTTCAGCCACAAAGGCTTGCTACCAATTAACACTGGAAGTGGATACCACCCTGGACCAGGCCATTAATAATTTATTAAATAATGCCGCCGATGCCAAACCAGATAATATCGAAGTCACCGTTGATGGTAATAACCATGAATTAACGGTAATGATTCGCGACCATGGTGAAGGGATTGATCCCGATGTAGCCGAACAACTAGGCAAGCCCTTTATTAGCACCAAGGGCAAAGGACTGGGCTTGGGCCTATTTCTTAGCCATGCCACAATTAACCGCTATAACGGCAGTATTACTCTGCACAACCATCCAGAGGGCGGTACACTGGCCACTATTAAACTCCCCGTCAATCCATTGCAGAGCAGGTAGTTATGGAACGCTTTTTACTGGTCGATGATGACGAAGCTTTTACCCAGGTACTGGCCCGCGCTTTACATCGCCGCGGACTGGAAACGGCATGCGCCCAAAATGCGTCGCAGGCCTTAGAACTGGCCCAGCAAGAAACCTTTAGCAAAGCGATTATTGATTTAAAAATGGAAGGCCCTTCCGGCTTAACCTTAATCCCCAGCCTAAAAGAACAGCAACCGGCCATGGATATTGTGATGTTAACGGGTTACTCCAGTGTTGCCACTGCGGTGGAAGCCGTCAAGTTGGGGGCGGTTAATTATTTATGTAAACCGGCTAATACCGATGAAATTCTTGCCGCCTTTGCCAATATTGAGGGGGATGCGGCGGCCAGCATTCCAGAGCAGCGCCCTTCAGTGGATCGGCTGGAGTGGGAGCATATTCAAAAGGTATTAGCGGAACAGGATGGTAATATTTCTGCTACGGCCAGAGCGTTGGGAATGCACCGTAGAACCCTGCAAAGAAAACTGAATAAGCGACCGGTTAAAGAATAACGGAGCTTTTATTTAATAGCTGCTTAATCCGACTATAAAAATCCTGAAGATTCTGATGCTCGGCATAGGCGGCCTCAAAGGCCGGCGTGGTGCCGGTTAAACCAAACCCTATTTGACCATAGACGGCAAAATCCGCAGCACTGGCTTGCCTGGCATAAAAATAGGGTGAGTCGCCCAAAATAAGCGACAGGTCTTGCAGTTGCCGGGCAGTTTCTTCGATCAATACAGACTGGGGTAGACGCCCCAAACCCTGAGCTATTGTACTGCTGGCTAATTTCTTCTTTATTATTTTTCCCAAAATAAAACCAAGAGCTGCCGGCATCGCAGAAGTGATTTGCGCAATCGCTTTATCCGCATTGTCACGCTGCCAACGCATGGCCATAATGTACCAATATAAGGATTCATCACACCAGTCTTCCAACTGCCGCTGCTGCGCTGCCACAACGGGATCGCTTGACCACAGTGCAGGCTCTGCTTGCAGTATTTCCAACTCACGCAGGATAAACGTAGAGTCATAATGCATAACACCGGCTATATCAATGGCGGGCATTTTTTGCGTGATTGGGCTTTTGCGTTTAATGGCTGCCGGGGTCTTCATCATTTCTATAGACCAGGCCAGACCTTTGTAATCCAGAGCAGCGATCACCTTTTCAACATAGGGTGAGCCACGAAATCCATAGACGGTTATTGTTTTCATTGCGGGCTGACCACCACTTTATTGCGGCCACTATTTTTAGCATCGTATAGGGCTTGGTCCGCCAACTCTAGCAACTGCTGCCAGCTTTGGTCACAACTGGCTGCCACTCCCACACTAATAGTCAGGCACTTAAACGGGCTTTCACTATGGGGCAAGGCCATAGCCTCAACCGCAGCCCTGACCCGTTCAGAAGCAACAATAGCATCTTCGGCATTGGTCTCAGGCATTAATAATAAAATCTCTTCGCCTCCGTAACGGTAGGCCCTATCACTAACACGCATACTTTCTTTGATCACATCGGCCAAGGCTCGCAGGGCATTATCCCCTCGTTGGTGACCGTAATAATCATTATATTTTTTAAAAAAATCGACATCCATCAGCGCTACCGCATAGCCTTTTTTATACCGTCTGGCAGAAGCTTCAGTAAAATTTAATTCCACTTCCATGGCCCGCCGATTACCAATTTTCATCAGAGCATCTTCATTAGAGAGTAAATGCAACTCATGGTTTTCGGTTTCCAATTGGCTTTGACGTTCAATCAGGTGCACATAGGCATCAACCATATCGGTTTGGGTTACCAAACCTACCAACTGTTCATGTTCGTTAATTACTAAGAGGTGGCGCAACTTGCGGCTACGGGCTAAAACCAGCGCATCATATAAAGAGGTGGTCTGTTGCACACAGACAGGGTCTTTGCTCATAACCTGGGCAACGGTAGCATTGCTGATTTTCTGGCTAACCAAGGTGTCAGAAAAAATCCTGACAATATCTCGCTCGGTGATAATCCCTTTAGGAAACCCACTCTCACTGACCAGCACGCAGGAACATTTTTTCTCACACATAATAGCGACGGCATCAGCCAGACGATCAGCGGGTGAAACACCTGCTACAATTTCTGTCATTAATTCGCCAATAATCATGAATTTTCTATACCTCTACCTTTATGCACTCTTTATAAAGTGACTTTTTTGCGTCGGTTAAACCAGAGAAAGACTTGGGTTAATAACATCAATAATAGCGCCAAAATAAAAATACCCACATAACGCACGCCTACGACTATCGGCAAACGCTGGGCCTCTGCCGCCTCCAGAAAACCAAACACCACAAAGGCTGCCAGCGTAAATACCAAAATCAAGCGCCGCTGCAAGCTTGTCAGGGGAATGCCGTACATTTGGGTTATAGTAAACGCGCCTAAACCGGTTAACAGGAACATACTGGCACTGGCTCCTGTTTTACTCATAAAATAAGCCACCAAGGCACCGTGCACGGAAAACAAGGTCTCTAAGGAAACCGTCCACCAGCGGTTGGTATGGGAGCGAGTAAAAAACAAACTGCCCTGCAACATCAACATAATGGTGTAGAAAGTACCCGCCAAATGACCGATTGTGATTTCAATAGGGTGGTACCAAAAGGTATAGATAATAGCCCAGGAAAAATAATAGCCGTGGTAGCGTTTTAGGTTGTCGCCGACACTAAACAGAAAGGAGACTTTTTTACCAAAGAATAAACCCCGGCGCTTATTCTCCATAATAAAGATCATAAATAACATCACAACAACAGAGCCAAAGGAGCTAAATATCGAGGTATCTTGCGCAAGACCGTCATAGAATATTTTAGTTTGTACAATATGCAATACCACAAAGACCGCGTTGACCGCCAGAGCCAGTACATTAAAGCGGTGCAGTTTTTTGCTGTAGTTGGGCTTGGCTTGTACAGCATAATAAATTATGGCCCACATACTTAACTGGTGACAGAGGTAACCCACCCAGGAAGTTAGCTGCGCAGGCAGGCTAGCTTCCGGCAGTTTCCAGTAATACCAACTCGCCCCCTGATCGGGCAAAAATTCAATATGCGCACTATAGGGGCCAGCCAGCATCACCACACCGATTAATGCAGCGCAACCAAGCAGCCCCCACCACCAGCGATATTCGATAGCGACTTCTTCTGCCAGATTGTCTCGGCTAATGATACTCATGGCTGGTTAATCTCTATCAGTTCAATCACTAAACCCCCGGTGGTTTCAGGGTCGAGATAGCAGAGTTTTTTCTCACCAAAATCGACGACGCCGCCCGGGGTGACATGGCCGGGTTGAATGCCGTTTTTTTCCAATACAGCAACAGCACCATCAATATCATCTACCAAATAGGCAACATGGTTAATACCGGCCATACCTGACGGCATCGGCAACAGGATATCTTTAAAATACGCTGACACCGGTTCAACTAATTCAAACTCGGTACTGCCCACCGTAATAAAAGCGAAATTTGTCATCACTTCCATACCTTCGGGGTTGGGCGGTATACGAATATCGTCGTCATCGACGCCATAGACGCGTTTAAAATTATTAATCGCCGCATCCATATCGCTAACAATATGACCCACATGAGCCAGGCCGGTTATATACTCTTTTAGTGTTGTCTTTATGGTTGTCACAATGATTTTGCCGCTTTATTTTGTTGAATAATTCTGGGCTCCGCCGCCGCCTCAAACACTTTGCCATCGTTGGAATAGATAGCTTGAGTAGTGCCATTATAGGGCCGCAGATAAATTTTATGGCCGCGTTGCTCCAACGCCTCTCTGGTGGCTTGTGGTAGTATCTCTTCGGTCATCGTCACCTGTGGCAGCCACTGGTTATGTACTCGCGGTGTAGCCAGCGCCTGCTCAACGGTCATACCCAAGTCCAGCATATTCACAATCCCCTGTAGCACCTGAGTAATAATGGTTGGGCCGCCCGCGGCACCAATACTTATAATAGGCTGGTTGCCTTTCATAACCAGAGTCGGACTCATACTGGAAAGAGGACGTTTGCCCGGCTGAATGCTATTGGCTTCATTGCCAACCAAACCAAAAGCGTTAGGTACGCCGGGCTGGCTGGAAAAATCATCCATTTGGTTATTCAGTAATACTCCGGTGCCGGGGATAACCACTTTAGAACCGAAAGAGGTATTTAAGGTGGTGGTAATCGCAACCCAATTACCCCATTTATCAGCGGTAGAAATATGGGTGGTGTGTTTGCCAAAAAAGTCAATATCGGCTTTGGGCGGATTGCCATGACTAATATCCACGGCAGCTTTATTAAAACTGATGCCATTGCTGAGTTGCTCGGCATAGCTTTTTGCGATGAGTCCTTTAGGGACTTTCACAAAATCCGGATCGCCTAAAAAGTGGGCGCGATCGGCAAAGGCTAGTCGCATGGCTTCAGCAAGCAGGTGATAACGGTCGGCTTCGCTAAGGGCGGCAATATCGTAGCGCTCTAACATATTGAGTATTTGAGCCACATGCACTCCACCAGAACTGGGTGGCGGAAAACCGTAAACGGTATAGCCGCGATAATCGCTTTTTACCGGTTCACGAATCAGCATTTTATAGTTGGCCATATCTTCGGCGGTAAGAATACCGCCGTTGTCTTCCATCCACTGAATCAGCGCTTTAGTAAAGGCACCACGGTAGAAATAATCAATGCCCTGCTCTGCCAATTCACGGTAGGTTTTTGCCAGATCTTGTTGCACAAAGTTATGACCGGCGGGCCAGGGCTGGCCTTTAGCATCTAATAAAATGGCCGCGGTCTCAGGAAACATTTGAATAGCCGAAACGTTGGAGCTTATGCGCGCATGAGATACGGCACTTAAAGGAAAACCCTGCTCGGCAATATCAGCGGCGGGGAGCAGCACATCTTTTAAGCTAAGTTTACCCGCCCTGTTAAGGAGATAGTCATAGACCACCAAGGCACCGGGAACGCCTACCGCCAGTGCCCCGGTTTGACTAAGGGCACGCTCGGCTTTGCCATCCCGAAGATACATATCACGGTGGGCGGCTTGCGGCGCCATTTCACGGCCGTCAATCGCCTCTATATTCCCATCGGCATAGCGAATCACGGCAAAGTTACCGTTGCCAATACCGGAATTATGGTTGTCGACAACACCCAGAGTCAGGGCGACAGCGACGGCGGCATCGATGGCGTTGCCACCCTGCTGCAAGGCATTTATACCGGCCTGGGTGGCCAGGGGATGAATAGAGGCGACGGAGCCAACACCGTTCTCACTACTTCTAGCGTAATTAGCCGCACTGGAATAATCCGTGTTAGAACTATCAGCAGTGGCCAGCGGGCTGAAACTGACTATTGCCGCCGCTACAGTGAGTCTTGCCAGTGCGGTTATCCATCGCGCCTTCATAAAATACCTTTGCTGTACTTGTTAGTGGTTTGTCTTGAGCGCTACTGTAGGGGGAAACGCCGCTTTACTCAACCAGTCTGCCGCTAAGTTGCCATGGTCTTTGTTGCAGTAAATCGGTATTGGCAGACATCACTTTATTAGCAGCGGCATTGGGATGAATCGTCGCTGTCGTGACGATGGTATCTTTAGCCTGCAGGGTAATAATCGGGTAGTTGATATTGCCGTCAAAGGCCCGCTCTTTCCACTCGGTCAAAATAGTAAAGTCTCGCTCCAGAGAACAGATGACCCCGCCCCCTTGCGGCCGCTGTCGGCTGGCAGCAATCACACAAAGTCGGTTTTCGGCAGCACGGGACAGCAAACCAAATTCTATTTCCCAGGCTTCCTGCAAGTCAAAGGGCACAATAATGGCATGTACCCCGCGCAAGGCGGCCACTTTAATTAGCTCGGGATAAACTGCATCGTCACCGGTAATGATCGCAACCTTGCCCCAGGACAGATCGACGGTATGTAGTTGATCACCGGGCGTAGCCCAGCTATGCCGCGCAATACTATGCAGCTGTGGCTGCCGGGCAACCACACCTTCGCTATTAATCAACAGGCCAGTATGGGCTGTGCCGGTGGCATGTTGTTCTACCAGCGTGGTGGCAATATGCAGCGCCCCTGAACAAGCCTGTTGTAGCTGCGCAATTGCCGATACCGAAAGCTGGACTGCCTGTTCCACGTCGGTGACTAAAGCATTGGCAAAGCAGAATAGCTCGGGCAGTACGACCAACTGTATGTCGTCATTTAACAGCGCTATCGCCTCTATGACTTCGGCAATGGCAGCTTCGCCGTCAGCTTGAGGATTAATAATGGCAACCTCAGCAGTCTCAGCAGCTGGCCCGCAATATTCACCTTCTGGTGCTTTAACGATATCGCTATACAGTTCGGGGCGACGGGATAAGAATAAGTCAGTGCCATCGGGGCGCAATTTACTATTGCTATCTGCCAGATTGATCTCAGCAATAACAACAGCCTCTTCATCTAATGGGCCTTTGGCAAGTATGCTGCCATCAGGCGCTACAATCTGGCTTTCGCCGGCACCCATTAAAAATTTCAGCGGAATACGAGTGGCTTCTGATACCGGTTCTAATAATGGGCGAGGAATTAATGGCCCCACTTTATTAGCTGCTACCAGAAAGACTTTATTTTCTGGTGCTCTGGCCGGGATATGCAGGGAGGCCTCATCCAGAGCAAAAGAGTTTAGCGAGTCACAGAATAATTGTGCTCCACGTAAGGCCAGACCTCGCGGTGTTTCACAGGTCACACCATCTCGGCAGGGGAATATACCTAATTGGCCAAAAGGGGTTACTACCACGGGGCTTACGCTATCGGCACGGACAAAGTAATCATTCTCATGCCCCATCAGGGTTTGTTTATCGGACTGAGACACTGTGCTGCCATCCGGACCGAAGAGAAATGAGGTGACCGTGATAGCCGGTGCCGTGCGCTGACAGGAAACATTAATCACGATATAGCACTGGTGCCGGGCCGCTCTGGCCGCCACCGCGGCCAAGAACTCTCCACCTTCGGGCACAGCGACTCGCCAGGCATGGTCATCGTCGTCATACCAGGACAGGTGATTGCAAAATTCTGGCAGTACCACAATATCGGGCTGCTGCAGAGCCGCTTGGTCAATCATGCGCAGGCATGTCGCCAGGTTCTCATCAACATCGGTGCCGGTTTCAAATTGCACCGCTGCTACTTTAGCCATACCGCCTGTGTTCATAATTTCACCATCATTATAATTAGTTTTACCCATTTGGGACGCTGCACTGCTGCTTTTGAGACATCTTTTCAGGGCTTTACACTAGCACCAACAAAGATGATTTATTATTTAAAATCAATAAGATAAAATTTAAAAAGCAATGAAGAACAACACTTTACCCGACATTATCATCCTAAGCTCTATTGACTTAAATGACATATTGATAGTATTTTATAGCAATTGAATAGCCTAATGTTATCTCTTTATAACAATTAAATATTTTAAACGCTGTTTATAGTGACTTTTCTTCAGTCGCCGTAGCCGCCAATTGCCGATAGTAATGAGCGAAAACAAGAACCGATATTACAAGCATTCACGGATAAGCGAAGCAAAATTTCGACAAATTTTGCGCTGCTTTGCGATGGATTTAACGGCTACCGAGACAGCCCAACTAACGGCGGTCAGTGTACGTTCTATTAATAGTATTTTTCTAAAGATCAGGGGCCGGGTAACGGCACTGTGTGAAGAAGAGTCCCCTTTTGTCGCTGATGATGAGGCCAGAGGTGTTTCGGTCAGTGGTGTCAGCAGCAAAAACAGCCAGGAAGCGCAGGACCCGGTTAATCAATACGTAGCTTTTGGCATTTATCGCCGCGACGATAAGATTTACACCGAGTTTGCCCCCAACTGTACTCGCCGTATTTTACACCATAACCAACGTCACGGCGCCACTCTCCCTGAGCTGGTTAATGCAGAGGGCTGGAAAGGCTATGACGGTTTGGTGGATGTCAATCAAACCCGCCTATACCGCATGAACAGCACCGACGAACTTACCGGCCAGGTGACTAACACCATGAATGCCGTAGATTCGTTTTGGAGCTTTGCCAAGCGCCGTATGGTTCAGTTTAATGGTATCCATAAACACACATTCTATTTGCACTTAAAAGAAACCGAATTCCGATTTAATTATCGCCGCGACAATGTTTACCGCGTTTTACTGAAAATGCTGCGCACTACCCCCTTGTAAAAACTCTGGCAACTGATCTTTTACTGCCACTGCTTACGTACAACTGGGTGTTATAATCGGTGTAACTTACAATAATTTAAAGCACACGCTACATGGAGCAACTATGAAAGTTCTAATTCTGGGTATGGGTCACGTTGGTAAAGCACTGGCGGGCCGCTTACGCGCTGAAGGTCACACCGTGGTAGGTACCACTACCACACCGGGTAAAGTTGAAGACCTGAAAAAAGTCGCTGATGAAGTGGCAGTATTAACCGGCGCAGATACCGAGAAGGTAGTCGCCGCAGCCAAGGGCTGTGATGCTATTGTGGTAACCGTTGCCCCCAATGTTAAAAATACGCGTACTATTGAAGAACGCCATGTTCACTACCACGACGTACTGGTAAAAAGCTGTGCCAGCGCTGCGGCAGCCTGTGACACCATTTATTTTTGCTCTTCGTTTTCGACTTACGGTGATGGCGGCGAAGGTAGCGACCCGATTACTGAACAAACCCCCACCTCCAACCATGAAGAGCCCTCTTCCAAATACTACCAGGAAGCGGAGCAGGAAGTACTGGCCAAGTCCGGCGGTTGTGCACTGCGCTACCCGGATATGTATGGTGCCCCTGGCGATATGACGTTTCCTGAGCGGGTTAAAATGAGCCATGAGTATTTTGGCGGCAAAACTATTTTCGGACCAGACGCACCGTTATATGCCATTCACTTTGAAGATGTGGTTGAGTCTATTTTCCACGCCTTAACGAATCAGTTATCCGGCCTGTATAACGTCTGCGATAACGACAATGTGCCATATACCAATAAAGAAGTATTTGATGCTATCTGCGAAGCCGAAGGCCTTGAACGCCTGGATTTTATGAACCAGATTAAAGCGCCAAATCGTAAAATTTCGGCACAAAAGTTTTACGATACAGGTTATGCGGTAAAACATAACGACCCCAATGCTGCCGTTGTAGAAAACGCTAAAGGCTAAGCCCCCTTTAACTCGATAACAATAAGAGATAAAGCCATGAGTAATGTTGTAATTACTGGCAGCACAAAAGGTATCGGTTTTGGCCTGGCACGGGAATTTGCCGTGCGTGGCCACAATGTCGCCATTGCAGGGCGTAGCCAATCATCCATAGACGATGCACTACAACGCATCGGGAAATTACCGGGAAAGGTGATTGGCAACCCCTGCGATGTCTCCGACATTGATCAGGTTCAGGCCTTATGGGATAAAGCCTATAATGAGTTTGGCTCGGTGGATATCTGGATCAATAATGCCGGCCTTGCCTGCACAACGCATAAGATTATCGAATATAACAATACCGATGTTAAAAACATGGTAACCACCAATGTGCTGGGTACCATTAATGGCTGTCAGGTCGCAGGTCGCGGCATGTTAGCAGCTAACAGCGGTAAGATTTTTAATATGCTGGGCGGCGGTTCTGACGGCAGTTATTTTGCTGGTATGGGTATTTATGGCACCACCAAACGCGGCTTAAATTATTTAACCGATGCCATGGTGAAAGAGTTTAAAGATAGCAATGTGCTTATTGGTGGCATTAGGCCCGGCATCATTATTACTGAAGCCGTTATTCGTGAAGCCCATGAAGATATGGAAAGCTTCCAGAAGTCACGTAAAGTGATGAATATTCTGGCAGATAAAGTCGAAACTGTTGCGCCTTTTTTGGTAGACGGTATTTTAAATCTTAAAAAATCAGGTGGCGAGATTGCCTGGTTAACTGGTGGCAAAATTGGTATGCGGATGATGTTCTCTCGCTTTACCAAACAAGAAGATAAATTCGCCGACTTTGGTCTATAAACAAGCTGTTATGACTCAGCTGTTATAAAAGGTACAAAACCATGAGCAAACCGATTAGCAAAATCTGTCGCGGCATTCCTCCCCCGCCACCGCAGCCGTTAACAATAAAACACTTTAATTATTAGATCATAAGGGAGGCGCACTCCCTGGAGAAAACAATGGCTACAGATACTAAATCGATTCATGACTTTCTGGCGGAAAACCCGGACGTTGATGTGACTAAATACTGGGAACGCTGCTATAGCATTCTTACCGACATTAAAAATAAAATTGCGGCACGTTTTCCTGAACTGGAACTGCACCCCTCCTGTGAAGGCAAGGAATACTACCAATCACCCAACGGTGAGTTTGAAGGCTCCATGCAGGCATGGACCGGCGATGAAGGCTGCAATTGGCTGGTGAATTCCTGGTTAGGTAATCGCAAGGCGTCTATTCTGGATATGAATGCTACCGCCTTTCTAGGCCAGGACACCGATGTACCGCACTGGATTATGGTATTTGGTACCGTGCCTTCGCTGTTTTTCTATTTTGATTTTACCCCTCGTCGTGACCTGATGACAGATATGGATTATTTAGATAAGTATTACGGTGAGATCAATGATGATTACCTTGCCCTGCGTGGCCACCCTAACTTCCAGTGGAATGTTAGCCACGGTACTTATATGCGCGCATTAACCAACCCATCGACACAGAGCCTTACCGCTGAACTGAATGATGAAAATATCGACATTCTGGAAGAGTATGCCTATAAGATGCTCGACCGCTGGATGAATTGGTTAGATGAAGCCAAGGCTGTCCCCACCGAAGAGCGCGATGCTTTGCAAAAATATGACTATACCGTGCGCCGCTTAGGTTATGAGCGCGACCCCATGAATAAATTGGCGGTCAATGTGTTTGGTGAAGAGCGTGTTGAAGATATGCTGAATACCCGTATGGGACATCAGCAGATGGAAGATACCAAAAAGTTCTAATGTTTTACCCCGTCATTCCCGCCCCGGCGGGAATGACAAGCAACTCCTTTAATGGCCCGGTAATTTGCCTACAGACTTACAGCCAAGCAACCCCCGAATTCTCCTGTTAGCAGCAAAGGCGACTGGCGTGAAGTCTGGTCTCTGGCCGCCCCCTCCAGCGCCGTATTTTTTATGGTCACAGTTGCCAATCTGGCGACGATTAAAATTGCCGCGGGTTTAGGCCCCGACGCTCTGGCAGCAGTGACCACCGGCGCAAGACTCTATAATATCTTTAACGCTGTAATGATTGGTTTATCTGCTGGCACACTGGCACTGGTCAGCCGCGCCTGGGGGGCAGGTGATAAACACCAAGCGGCCTCCCTGCTAAGTACATCGCTGGTAGTTAGCCTGTTGATAGGGATGACCATGACGGCGGTTATGCTATTAATTACACCAGCGCTGGTTTCAATTTTTGGCCTACCCCCTTCCGCCACGGCAGCATCGGTGACTTATGTACGCCTGTTCTCCTTATTTTTAACACCGATTGCCGCTTATATTATTTTGGCGGCGTCTCTCCGTGCCGCTGGTGATGCCCGCACCCCAATGTTTTACGCCGCCATTATTAATCTATTAATTGTCACCCTCGGCTACTGGCTAACCTATGGTGGTTTGGGTTTACCCGCCTTTGGTGTTGACGGAACCGCGGTAGGTAGTGGCCTGGGTAATTTAGTCGGCGTGATGATCGCTTTCTTTTATTGGCGTAAAGGGCGCTTTCGACTTACCCCACAAAAAACCGAAGCCATGCAACGAAAAAAACAACTGGCCCAGTTATGGAAATTGGGGTATCCGGCGGCGCTTGAGCAAGGGGTTATGCAAGTTGGTTTTCTCGCGTTTTTATGGGTGGTTGCCCATTACGGCACTGCCGCCTATGCCGCTTACGGCACCGGCGTAACCTTACTTTCACTGTCTATGGTAATCGGTTTTGGGTTTTCTATTGCCGGCTCTATTTTGGTTGGCCAGCAACTGGGCGCAGGCAATATTGCCGCAGCGCAAGCCGCTGGTTGGCGCGCCATGCGGCAATCTGTGATTATTTTGGTAGCTCTGGCTATTGTGATGGTGCTGTTTGCCAACCCCTTATCACTCTGGTTGGTAAACGATAAAGAAGTGGCTCACAATACGGTCTTGTTTATTTATGTATTCTGTTTGGCCCAACCGTTTATTGCAATTGATATGGCTTTGGGCGGAGCGCTGCGTGGCGCAGGTGATACTCGATTCCCGCTCTATGCCGCTATAGCCGGTTTGATTGTGGTGCGCTTTGGTCTGGCATTTATTTTTATGTGGCTGGAGTGGTCGGTGGTGTGGATTTATGGTTCAGTGATTGGCGATTACCTGGTGAAAAATGCTTTATTTATCTGGCGCTTTAAATCCGGGCGCTGGGTTAAGCACCATGGCCTGCAACAGTAACATCTCTGTCTTACCGCACAGGCGCATTGCTGTTCGGGGCAAACACTTTACGCAGGGTGGATTATAATCCACCAAGACCAGCAATGAGTTAGCTTATACCGGTGGATTATAATCCACCCTACTATGAGCGTTAGTTGTGTCCTGAAGCCTCTTATTGTCTTAAAACGCCTGACCCAAAGTTAAAAAGTACTGTGTATCATCCAGCTCGATAATACCGTTATCACCAAAATCCATTTCGCTATCTACCTTGCGCGCACTGACGCCCAATACAAAGCCATTGTTCAAAATAATATCAATACCTGCGCGGCCGTACACACCCACATCAACATCCGTCTCCCGGCTGCTGGGTTCAAATTCTATATCGGCAATACTGCCACCATCCAAGGGCTGCACACTGACATCATCATCATCGATGGCCATTGAGCCAATCATTATTGAAGGGCCTGCGGAAGCATAGACTCTAAGCCAGGACCAGGGTCTGACGCTGACAAAACCACCCAGTGATAAATCCAGCATCCACAATTCATTTTTGACTCGGAGGCGAGCCGTGGCGCCGCCGTCAGACTTGATAAAATAACTGGTATCATTTTTAAACGAAATTAAACCGCCACTTTCAAAACCGTATTGAAAGATACCATCACCCTTACCGATTTGTGCCGCCACCCCACCATAGATAAGGTCATCGCGATCGGCGGAGACTTGATCGCCATTGTCATCTTCGATGGTCCAGGAGTCTTCAGCATCGAGCTTGCCCAGCATGACATGCAGGTAACGGATATCCATACCATCTTGCTGCCGGTAATCTTCTTTTTTTTGTGCGTGGAGAGTGATGGCTTGCAGGAGAAAAAAAATACTGATCAACAGTACAACTGGCTTCATAATCGTTATCCCAGGTTACAATGTTATTGATGTGCAATGGTTTTTATTATCGTAGTGTTATCATAGACCAAGATCAGGTTTTCGAGCAGCCTTTAGGCAGCGATATTAAGGACGGGACAGTGAAGTACATTCTGACAAGCCTGGCATTGGCCATATTATTAACCGGCTGTGCCAATCAACCCGAACCCTCTCCAGCCCAGCATAGCGGTCAAGCCAGACTAGCCCCTTGCCCAGCATCACCCAATTGCGCAAGCACTCAAGCAGCCTCTTCTGCCCAGCTGATTAAAGCTCCCACACTAGCCGTAGCTCCGGAACAGGCCTGGCCAGCTGTCGTTGCCGCTGTTAAAACCCTGCCCCGAACCCGGCTGACTGAGCAAGACGGTTATTATCTTCGAGCAGAATCCCGTAGCTGGTTATTTCGCTTTACCGACGATATTGAGCTTTACCTGGATCATGACAAGCAACAGCTAACTATGAGGTCAGCATCACGTCTGGGTTACTCCGACCTCGGGGTTAATAGCCGCAGGCTAACTAAGCTAATCGACAAGCTTAGGCTGCAAGGCATTGTTAAATAAGGATTTTCTTCCTTTCTCGGCACTTTTAAGCCCGGTTTTATAAGTACAATCCGCGTTTTATTTCGCTATCTACGGATTTTTTTTCGGCGGGGGATGTCCTATATTTTAACCATCAACGGTTAGACAGAATTTGTACCACGGCTAGTTGAATAGCCTGTTCCATCGAGGTCTCTAAGCAATATCCCTACTGGCACCCTCCCCGGGTGCCTTTTTTTTGATCCAAAAACCGCTCTGTTAAGTAAATATACTTAAGGATGTCTCGGTAATTACCAATTTTTTTACCGGCACTATTCAACTAATCTGTAACCATTGAAACACGCACCATCCTCGGTCTCGAATATAGATACTTTTAGCACCCTTAGGGGTGCTTTTTTATGCCTGCTATTTTTTCCAGCGAGAGCTATTAACCACTATAGCCAGCCATTATCAGGGGTTGCGATTACCACGGATAAGGCTCCCGGTCCCGATAGAAGCCTCCCGTTGGCCCATCTTCCGGCAGCGTTGCCAGCCAGACGACGGTATCCGCCCCCTCTGCCGCTGTACGCGGAGCCCCCTCACCCCCCAGCTCGGTTTGGCACCAACCCGGGGCCGCAGCATTCATCTTGATATTGGGCGCGTCTTTTAACTCCAGCGAGAGCAGCTTGGTCACCGTATTTAGCGCCCCCTTGGAGGTGCGGTAAGCCAAAGTGCTACCCATTTCTGAGGTAGCCAGCGAGGCCAGTTCTGATGAGAGGTTAACAATCCGGCCATAACCCTGAGACTGCATCATGGGGGTAAATAGCTGGATCAGGCGAAGAGCGCTGTAGACATTCACATCCATCACTTCACGGAACAGATCAATATCGAGCTGAAAGCCCGACTGCCACTGATCCGGGGCGATACCGGCGTTATTCACCAGGATATCTAAACGGCCGTAGGCCTTGCTGATATGGCCAAACAGAGCCTGGCACTGCTCAGTATCGGTCACCTCCAGAACAAAGGAAGAAACACTAAGACCCGCTGCTGTCATCTCGTTAACCAGCGCCTGTCCCATAGACTCACTGCGCGTCGTCGCAACCACATGAATGCCCTGCCGGGCCAGTTGGCGGGTCACTTCCAAGCCAATGCCGCGGTTGGCACCGGTGACCAGAGCTACGCGCTGGGTGGGTGTCTCGGTATGGCTCATAGGGCTCTCCTAAATAGTCGACAGTTCTGGTATAGTTGCTATTAATACTATTGTTATAACTTTAATATAACCATTCAAGCAAGTACAAGCCCGGTTATATCGACTTTCTGCTATTTAAGGAGCACACCATGTCATTTGAATACGGCACAGATTATTACGGCTATCGCAAAAAGTTTGCCGTATTGGTTCCATCCACCAATACCGCAGTTGAAACCGAATACCATATGATGAAGCCTACTGGCGTCGTATTGGCCACCCGTCCCTGTAATATTCCGGCAATGGAAGTCAAAACCGAAGAAGATTTTGTTGGCATGGTTGAAGCGATTGGTGCGGCAACCGAACAAGGGCTGCGCGATGCGATGAGCCTATCCCCCGACCACGTTATTTTTGGTTATTCCGCGGAAACGTTTTGGGACGGTAAAGAGCGTTCTGACCGCGAGTTTAATAAATATAATGATATCGCCAACGCTGAGGGCAACTGCGGCATTACCTTTGGTGCTCAGGCCATCCAGGATGCATTAGCCTGCTACCCCGGCGTCAAACGCATTGGCTGTATCAGCCCTTATATGCCCGTTGGCGACAGCATGGTGGTGAAGTTTTTAAGTGATATCGGCTATGAAGTCGTGCGTATTAAAGGCCACTGCTCACCAGGCCCTGAGCAAATTGCTCATGAGACCTCATTAAAAACCCGCGAACTGGTTAAAGAGGTCGACGGTGATGATGTTGACCTGATTTTACAGGCCGGTACTAATCTGCACTTTGTTGAGCTGGCGGCACAGCTTGAACTTGAATTGGGCAAGCCGGTTCTGGCCATTAACGCTTTAACGTTCTGGCATGCGTTGCGTAGCAACGGTATTCCTGATCGCATTCGTGGTTTCGGTTCTTTATTAGCAGAACACTAAACGACTACCACCGTATAAAAAAGGGCTGAATATTCAGCCCTTTTTTATTGTTTTTCCCTTAGCGCAAGCGCTCTATTAATACTTCAAAGCGCAGCGTAAATAACACCACCCCTTCACGGCGGTCTTCATATTTTTTTCGCTTCCAGGCATAGGCTGGTTCTAACTCCATAAACAACCAGGGGCGATAAATATTGCGCCGATAACGCATCCCCAAGCCGTAGGCGGTGGTCAAATATTCGGGCCGCGTTTCACCCGCTATCCATACATATCTCGACAAGGCCTCTTTTTTGCTAAGCCGCTCAGCCAGAGTTAACCGCGTCACCCAATGAACACCATCAATCTCTTCGGCAAATCTTGCATTATTAGACCAGCGCACCAAACGGTCATCATCCAGCTTTCTATCCAACTCATAGCGGGAGCGCAAGCCAAAACCTTCGGTATCGACAAAGTAGAGGGTTTCTGTAAAACGGTTCAGGTATTTATCGCCCCAGGGCAGGTCATAACGATAGCGAACATTGGCTTTGCCTTTGACAGAGGACTTTAAGCCCACACCAAAGTCGACACGGGAATTACTTTTTTCACGAAGATTGTATTGCAGGCCGACTTTGGTATTGTCGTTATCATCGTTAATGGAACTGACACCACTATCAATATCCAGCTCTTCATCATTTTCATCAGTAAAGACCAGGCTAAGACGTTTATTCAGCCGTGGCAGATGCACCTTGCCGCGCAATTTAATTTTTTCGTCAGTGCCATTACCCTCTTCCCACTCATTTTCGACATTAATCCGCAAGGAGGAGTATGCCGACTCCAGATCAGCCCGAGGCACCCCAAAAAAACTATCCATCCAGCCGGCCAGACGGTCAACGGATTCATAAGTATAGCTATGGGCGGAGTCTACCCATGTCGATGGTATGGGCTGCTCTTCTCCCTCACTGGCAATAAGCCGCAAGGGAAAAATACAGAGTAAAAAAAGACCAGTGGTGAGCTTATGCATTTACTAAGTGTAATGCATATAGCAGGGGCCGAAAGATTTATCGGCGTTCAATAATAGAAAAACCGGATGTCAGGGTGGCAAGCTGATCGCCATCAATAAAGGCCAGCGCCTTTGCACTGTCTTTTACATAGGCATCCAGAAAGGCAGTCGAGGTTGAATTTAACATCATTAAGGCGTCATGCTGTGGCGCCTGCTCTCGCTCTGGACGACAGATTAAATTACCCAGATAGTGGTCGGCACCCTGAGTAATCAATGCATAGTTATTGCCTTCTATTGCAGTATCAAAGGACATTTTATGTAGCCGCCAGTCGGGCCAAAACTGCGCATTGGAATCCCAGGTACCGGTACTTAGCAACATCGGTCTTTGGAATTTTTTCCAACTATTTTCATTAATCACATCGAACATAGGGCCGGGTGGCGAGATAGCCACAACCGCCTTGATACGTTGATCGGGATAATAAACATAGTCTTCCGTATCGGGGTTAAAGGTCGCGGCACCGCCAAATTGTTGTGCGGTAAATGCACCGAATGAATGGCCGGTAGCAGCAATGCGATCACGATCAATACGACCAGCGAGACCGGTCACGGTATTTTCTACCGCATCCAGATTATCTAACAGATAATTAAAATCTTTCATGCGCTCATCAATCAAACCAAACTGACCATAGCGAACGCTATTAATAATGCCGTGCATGGCACTACAGCAATCCAGATGGTTGGGCGCAACGACAATATAACCATGACTAACCCAGTGATCGATAACCTTGTTATATTTATCTTTGTCGGACCAATTGCCATGAGAAAAAAGCAGCAAAGGGAACTGCTCTTCACCCTCTGGGTAGCTCACCGATAAATCCATGGATTTATCGTCACTCACCGCTAATACAATATCGTTTTTGCGAACCACCGCATAAGGACCCGGCTCAGCTTTATACAGTTGGGCAAGTTGTTGCTCGGTTGCCGCCAAGGGTTTGGCCTCAGGTAAGACAACCTCATCAGCACAGGCTGCCAGCAAGGCGACAAGCATCAATAACAGAGTTCTTATATTCACTGGGCACCCTCAAGATTGGCGGCAATAAAGGTCTCAACATCGGCCAGGGACTGCCCCGGGATTTCAAAAGGCACAATATGGCCGACATCAGGGTAAATCACTTTTTCTACCCTTTCAGCATTGATCAGGCGCTCTTCAAACAGGTCAACAGACTCCACCGGCAACTGTGGATTATCTTCGCCCCACATAACCATGGTCGGTACGGTAATATTTTTTAATAGCGGCGCCGGGTCGGTCTTTTCCCAACCGCGCATACGATGAAACTCTGCCATACGGTTACCGGAGCCACGGTACATCTCGTGAAACTCGGTCAGCACTTCATCAGTAATCAAATCCTTATCTACAACCGGCGCTTGTAAAAACCCCCGGAAAATCTCCTGCGGCAGTAGATAGAAAATATAGCCCCCCCATGAAGGCAGGCCACGCTCCATATATTTGTTAGTCAGCCGCGGCATACCCGGCGTATTAATCATCACCAGATCCCGGACCTGCTCGGGGCGAGTCGCGGTATAGTAAAAAGCAATAGCACCGCCGGTAGAGGAGCCCACCAGGCTAAATTTATCAACACCAATATGATCCATTAAACCTTCTAATAATACCGAGGCTCTTTTGCGGGAATAATCTTCGGTGGGATCAGGACCGGTCAACCCGTGGCTGGTTAAATCGTAGCGGATAACGGTATAGTTTTCTTTTAATACATCAACCCAGGGCTGCCAAAAACGCATGGTCCAATAATGGGAGTGTATCAACACAATCGCAGGACCCTGCCCTTCTACTTTATAGGCCAGTGAAACACCGTCTATATCAAAGCGCTGTAAGTTATTGCCGCCGTATTTTTTCTCCAGCTCACTGATAGGAATATCGCGAAAAGCAAATAATACCCAAACAACATAAAGCACGATAATCGCAAGAAGAATTTTTAATGGAACGGTAATTAGACGCCAACTTAGCATAACACTGCCTTTTTATTGTTGAATATCATGTAGCTTTTTTAAATACCATAGGGTTGCAAACGATCTTTTTTTCTAATCATATGCAGTGCAAAACCCAATAACATTTTTGGTGTTGAAAGCAACTTAATAAAGGTGCCATTTTTAGTATCAGCCACCATTCTTTTTACTAATTCTTCGCCCGTGGCTTCTGGCGACGAACCAAAAATACTAAACATAAAGCGCCCTTCTTTTTTCCAGCGCTCTTCACCCATTTCTTTGGCATCATTAATCACCATTGGGGTGATTACCATACCGGGGTTTAACCAGCCAATGGTCACACCGCTACCTTCAATCTCTTTGGCCACCCCATTGGAAAAATAACCAACAGCGCGTTTGGTGGTGCCGTAGCTGACCATGGTTGGGCGGGTAAAACCGTTTTCACCCATACCGGCAGTATTATAAATTTTGCCACCACCTTGTTGCTGAAGACCATTAACCGCGATATGGGTACCTATAATAACGCCTTTAATATTCACATCAATAATACCCATCAAACGATCGATACTCGACTCGTGTATATATTTCTGGGTACCCCCAAACCGGCATTATTAATCCAGTAATCTATCTGACCATAGTGCTGAACAGCTTGATCCCATAGTGCCCGGACTTGCTGCGGATCCGTCACATTACAGATAACGCTATGTATACGGCCCTCTGCGTTAGCGCCTGCAATCTCTTTAATACGTTCGTCGAGCAGGGTTTGGTTCAGGTCACTGATAACAACATTAAAGCCTCTATCGTAAAAGGCCTTGGCCATACCGCCGCCGATGCCGCCAGCGCTGCCTGTGATTACTGTGGTTGGCATTTTTTCCCCTGTTAGCAACGAGTCGAGGTAAATTTCCGGGGCGTAAAACAGCAGGAAATAGCGCTGTCCGGAGATGGCGCTCCCTTAAATCCACTACACCCCTATCGATTAATCCCGAACTAATTCAGTCAACTCATAATGCGTTTGCATATAACCGGCAACACCGGCTTTCAATACCACATAGTCATCATCCGCCGTTACCCACACATCATAAGGAGGATGCTCTTCGGGTAATTCACCTGCGGTATCGGTCACCTGGAAATGACGCGACTGGAAGGTTCCGGCCTGTACAGTAACTTCTTCTTCACCGACATAGACCAAACTAAAACCACATTTAAAATATTGTGGGCCTGAGGCTCCACGGTGATCCGGTGACGTTAGCAGGGCTTTAGGCACACGCTGCTTACCGGGGCCCTGACTTAAGTCATATAATTTCATCAGCAGGCCATCACCAATAATTGGGTGTGACTGCAACCATTTGCAGGGCTCGTCCAATTCTAGACGCTGAGTAATCCGGCCATCGCGCTGGTTAAAGGTTTCCAGCTCTGCATAGGTATCCGTAAAACGCATCCAGCCGGTGCCTTCAAACTTACCGCCGACACTTAAGCGCACAGAACAATCCAGCGGTGCAGAGTTTTTATCCAGAGCCATCGCCACATCGCGAATCACATCCGGCTCATCATCAATTTCACAATGGGCTAACATCACAATATTGTCGTCAGACTGGCGGGTTAAGGTAAAGTACTCACGGCCACGCTCTTCATCCATACGCTCAGGTTTTTTTGAGGTATAAATAATAGTGCCTCGAATAGAACTATGATTTTTCATACGGCTTCTCTATCAATATTTGTTATGGGAAATAATACAGTATTAACCTTTCATACGAGTCAGAAACGCTTTAAAGCCTTCATCTAACTCCACCAGTACACGACTGATATGTTCATTGTTATTGGCCCACTGCCACCAGGCTGTTAGTGCCGGGCAATCCGCCAGGGGGTCTGTTTCACCAAAACTGGCACAGACATCAAAGATAAAAAACATCACCGGCGCCAGATGACAGTCCGCCAAATCCAGCGTGTTATGTTGATCGCGTCCGTATTGAACCCATAAATTTTCCAGCATTGCCAATTGCACTTTCATATTGGCCAGGTGTCCCGCTATGTCTTCATCGCTGGCAGTTCTGCCAAACACTTGGGCAAACAAAGGAAATAAAGCAGGAGAAACATAGGTATCCGGAACCTGGCAAAATAAATTAACCAGTGCACGCTCTTTGATATCCGTCGGACGTAAAGGGTTGTCGGGAAAACTATCTTCCAGAAATTCCATAATAACCGCGGATTCTGGCAGTACCACCTCACCGGTATCCAAGGCTGGAATTTTTCCTAGTGGGTTAATTTTTTCATACTCAGGCGTACGAAACCCCTCCGGTGCAACAATCTCAACAGGAAGGTTTTTGGCATAAATTTGAATCCGAACTTTGGATGCAAAAGGCGAATGCGGTACGCTATATAATTTCATAGAAAGTCTCTATTAACCGAGTAAGTGAACACCAATAGCTGCATTTAATAATAGGCCAGCCCAAATACCGTAAACCCAGGGGTGAACACGATGCAGTGCAGCATCAATAATGCCATTGGTTTCATCGCTGGCCCCTTCTCGCATCATTCTGCCAAACGCCATAATAAAGGGCTGCAAGTTTTTACGAATCATCAGGCCGAAAAATACCAGCGCGGCGAAGATCAGCATTTTGTAGGCTACCCAGGGTGCGGCAATTAAGCTGCTATCCAATAAACCCATAATGGCATAAGTGGTAATAGCTGCAATAACCACTATCCGCACCCAAAAATCAATTTGACCCACTTTAGCCTTGGCTGCCTGGTTATCTGTGGTGTACATATAGCGCACATTGATTACCCAGATAATCGCGACAAGCCATACCGCGATAATCACCGCCACAGGGGCCGCGATAATACCCAGCATCACAGCCATCTGTAAGCCCAATGGAAACATCAATGGCATGGCAATCTTTGGCGCTTGATCACAGGCCAGCATAATCTTCAGGGCAATAGCCCGGGTTTGAGGGCTTAGCTCGGGCTTTGACACATACTTGCTGCCAAAGAAGGTACCCAGATCGCCGCCAAGCCAATACACAAAGGCGATGATATGAGCATATTTTAATAGTAGATAGTCCACGGGATAGAGCCTCGTTGTTGGGGATAGATTAGCCCGAACCTTAATTGACCTATTATATTATCTTTATATCTTTTAAACAAAGCAGGAATAGGCCCTAATCGCCGAGCTGGGAGAAATAGCCCGCTTAGATTAATCAAGGCTCAGGGGCTATTCGTTGATAATTATCAGTTTTTCAGGGGTAGGCTACAGGCTTACTGCCCGGCGATGTCGTCCAGCATTTTTTCCAGACTTTGCGCCATCTGGGAGGCTTCGCCATCATCAAAAGCACGAACCAGCCGATCGACATGCCGAGCCGCCTGGGGGAGTAACTGTTGGTAGAGACTATCACCAGACGGGGTAATCCAGACCTCCGTGGCTCGGCTATCTTCGGCAGCAGGCCGTCGCTCAATCAGGCCATCACGCTGCATCTGGTCAACCACCCGGCTTAATACCGCCTGCTCGGAACCTGCCATTTCCGCCAGCTCACCAATGCGGCAGCCATCCATCACCTTAAGAATAGACAGCACCTGCCAGCGTGGGATGGTCAAACCATGTGGGCGCAATTCCAGCAGCCACATCCGATTGATCTTGCTCGTCAAGCGATTCATCAGATAAGGCAACAGGTCTACAGCGGTAGGTATACCCATAAGCGACTGAGCTGAACCGGACTCTTCTGCGACAGGCTTATTCATAAATAACGACGATCAAGTTATGTAAATGGTTAAAAAAGAATTGATATATGTAATTACATATAATATAACGGTTTTATTATTTTAAGCAATCACTGAACTGGAAAATAATGAGTATGAATATCCAAGGTATTTGCGACGTTTTAGACGGTAAGGTTCGCGGCAAGCCCGTCGCCATCACTAAATTTGTGGATGAGATCCCCGACAGCTATGACGGTATTAAAGTCGACCCCTGCCAGATTCTTCGTCACGCGATGGATGACGGCAAGCGTGTCTATTTTGACCGCCAAAATCAGGACTGTATTCACGGGGCGTATATCACCGGCGTACATGAAGGCAATGAGCAAATACAGTCTGGCCGCCTGCTAACGGACTATATCCCCGCCTACAATATCGATGCCGCTTATACCTTTAATTCCGGCGAATATATTTTGCCTCAGGGAACGGTAAAGGGCTTTGGCGCAGCACCGCTGGATAATGTCCCCGAAGGCAGTGAGGTGGATTGGATTGTGGTTGTTTGCACCCCCGGTGTTGCTGGCATGGTGTCGGCAGCACGCGCAGTTAAAGACGGCACTCGCCCTGATACGGCAGCAGGTAATTCCTATTGCAGCGACATGTTTGTCAGTCCTTTTTATAATGACAATGTCATTATCACACCAGGGGATGTCGGTGGTCGCAATAATAATAAGCTTAAGGAGAGTGAGCTGTTTGTGATTATCCCCGCCAAATGGGCCGATGGAATTATTGATATTTTGGGCGCCACCCCGGATGTTAAAGGTATTTTTGAAGCTACCCGCCCAGAGGATTCCCCCTACTGGGACAAACAAAAAGCCAAAAAGGAACGCGCCGCCAATCGCACCGATAAGGTGTCAAAAGTGGCCAAGGAAAAATATGGGCTGGAAATCTCAATGGAGTGGGATATAGCCGCCGTAGAAACGATTGCCAAAGCGCCTAAATTTGTGCGCAAGTTTGCAGTGAGCAATGTTGAGGATTTTGCCGAAGAGCAAAACTATCAGCGTATCACCGTTGAAGTGGTCAAGGAGCAAGCTGAGAGTGCAGGGATGGGCAAATTTATGAAACAAGCTGAAGGCAGCAAGCTAGCTAAAGTGATAAGCCTGTTTAAACGTGATAAATAAACTGGCTTGGCCTTTTGCCAGCCCTTTATTTTTAAACGCGACCTTTCAACGATAAAAATTTCAACATAAAAAAAGGCGCCAATTTGGCGCCTTTTTTTATGCTAAACAACGAAGGTTGCTTAGGCTTTCTTTCTACGCGCAAGACCTAAACCTGCAACACCAAGCGCTAGTAGTGCAATGCTACCCGGCTCAGGTACTTCATTAACCCTTGGATCTTTGGAAGCACCAATGACAACATCATCAATACCCCAACCATCGTTAGGATCTAATGAATCACAAGAGTTCACGTCAACGCAGTTTTCAAATACAAGCGATGCGCTGGCAATCGTTGAAGCTGCTTGAATGGTGACATAGAACAGGGAATCACTAGAGTAACCTGTGTCAATCTGCTCGCTAGTAGATGTACCATCGTCATAGATCAGGTTAAGACGTGCGCCCTGGTCATTAGGATCAGAAAGGAAAAAACCAATAGAATCAAAGTCAATGGCGGTAGAGCTTAGGTTATCAAAAATACTCCAGGTAACCTGGCCCGCATCATTGCTGTCTAACCAAAAGTCATTGTCATCACTGGACAGTGACTCACGACCAAACTCACCCGTCTGATCACTTTCGATCATCAAATTGCCATTATTGACATTGCCACCAGCCTGACCTGCGATATCTAAAGTAAAGGTACCGACATTGGTGCTAAAGCTATTGGCTGTGGCTTCCCAGGCGTCCTGCTCATTACTTGAGGATACTGCAGTAGCATCACCAAGGCCATCGAAGTCTTCCAGCACGCTAACGGCCAAACCTGATTGGAATGTGGCTTCAATAGCATTGAGTGCAGCTTCACTACCTGAATCGATAGTAATTACCGCGGCATTGGCCGCAATGCTGCCCATTGCCGTTGCGGTTACAAGTAATTTACCTACTTGAAGTTTCATTGTCGTAATCTCCATATCCTTAATTGGTATAAAATAAAGAACTAAACTTATGTTTGTGATTACTAAAACAGCAAAAAGTGAGCCAATTAAAATATATCAATATATTTCAACAAGTTAAGCGATAGAGCGCACTTTAACAGCTGTCTCTTTGTAAACTTATTCGACAAAAACTCTAAGGATATCTAGCGGAAGGAGGCCCTAAGTCAGAACCAGACAGGCAGGGTTAACGGCGAACCGTGGCGGGCAGGCGCATCAATAGCGGTTTAAACACCAGGCTGGCAGCCACAATCACAGTAGCCACCGTAATAACCATCATAATATTGGATAATTCCCCGCCGCACCGTTATAAAAAGCCCAAGGAGTACACAACATACCAAAGGCATTCACTATGGTGGTAAAACCATGCATGGATTGCGCGTGGGTCGCTTTTAAAATAGTAAAAAAATACACTGTTAAATAAGCCGACAGAAAACTGAAAAAAGCGACCGGGTCCCCCACGACCCAATACAGTGAAAAGGCCGAGACTATACCCAATCCACCCCGCATGATCTCTTGCGGCCAATCCATCAAGTACATCACCGCAAAACCAATAACGGCAGCAAAGGCTGCTATCACCAGCAGGGTATATTGCCCCATAAAAGCGGTGATATTCAGGGCAATCGATAAGCAGATACAGCAACTAAACAGCCAATCACACAATGACGGTGGCAAGCCGGTCAAGTACCAGCGGTCAAAGGTATTGTCGGCAATCTCAAAGGCACTACCGATCATCATCACAATGGCGCTGAGGTAAAGCAGCTCGGGGGCATATAAAACCTGCTGTAAATAATCCCAGTAAATATGCACTGAGGCCATCAGCAGCAATGGCGATAGCAGGGTAAATGCATGCGCCCCTAATACCCATATGGCAGTGGGCAGCGGCAGATTAATTTCCTCGGCGATTTTGTGCCATGGCTTAATAACGGTGATGGGCGGTTTATTATTCATAGGTTTAACGAGGCAGGTGAGCTGCACGGAGATAGGCATCATTCTCAGGGTCAGGGGAAACATAACCGCCACAGCGAGGTAAGCCAAAGAAAACTGACGGTATCTTTCGCGCCAGCAAATGCTGCTCTTTCGACCAGGGGGCGGGCATACGCATCATAATACAGGCGCCGGTCAGCGCCAGAGTTTGCAGGGCAATAAAAATAAGGGCGTTTTCATACAACGCAAAAAACCACAGGGTAATGGTGATATTAGGCACATGGGTAACCGCCACTTTAAGCCCGATAGAAAAAAGAGTGTCATGCTCAGGCGAGATATAAATATCCCAAAACATATCCATTAAAAACCACTGCCAGAAAGTCAGCGCGGCATAGACGAAAGCATAGACCTGCCAAGTTGCCCACTCACCGCCGCCAACCGCGGTAGCGATATTCCACCAGGCCAAAAATACCTGGCCACTGGCAGTACCCCACAAAATACCGAATACAATTTGGGGTAACAGGTCCAGCTTACGATCGAAGCGAATAGTAAAACGAGCCCATACGCCCCAATAAGAGAACAGTATCCAGGCAAAGACGCCAACCACCCAATACCACCACTGATCCAGCTCCATGTGTTCAGCGGTAGCGACGGGGTTGTTCAGCACCATATCCCAAACCCCAAAGTACCACCCCATTAAATACGCCAGGCAAAAATAGTTGATCGCCCGGTTCCAGGCCGCCATGGGGCTATAGACTTCGTTGTCGGTATTGCGGTAACGCAGCAGGTAGGTCAGCATGGAAACACAAAACAGCAGAGCAATCAGCGCAGCGGCTATAGGCTGGGTCATTGGTGGTCCCCCTGATCAGATCAGTTAGTCTTATTATTAGAGAAGTTTAGCAAACTGCAATGTAAAGTAGGTTTAAGTTTTACCAGGCCAGAAACAATAACAGCCGCCCGGTTAACCGGGCAGCTGTATCGGGTAAAACCAGAGCTTGGGAGCTAGCCTAAGACAAAGTAAAGTACTGCCGCTGTCACGACAAAAGCGCCCACAGCCAGTACCCAGGTAGGTAAACCACCACCTGACGATGCAGCCGATTTAGCTTCTTTAACTGGCTTGGCCACTGGATCGGTCGTGTCACCATCAGCATTCAATTTAAAAATAAACTCAACCTGCCCAAAGCGTACTTTATCACCGGAGCTTAAGTAACTGGTCAGACCTTTGTTGTCATTAACATAGGTTCCGTTAGCCGACATGAGGTCAATCAGCTTCCAGCGCCGACCTTCATGAATCAACTGAGCATGGTTGGTTGATACACTGCCATCATCAATTTGAATTTCACAACTATCCGCACGGCCAATTTCCCACTTGGTGAGTTTTTCACGGGTATTGAATTTAAAGGTTTTGCCTTGTAATTCACCACTGGTGCACACCAATACCGGCACATCGGTGCTGATATCCTCAGCAATATTGCCCTCACCAGCTTCAGGAGGCGCACTTTGCTTGAGCATATCCAGAGACATCACCTGGGTGCCTTCCGCCGACTTATTATCATCCAGCGCCCAGCTTTTAGGCGCCTGGAACATCTGTGTTTTAGCTTCCAGTACTTCTTCGTGAACCGCCGCATTGGATACGGTGGCATCGGTGGCATCTACCCCGCCAATCACACAAACTTCGTAAGCGAAGGTATCAAATTTAATCACATCGCCATTTTTTGCCAGAGTCGGACTCTCTACTTTATTACCATTCACAAAAGTGCCATTGGTAGAGCCCATATCTTCCACCAATACCGCGCCATCACCTTCGGATAAGCGCGCATGTTTTCTGGACAGCCTCTCCTGATCAATCACAAAGTCAGATGCAGAACCCCGGCCAACCACCATCTCGCCGCTCAATTCTATGGGCTCTTCACCGTCCAGGGATTTCAGCATAATGCCACTGGCTTGGGGAGTATCACTTGATGTCATTGCAGTTACCTATTTGTCTCTATATCTAAGTTAAACATTCTACTGTATTGCACCAAGCCAACGCCTGGCGTCAGAAATTCTATTTCAACATCACTAAAACCACAGCAAAGATAATGGCCGCGGCCACCCCACCGACAATCGGCAGCCAGGTTTTTTTAGCGCTGTCTGACTTTAATGCACTTTTTAAAGCATCAGCGGATACCACCGGTGCCGCCTTACGGCTTTGCGGGTCGATATCCACCACAATCACACTGATATTATCTCTGCCACCACTATCCAGTGCCGCATCGATCAGTGTTTGGGTGACGACGTCACTGTTCTCGCTGGAGCGCAATAAGGCACAAATTTCTTCATCGGTCAGCTCGTCGTTAAGGCCATCACTGCATAATAAATAGCGGTCGCCGGGTTCAAAGCTACCGGTGACGGTGTCCGGATTGGGCTCACCCACACCAATACTTTGGGTGATCACATTACGCTTGGGATGTTTGCGGGCTTCTTCGACGGTAATGCCGTTGTCTTTTAGCCACTCCAGATAGGAGTGATCGCGGGTCAGTAGCTCCAGCTGGTTATTGCGCAGGCGATAAGCTCGGCTATCACCCACCCAGGAAATAGTATATTGCTGATTGGCCGTCGACATGGCGACAACCGTAGCCCCCATACCCTTGGCGCGCTGGTTAACTTCAGCTTCCTGAGTCACCGCCTCGTGAGCTAACTCAATGGCTGCCGATAATGTCTCGCCCTCACTATAAGAGGAGCGCAGTCGTTTGACCACAATTTCACTGGCTACTTCACCACAGGCATGGCCACCCATACCATCGGCTACCACCCAAAGATTAGAGTCAGCGCTGCCAAAGATATTATCTTCGTTATGGTCCCTCACCCTGCCCGGGTGGGTTTTGGCATCGAACTGTATAAAAGCCATAGTGCTTAGGGTCTCAGTACGTCCTAATCTCAGTACAAACGCTCTTTGTACTACTTATTGTTAGAGCTAGCTATCAAACACGTGCCATCTTATTTAAATGCACTTTTCACCTTAGCAGCAACCGACTTAAAGGTTTGCGGGCTAAAGCCATCTTCATTTTCCAAAGTATCGTACAACGAGTTGAGTTGTTTCTCCAAATCAGCATCCTGGTTCAATGCAATGGTGATACTTTCAATCGCCAAAAAGGCCTGCTCAGCCGCAGCAAAATCACGGTACTGCCCTTTGGCAGACTGGGTTAACAGGCGGGCTCTTACCGCTTTGGTCTGCTGGTCGCTATAAGCAGTAGCAGTCAACTGCTGATCCAGACGGGCAACCACCGCCGATAAGTCAGTAACCGCTTTTTTCAGTGATGATTTGGTCGTCAAAGAACCTTTGTGCATAGCGACAACCGCCTGCTTAAGCTTGGCGTTTTCAGCGGGCAACACTATCTGGGTTAATTCCAGCAACATCAGGAAATTGGCGTCATTTAAACGAATCACACCCGGAGGAAGGCCGGCTTTAGCTTCAGTTGGCCCCAGCGGGTATCGGACATGGGGTGGTGACAGGCATGGCAATCATAGAAATACAGCTCTGGCACCAACTGGTTTTCACTGATCAGGTAGGCATCCATCAGCTCTAAACTGGCTTTCGCGGTTTCAATCTGACCGACAATCCACATGGTAAAGCCGCTGAATTCGCCCTTGCGCTGTTTATAGTCGGCATCCACCAAATAGTGGGAGGGCTGATTGGCCGTAAAGGTTTCCAATTCAAAGCTCAGGCGAGGATGACCTGCGCCCATTATTTTATGGGTGGTGAGCTTATCTCGGGTGCCGTAATGGCAGGACAGACACAGCTTGGCCCGAGCCAAACCATCCTCTGTAGGGTACATATTTTTATCAAGATTTTGCTGATGGGTAACACCCTCTTCGGTGTGGCTTTCTATCCACTGCTCGCCCCCGCCATGACAGGCTTCACAACCCACACCATCGTTAATCTGGAATTTGGGGCCGCGCTTATCGTTGGCGACATTATCAGCATGGCAGTCCAGACAAATATCCGCGGTATGGGCGCTTTTCAGACCAAGATTACGGGCTATACGCTTGGACTCTTTAGATAATAAAGTCTGGTAGGCTCTGGCATGGCGATCTTCGGTTGACCAGGTGCGATACTCATTGAGCATCACATTCTCGCCCTCGACCGGCTTACTCTTACCGTGGCAAACGCTACTGGCACAACTGGCAACACCCAGATGCTTATCATCATCGTATTGAGGCAAAGCATTAGCCTGTAAGCAAAGCAGGGCCCATAGTGCCAAGGCCGATAATAAAGCTTTTATGTTGAGTACGATCACGGCACCCAGCTCCCTTCTTGTATGAAATAGTTGTTATTAAACAGCCGTTATTAATCCGTTGATATGAGCTACCACAGCTCGACAGATACGTAGGCGTGATACCCCAAGGCTTGCGCCGACCGATCAAGCCGACCGATCAAATTAGTATAGGCAATTATTGGCTATATGACTGTGAAAGTTTTGTGCAAACGAGCATTCGTTCACAGCCATACATGCCCCCGGCTTAATCTTCAACAAACCAGGGCTTGCCGTCGCCATTCAGGTACATTTTTTCCATTTCCTGCTTATTAAAGGGCCTTGAACCACGGCGGCCAAAGACAGAGATTTGCCCTCCGGTTTCATCCACCCCACGGTCACGCTCCAGTGGCCGAGACAAACTTAATGCCGGTTTGCCGGTTGCATATTTGGCAATTAACTGCGGCTTGGGATCAGGGCTAAAGCCATAGAACTTGGGCTGGCTCTCTGGCGAGGTTAGCTGCAAGACTTTTAAGCCACCGCTACCATCAGCGACATAGCCAATTAATGACGCGTTAGTTGTCGCCACAATCACATCGCGGCTATCTTTAAGTTCACCATCCGCATTAAATCGCTGGTACTCCTGCATCGCCTCTGGCTGAGTGATATCGACAATCACCACACCTTCGTCACCCGCTGCCACATAGGCATAGGTTCTGGCCAAATGCATTTTGTAAGCATTGTTAATGGCGATGGTGTTATTGGCAATCATTAGGGGCTGCTGGATATTACTGATATCAACCACTTTCAGACCTTCGCTATCGGTAACAAATAAATAGCGGAACTGAATCGCCGTAGCCTGAGCACCGGTCATTGGTATAGTAGCGGTTACGCTTGGCTCCAAGGGATTATCCACATCGACAATCACCACACCGGTATCAGTGGTGATATAGAGGTAGTGGCCACCAACAGTGACATGGCGGGCGCCATCGAGAACACCACCTTCATTCCAGGTTAAGGCGCGCTCAAGGAAGTTATTGCGCGGCTCACCATCCATAAAGGTATCGATATTTACCAAAATCAAACCTTCCACCGCATCGGTAATCACCGCATAGGTATAGATGGGGTGAAACGGTTGCTCCTGATTGTCGATACGCATCAAATCGCCCTGGTTTTGCGCCGGGGCAATTGGCTGGTTAGACGGCAAGGCAACACAGGTCGCATTTTCACTGCTGATATGGGCATCATGGCCTAGAGCACTAAAGGGTGCAGTAATAATACGCTGGGAAATACCTTTGTTGGCAATACTGGCTACATCGTAGACCTGCATACCATCACTGCCCTCTGCCACATAGAGGTACTCACCTCGCAGTTGCAGACAGTTGGCTGTACCGGCAGAGTGTTTATGCACTTTTTGCAACACCATTAAATTATCCAAATGGTCCTGATACCAATCAGGGTAGGCATATTTATGCAGATAGCTGCCGATAACCGCTTGCGGCTCATCCCACTCCGTCACCTGTACCGCACTGATTTCTCCGTCACCACCTAACCAGGCGTTATAGCCGACGAAGTTAATAAAGTTGGTACCCTGCATTAAGAGCTGCGCCATAATCGCGTTGTTATCGTTATCTTTGGAAACGTGGCAATCGCTACAGGTTTTGGTTTCTGTTTTACGCACAGTATGTGGGAAGTGCGGGTTAAAGGCCTGCGAGCTATAACCACTGGACGCGATGGGCGGCTGCTGGATATAGATCTTCTCACGGTTGGAATTAGTAGAAGACAAAACTAACGCCGAGGTTGAACGGGTCGGTGCTATCTTGCCACCTTTAGCCGGGCCACGGCGACCTAACATAAAGATTTGATCGCGAGCTACCTGCGGATTATAGGTGGCATAGTTACGACTCTCACCGCCCTCATAGTGATGGCGTTCGGTTTTCCAGTTCGCTTCAATCGGCAGGTGACAACCGCCACAACTGGTGGTCCATGAGGTATGGCAGGTATAACACTCCATATCATCATAGGAGTGCGCCAAATCTTCAGCGGGCACATCCTCACCCCAGTTTTGCTTGTCGGTATCTTTGCTCATCAATTTTGCGCGGGCGGCTTTCTTATTGTACTCGGCGTGCCCTTCGGTCACGCTGTCTTTAACCAGACTGAGCTTCCACTCTTTGTCCGGGTATAAAGAAGAGCGCTGGAACAGCTCACCATCGATCCACTCGAAACGACGACGACCATCGGGAGTGCGCAATAATGACAGGTCGGCACCGCCCTCAAGAGCGGCGGGACCGGAGGTATACAGATTGGGATACTCTTTGGAGGTACCGTGACAATCTTTACAATCCACCTCTACCGCCAAGGCCACTTCACCATAAATATGGCCATTACCGTGGTTATCCTGTGAGAAGTGACAATCGACACAGTGCATACCAACATCGACATGGATGGATGACATATGTACGGCTTTTTCAAATTTCTTTGGATCATCATCGGCAACTTTTGCACCTTCGGCATCTAACAGATTACCTTTGCGGTCGCGTTTAAAAATAGCGCGGAAGTTCCAACCATGACCGTGGTAGTCGGCAAATTGCGTATCCTGCATCTTGTCATTGTTATCCCAAACTTTTTTCAGGAACTCAACATCGGCCCACTTGCCCCGTGGCGCCGCACCTTCCGGGTTGCGATCTAATACATCGCGGGTTTCCTTATGGGAAGGATACTGCTGTTGCTCCGGCCACATTTGCGGTGCGTCGGACTCATAGTCCCACATGGTGTAACCGAGGAAGGTATTCATAAACATATTGGGCTGGTGCATATGGCAAATCATGCACTGACTGGTGGGGATTGCCCGGGTAAAGGTATGCTGTAGTGGATGGCCCTTTTCTTCTTTATCAATGGTAGGGTCTTTGGTGATGGACTGACCATCGTGCCCAAATTGTGCATAGGGGCCTGAGTGACGCGGGTCGCGGTCATTGGCATAAACTACGTGGCAAGAGGCACAACCGGAGTTGCGGTAATCACCAGGCTGATCGTTAGTACCGATAAACCAGGTAAAAGGATCGTTTAAACGGGTTTTGGTAATATTGATAACCGGCACTGAAATTCTGCCACCGGTTCCCGGTCCTCGGTTCGACTGCTTGATATCGGGACGACCCGGCTCTTCCAAGCGCTGAATTTGGCCAAGGTTGCTGGGCAAACCGGTTTCTGGAAACAGGTTGGTAATATTGCGACCTCCGCGTTCAAATACACGGAAGATATCACCAGGCTTTATGGTCTCCCAGGCCGGTAATGGATATAGGGCTTCAATTACCCCTTTATCCGCTGCCGCTTGCTTAAACTCATCAGGGATTACTGGCCCCTTAATCAACTGCGCCTTACCATCGCGGGTATAAGACTCACCCAGGAAGTAATTTTTATTCGGCAGAATACCATTATTATAAGAAGCGCCACCCCATAACATCGCACCCGTGGAGTGCAAACTGCGAATAGAGGCTTCAATAGTGGCTTGGTGACAAGCGCCACAGGCTTCATTAACAATGCGATAATCCGAAGGGTTAATAAAACGAATAAACTCAGGGCTTTCATGGTTTAACAGGGTGTAGGTTCTTTCCGGGTTACGACTGCTGGGAGTGGGCCACTTGTCGGGAACCTGCGGAAGAATATGAGCCTCACTCATTGCAGCCAGATAAGGCTCCTGCCCATTCTCGCTACCGTCCGGACGGAACACGGAGGTGTTACCACCATGACAATCGGTACAACCCAGTTTGACACCGGGGTTGGTATGCATGGTTTTACTATCCGAATCAGTATGACAGCTAATACAGCTATTACTTTTCTGGTCAACTTCGGCTTGCGATTGTGACGCTGGCGCATTCGGCGCAGTCACATAATCGCGCTCCACTTTTTTGTACATACCAGCGGCATTGGCGGTTAATGCAACACTTAGCAATAAAGCAGCCTGCAATATTTTTCCGGAGCTTGTTATCATTTTTTTGGACGCAGTCATTGTATTAATATCCAATTTTAATACGTTAAAATAAGATTGAAGAGGAAGTAATCGGCGTCTTCATCTTCAAATAAATCATCATAACCATCACCGGGTAGTAAGCGCGCATAGGAGGCTCTCAGTACCACGTTCTGTGACATATACGGTCTGTAAATCAGCGCCAGCGATAAGTCCTGCCCGATTTCATCATCGATGCTGCCCTGATTACGGGCGACTTCCAGCACTTCGGTTTCATCAAAATATAATTGATTAAAGTTACCGCTTAATCTCAACTCAGGGGTCAGATCCATATCAAAACCCAATCCCATTAAAATAATACCGGGGTTGGTAAAGTTAGATTGGCCTAACTCTTTTGATGAGCGCATGGAATTTAACACACCGTTACGTTGCGATAGCGCAATACGACCACCACCAATCAACGGAACATTTTGCCGAATCCAATAACTGTTATCACTGCCGGCAAATTGCGGGTTTTCAAAGATAGCGTCAAAGCCGGTAGCTTTATCATCAAAGGGATCATCATCGCCACTGCCGTAAAGAAAGGAGGCGCGGGGTCTAAACCAATCAAAGTCCATCGATAGTTCAGCGGCGAAAAAGGCAGCTTCTATATCAACTTTTTCATCTACAAATACACCGGGGTCAGTTTCACCAAAGGCAAAATAAGCAGAGGCGGTTAAGTTTAAGCGACCGATATGGCCATCACCGTTATAACCGATATAGGTCACGTCATAACCACGGGGCACTTCTCGACCCAGTGAAGCCGGGCGGGCAATAAAGCCGTTATTATCAAAAAAGAATTCGCCCTCTTCATCATTATGGTTATGAATTAATGTCACCTGGGACATAAAGCCTTTAACCCATAAATCCTGCCAATACAGATTGGCGGCAAACACATAGTCGTCGCGGAAAGATTCACCGTGGTCGTTTAAGCCACTATTGGTATCTTTTTCCATCCGCTGAAACAGCGCAAGATTGTATTGAAAAATATTATTGTCGCGATTACCAAACAGGCGTATACCAAATTGGTTATCCTGAAATAAGAAGCCGCGAAAATCTGAACTAAAGGGCTGGATACCAACACGGAGACTATCGAAGTCAAACCGGTCTGATACATTGCGCAAGTGCACATCAACAAAGGCTGCCTGCAAACCAATATGGTGATCATGGCGGGTATCATCACGACCGGGGTCAACATTAATGCCCTGCACTTCATCCAGATTAACGTAGTTATAGTTGATCACCGGGATAATACGAAATTCATAATCGGGTGGGCGAAATACGGTATCGCCTTTATACCAGACAAATTCCATCGCCAGATTTTGGTTAAGGAGCCACTGATCGGAAGAACCAAATACATCGATACCTCCGGGCTTGCGAGTTGAGCTACCACCGACTGGCGTGGGCACTTCACGCTTTTCATAAACCGAATCAGAAATAATGCCGAGATTAAAAAACCAGTCTTCGCCATAAACCGGCTTATCCCCTTTTAAGGTATTGCGGTGATAAGGGTCGTACCAGTTATCTTCATAGCCCAGGCTATCGACAATACGCCAGCGGTCCGGTATCGGCACTGAGGCAACATAGTCTTCAACACGGGGGCGTGGAATGGGCGAAACCGGATTGGGCTTGCGCGCTCTTGAGGGGTCAGCCTCGGCAGTTCTGCGCCTGCTGGAACTCTCGCTTTTGCTCACCACCTCCGTCTCAACACTGGGCTCACAAATAACCTGTTTGCTGGAACGACGGCGTTTGGCACTGCGCCCACTCTCTTCAGCCTGAGAGGCTTCTACACAATTATCTTGCGTCTGGGCAGTACTGCCTGGGGCCGTCAACAACATCGATAAGCCAAGCGCAGCAGCGGTTGTTATAGATATTTTTTTCATCATGACTTCGCTCTATTTCCCTTCACACACATTGTCATCGTCGCTGTCTAAAAACGGTGCCTGTGGACACTGAATAAATCGTAAACGCACGCCCTGTGGAGTTAACTTGTCTGCGCGTATATCCGCTGGCGCATTATTGATGGAACCATTTAAACGCTCAGCGGCATTGTGCACACCGAGAAAACTAATCATATCGTCCTGATCAATACCATCACCGGAAACACCAATGCCACCAATCAGTGTACTGCCGCGGTAGATGGGGACACTACCGGGGAAAATCTGGCTACCGTTGGCCATTTGATTATTGGTACCAGTGGCGACAAAGGCTAATGTCTCAGGGGTAAAGTCCACACCGGAACAGCGATCATTAATATCGGGGATGGCACCGGTTAAACCGGCATTTTCGGTAGCCACACTTAATACGTGCTGGATAATGCCATTCATAATCATATCCAACTGCAAACCGGTAGAGAAAACACTCCAGGAACCGGCAGGTTTACTAAAGGGCCCTGGCGGATTGCCTTCCAGACCATCGGGATAAAACGGACGTGATAAGTTACCGCCCGCGCGATCAGAAAAAGCGAAAGCGCCATCGGTCAATGCATTAGGATCGGGAATAAAATCCTGAACTGCAGTGACATAGTCACCGATCACCACAGCTTCACGAGTGGTCAACGCCAGAGCATCATCTGAAATATCAAAATATTTAGCATCGGGCTGCGCGTTTAAAAAATCCGCGGCGGTTGATGCTGAAAAGAAAGCCGCTGTACGCGCTTTTTGCACGGAAACATCCGCACCAAACACAGGGGCATCTCGGGTACGTACCATGCCGAGAATTTCACCGGCGGTATCCACCACGGTAATAGTGACTCTGGCCTGACTATTAAGAGGGCGACGAATTTGTGCACGCGCTCTATTGGCAATAGACAGCGCTTCTTCCATAACGACCTGTACTTCGTTGGCGGACATCAAACCATCACTGCCAGCCACTGCCGGATAACGGTTGGCATTAGCGGCATCAACAAAAATAAACGCATCTAAACCCGCAGGGAAACCCGCGGTATCCTGACGAATACCTGAGGCGGGCTGACCAAAAGCGACACCACCGCGGATAGTGCCATCGCTATAACCAAACACAGGGATTAAGGCGCCAGTAACCGCAGGAATACTGGCATAGGGTGTTGCCGTTTCCGGGTCGGCCATCAGGTCTGAAAAACCGACATCACTAAAACGGAAGGTTTTACCTTCAACGGTAATACGGTCACCGCGGCGATCAACCGGGGCTGAATAATTATATGTGCCAGCAAAGGCAATCATTTCATCGGCATTGCGGTCACTATCTGCAATGGATATATCCAGCGAATATAAACCATCGGCAATAACGCCAATGCCCCCTACTGGTGTACCGTTTTTATACAGTGGCAAACCACCAGGGTCGGCTGATAAACCTAGCGGGGAACGTTTGGGACCATGGCTAATCGCCGTATTGTCCACAGTAAAATCAGAACAGGAAAGCTGGCTAAACTGCACACCAAATAAGGGACCGGCGGGCTGATCGGTTTCACCCGGATTAAAATTTTCCTGCACAATCTGGCTGGCAGAACGAGTAGAAAAGGCATTGCCTTCGGAAGACAGATAAGCACCGGTAATCGCTTTGGCAATCGCGGCCTGATCATCAATATTTAGCGCTACGCCACCGGTAGGCAAGGCGATACCTTCCAGCCCGCTATCGATCACAGCATTGCCATCAGCATCCGTTTGCGTTGCTAATAACACACGACGGCTTGCCGGATCACCCATACGGTAAACCGCTAACACATTACCTACGCGGTCGGAGACAGCAATCGTGGCATCAATACCCTGAGCCTGCGCTTCGGCAATAGCCTGCGCCAGAATGGTTTCTACATCGCTGGTAGTCAGGCTGGTCGGTGTATCCGCACAGGACCCATCACAGCCACTGGAGCCATTATCAACATTCTCTGCGGTGCCGCTTTTATCGGCAGTAGAGCTACCACCTGAACAAGCTGCTAGCGCAGCAATCATTGGCAGGGCCAGACATAGTTTTCGAAAGTTCATTTTAGATTCCTGTTCTAAATCCTTTGTTGCTTTCTTATTAGTAAACTTACAGCTGTTCTTTAGTCGGCGGATGGAAAGCATGACAAGACACGCAATTAACCAATACCTTATTGTCGACTGACACATCACCGTGGCAGCTCTGGCAATTTTCAATACCCGGAATCAACACATCGGTACTACTAGCTGACTGCCCAGCCTCGTGACAACTGGAGCAGACCTGATTCTCGGTCTTGCCGCGCTGGGTTAAGTGGCTGGCGTGGTCATAAATAGCACGGCCATACCAATCGTGATTTATTTTGACCGGCAACACAGTCCAGCGGGCATAAATATCGTCGGAATTATTATCAGAGACTTCATGACAAGTCACACAGCCACGCTGGGTAAATTGAATACCCGCTTCGATTGTTGCGCGCTTCATACCGCAATCAAAGGGACTTTCTTTACAGGCTTCAGCACCCACTGACTGGCCAGGGCGACGTCGACGACGCTCTGAACCCGCAGGCTTATAGTCGGGGTCGGTGTAAACGCGGACAAAGTGTTCTTCAATGGTTTGTACCACGGTGCGGGGGTCACCATGGGGCAACTCACGCTCGGGGTCAGCCACATCAAAATTAAGATCGTGACAGGAAGAACAATGCTGCTCCATGGTAATCGATTCAAAATGTTCGTTATCAGATTTTAAGGTGTGACAATCACTACAGACCATCGCTTCGGCAGTGCCAGCCGTTTGAACTTTTTCTGCATCAAGGTGCACGTCGTGAGGGAATTTTAAATTGGACAAATCCGCCTGCGCCGAACCTTCAAGATGCAATTGGTTGTACCACTCAACACCAACGCCGGTACCCTTCTCAACAATTTTCGGCAATAAATAATTCAGTTTAAAGGCCGGATGTGTATCACTATCAAAACCGGTTACCGCCTCTACCCCGGCAGAAGATGCGGAGACTTTTAGCGGGTCATCATGGCAATCGACACACAGCGAGTCGGCACTGACCACCATTGCCGCGGGTTCATTATGTTCTTTATGACAGCTCTGACATTCAGTAACACCCAGATCAATATGCAGAGCCCCCAACTCACCACCATGGGCAGTATCACCATAGGCAAAGTGATCAGCCACACCCTGGTGACAATCAATACAGGCTTCATCCTGCACCGTTTGGAAAGGAACCTTATGACAGGCTGAACAATCATCACCAATTTCTAACTGGTGAGCGGGCAGCAAGGGGCCACTGGACCACAACACATCACCGGCACTTGCTTTACTGTATTGCTGATGACCGGTGGCCGGGTCAACGGGGTTGTCCCGCATAAAGTGCGCGGAAATCGGCCACAGTAAAACCGTTACCACGACTAAAGCACTTAACAAATAGGCCGGTAATCTTTTTCCCAAGGTGGTATCGGCAAGGCTGGTACGATAAACCGACTCCAGTGCATGGTCCTGTAAATCATGGTCAATGGTGATTTCACAGGCTGCATCAAAACCCGCCGGTGGCTGGGCCACTGTAAGTTGATGGGATTCAAACTCAACAATATCGCCCACCGATAGCGCATGGCTTTTAACCACCTCGCCATTGACTACAAAGGTATTTTTATTGACGCCAGTAATCGTAAGCTGGCCACCAGCGTTTTTAATCACCGCATGGGCCGACTGGATTTTACCGCCGCGAACCTGGATCAGCTGGTCGCCCGCGCTACCAATACTGACAGTATCAGCCGTCAGCTCGGTATCTTGATAAACGACCATACCCTGATCAGTCGTTACTTCCCGTAATAAAAAATCCATAGCGTGGGTCTACCAGTAAAAAAATACAGCAATAATATGTACCGCCAATGCAAACAATAAAGCAATGGTTAGCGGTATATGAAGATACAGCCAAATCTGCATCCAGCCCTGTAATTGAATATCTTTACGAATTTTTCGCAGCAGCGCCTGACGGCGGCACAACATCGTCAGCAATTCTTGTAAGGTGGCAGATTCATCCTGTTTACGGCTGCGAGGAATGCGCTGGGCGATAAAATCGACCACGGCTTGCTGGTCTTTATTGCTGACTCTGGATGCCGCCGTGCGCAAGCTGTCTTCATCAGCCTCTTTTAACATTTGCGATGCATCAATAGCCATAAGCTGGGCCACCGCACCGCCACCAATATTGGTTCTATCGATAGCGCTATCAACGACCGCATGAACTTGCGGGTCGCAATTTTTACTCAGCTTGCGAACGCTTTCGTTCAGGCTTGCAAGCTCGGCAAACAATTCTGCACGGGAGCTATTGGCCCGATTGCGCGCACTTAAACTGGGGTAACGCATATAGACATAGACACCGCCAAAGCCACTAAAGATAACCAGGCACATTAAGCCGTAGGCCAGAGTATGCACGTTATAGCCAAACTGCACCGCGCAATGCAGGGTAGCCACTATCAGCAAACTGGTTCCCAGATAAACATGTGCAGAGGCCCAACCCTGCATCGAACCCAGCCGCGAACTATAGTTGCGTTTGCGCTTGCCCAGCGCGGTTAACCAAACAATTAATACCGCCCCCAGCGTACCTAATACATAACCCTGCCAGGTGCCGCCATTGGCAGGCTGTTTACCACCCTGAGTGGCGTAGATAGCAAAACAAATGGCGAGCATCGCTACGGTAATAAAAAAGTAGCGGCCGTTTTTAAATTTTAAAATATTGTCATGCATCGCTTAGCGCTTCTCTACCAGTTGCAGAAATTGTTCGGGCGATAGCCGGGCTGCGGCCCCTGTCGGGCAGGAGTTAACGCAGGCCGGGCCACTGGGCTGACTCATACAGGCATCACACTTAACGGCTTTTTTGCCTTTCTTCTTGGCGACTTCATCTGGGCTATAGCCAAGCTCTTCGCCTGGGCCTGAACCGGAACCAAACAATAACCAACTCCAGAAGCCGGGTTTTTTCGGTGCATCGTAGGCCAGCTTAATGACATCGTAAGGGCAGTTAGATTCGCAGTTACCACAACCAATACAATTGTTGTCGATAAACACCTCACCACTGGATGCCCGGTGAATCGCATTGGGTGGGCAATCTTTCATACAGTGGGGCTGTTCACAATGACGGCAGGAAACAGGGATATGTAATTCGCCGTAGGAGGCACCGGACTTTCTATCCAAACGAGAAATCCCATTATGGGTTTCGGCGCAGGCTTTTTCACAATTATCACAGCCGACACAAAGGTCTTCTGCAATCACTAAGCAGTTAGTTGCCTCACCCAAACCTTCGTCCATTAAGAACTGCATCACCGAACCCACTTCGGGGCGGGCCTCCATGGTGGTATGGGTCACTGCGCGCTCACTGGCATTGCTTTGCAGCACTTCAATCCGGGAGGTATCTGCTTTTACCAGGCGCATAAAGGATTTTCTATCGAGTTCTATCGTTTCGGTCAATACAGCGGCGGTGGCGGTCTCGCGTCGAATGGGATCACCCATCAAAGACATTTCGCCCACAATTTTTCCGGACTGGTGCTGGGCCACTACAATTTTTTCGCCGTTGGTTTCTCGCAATAAACTCACCGAGCCACGGCGAATAATATGCAGCGAGTCACCAACCTCACCCTGCTTAAATAACACCTCACCGGCTTTATATGTACGCAGCTCAGCCGATGCTGCAAACTCGCTGAGTTTTGCCACGGATAATTGCGGCGCCACATGTTTTTGCAGGGCGCGAACAATAAAAATTAAATCGATACCATCGCGAACTTCATCATTGGAGTTCATCAGTTTAACCATGGTACGACGGGGTGTTTCTACAATAATACAATCTTTGCCGGCAATGGCATTGCCTTCACGGGGCCTGCCAGATAGCAAGCTGGCCTCACCAAAAAACTGGCCGCGGGTATAGGTCATCGGCTTGGCAATACCGGGCATATCCACTTTGACTTCGCCTTCAACAATGGTGAAGAAGGAGTTGGTAAAGTCTCCATCGCGATAGATAGCATCACCGGCGCGAATAATTTTAGTAAAACGCGGGCGCGGATCACGCTGGGCCAGTTTTTCTTCCAACGCTTTGGCCTTGGACTGCACATCCTCCAGCATCGGGCCATCTTCGTAACTCACCAAAATGTCGCTTTCAATCACCAACTCACGAAACTGCAGAGCGTTCATTTCCCGGAACATGGGTATACGCTGCTGAAACAGGGTAACGAGATCATCAACATCTTTCAGGTAGGGCAGCAAATTAAATTGCAGCTCTAATAAAGGGTGGTCGGCGGGTTTGATGTCGTGGCCGAGAATATATTCGACAACATCATAGCCCTGGTTCATCGCCTGCTTAATGAGCGGGTAACCGGCAAGAGAGCCGATAATATATAAACCCTCAACATTGGATTCATATTTGCCGGTTAACTCAGGGATTGCGTCGGGCTTTTTGTTGGGGAACTCAACACCAATCGACTCCACAAAACCTCTGGGCGGTACACCACCCAAACGGGCAATCACCCGGTCACAGGCAAAGCTCTCTTCACCCTCTGAGGTATTGAGGGTAATCTCATAGCCGCCTTCTTCGGTCTGGGTAATGTGTTTAACACTGGTGCTGTAGTAACAGGTCAGTGGTACGGAGGCATCAGCATTGGCGGCGAGTATGGCATTCAGGTTGCCCTCCTTCGCCCTGGAAAATTCATCGCGACGATTCAGGATGGCCACTTTATTCTGCTTGACCAGACCCAGCGCATTCTCAATGGCGGAGTCACCGGCACCCACCACGACCACAGTTTCATCGCTATGGGCGGTAGGATCATCCAGCGTATATTGAACCAGTGGAAAGTCTTCGCCGGGCACACCCAATTTACGCGGGTTACCCTCAAGGCCAATCGCCAAAATCACATAGTCTGCATGAATGACTGAACCATCTTTAAGGGTCAGGGCAAAATCGCCTTTTTGGCCCTCAATTTTGGTCACTTCGGTGTTATAGCGAATATTAACGTCGCTATCGTCTACCCGCTGCTCCCAGCCACCCAGGATGGTTTCACGGCTACCGGCAGCAAAGTCAAAATCACTACGCAGATCCAAAAAACCCGGCTCAGCCATAACATGCTTGCCCTTTTGGTAGCGCTGGATGGTTTTGGCCGGTTTTTCAAAGGATTCAAGGAGGACGTGGGTATAGTCATGAGAGGGGTCAGCTTCACGTTTCTGCTTATCATAAAAAGCAGCGCGACCCGCCGCGCTCAAGCCCGCCGGGCCTGAACCAACAACCGCTATATGAAAACGGTTAGACATCGACATCCCCTGTTTGATTATTTTGCTTATTGTTTATGCCCACCAATGGAAGAAGCCATTAGGGCACTTATTGTGCTTACGTTTTATTGTATTCAGCTATTGTATTGAGCTACTGCATTAAGCTACTGCATTAAGCTATAGGTGACTACAGCTTTAACCACAACAATCCAAGCTACTGGCTTATCGGCTATCTGGCCATCAAGACCAACCCCTTACCCCATAAACCAGCTACGCATTAAACGATAATTTTAAAGCCACGGCAATATGTAGGGACAATATGTAAGCGCAATATTTAGACTTAAACTCACCCGCCCCATAAAGAAGCAGGGATATATACTTCTCTACGGATAAATTCGTCTACACTGAAAACTTGCCCGGGCGCTAACCAGAAATAACTTACCTGTAAGTAAAGGCTCGGCAAGGTTGTTAGCCAATAAAAACCAATACACAAGCTGTCACTGGAGGGCGCTATGTACGAAGACTTATCTCTCGATCATTTTATGGAAGGGCTGAAAAAAAGAACACCTGGGGAACCTGAGTTTCACCAGGCGGTTTATGAAGTAGCTGAGTCGGTTATCCCATTTATTCTTGAAAACCCCAAATACCAGCAGGCCGGCATTATCCAACGTATGACCGAGCCTGACCGCACGGTGATATTTCGGGTTAACTGGGAAGATGACGCAGGCAATATCCGGGTAAACCGCGGCTATCGAGTGCAGTTTAATAACTCTATAGGCCCCTATAAAGGCGGCCTGCGCTTTCACCCGTCGGTAAATTTGTCGATTTTAAAATTCCTCGGCTTTGAACAAACCTTTAAGAACAGCCTGACCACACTGCCCATGGGCGCTGGTAAAGGAGGCTCGGACTTTAACCCCAAGGGTAAATCTGACCGCGAAGTAATGCGTTTTTGCCAGGCCTTTATGACCGAGCTCTACCACCATATTGGCGCTAACACCGATGTACCCGCCGGCGATATTGGCGTAGGCGCCCGTGAAATCAGCTATATGTTTGGCCAGTATAAGCGTCTGGCCCACGAGTTTACGGGTGTGTTAACCGGCAAGGCGCTGGAATTTGGCGGCAGCCTGATTCGCACCGAAGCTACCGGCTACGGCAATGCCTTCTTTATGGAAGAAATGCTGAAACACCACGGTGACTCGATTGCCGGGAAAACCTGCGTGGTATCAGGCTCCGGTAATGTAGCGACTTACTGCACCCAGAAAATTAACCACCTCGGCGGCAAGGTTGTCACCATGTCCGACTCATCGGGCTTTATTTATGACCCGGACGGTATCGATGCGGAAAAACTGGCTTTTATCATTGAGCTAAAAACTGTAAAACGCGGGCGCATTGCCGAATATGCCGAAAAATATGGCTGTGAATTCCATGCGGGCAAACGCCCTTGGGAGGTTAAATGCGACTTAGCCTTCCCTTGCGCCACGCAAAATGAGCTGGATGCCGACGACGCTAAAGCATTGGTGGCCAATGGCTGTAAAGCCGTCTCTGAGGGGGCCAATATGCCCACCACGGTAGAAGCCATCCATGTCTTACAGGCCGCCAAATTGCTGTATGGCCCGGGTAAAGCCGCTAATGCCGGAGGTGTAGCCGTCTCTGGCCTGGAAATGAGCCAAAACAGCTTGCGTATGTCCTGGACCGAGGAGGATCTGGAGCAGAAACTGAAGGATATTATGACCGGTATCCACGCCCAGTGCGCCAAGCACGGTGATGATGACGGCTATATGAACTATGTAAAAGGCGCCAATATTGCCGGCTTTATCAAGGTTGCCGACGCTATGCTCGCCTACGGTGTTGCCTAACACGGCCTGCTGGGCCCCGGCTTACCGGGGCCTAGCTCTTTTACCCTACCAACCCATCAATTGACCTAAAGATATAGCTTTAATACAAAGATTCCTCTTCCTCCTTCCTTCAGCTATAATCTCGGCCATCTTTTCAGCACTTACATTACGGTCATCGTTATCTATGAGCCCACAACTACCGGAATTGATCAATTATATTAATGGCGGCACCTCAGTGCCCACCGTTGATCGCAACAACAGCCTTTGTAATGCCAATACCGCCGAACCGATCCAGGCCCAGTTATCCTGCGACCCGGAGCAGGTTGAAGAAGCCCTGCAAGCGGCCCACACCGCCTATGAAGGGGGCGAATGGGAGCATACGCCTGCGGCAGAGCGAGCCGATATTCTAGATAAGATTGGCGACGAACTGGCCAAACCAGATATGGCCGAAGTGATTAGCTACTCGGACTCAATCACCACCGGCGCTATTGTCCATACCACCCGTAAGATGGCGGCGATTGTGCCCATGGTATTTAAAGGCGCGGCACAATTTATTCGCGATGGCGGTCTGGACCATAAAGTCCCCGGCCCCAAAGGTGATGTCGATTACTTTATGCGCCCCTGGGGCCCCAGCCTACTTATCTCACCCTGGAATGGCCCGACAGCAATAGGCTCCCATAAAATCGCCAGTGCTTTAGCCGCCGGTGCGCCCTGTATTTTAAAACCTTCAGAATGGGCACCCCACTCCGCCATTGTTATGGCTCAGGCGATTGAAAAGGTCGGCCTGCCCAAAGGCACCTTCCAACTCACTATTGGCAACCGCACGATTGGCAGCCCCATGGTGGAAGACCCCCGCATTAAATCCGTCTCTTTTACTGGCGGCTTAGCCGGTGGACGAGCCATTGCACGCGCCTGTGCCGATGACTTTAAACCCACTCAGTTAGAGCTTGGCGGCAATAATGCCTTAGTCGCTTTTGAAGATTGTGATATCGACAAAACAGCCACGGGCATTGTATTTGGCATGACTAACTTAAATGCTCAGTGGTGCCGCGCTTTAGGGCGCCTGGTTGTTCATGAAAGCATAAAGACACAGTTGCTGGATGCTGTGCTGGAAAAACTGGAAAAAATTAAGTTGGGTGACTCGCTATTGGAAGCTACCGAGATGGGCCCAATGGTTCATGCTGGCCAGTATAAAGCCAACCTGCAAGCGATTGACGACCTGGTAGCCAAAGGCGGCAAGGCACTGTCATCCACCAAGCTGCCTGACCTCAATGGCTATTTTATTGCGCCAACCTTAATCGATGGCTGCAAGCCTGAAGACACGATAGAAGAAGTCTTTGGCCCGGTAGCTGCGGTTCACACCTTCTCCACCGACGCTGAAGCATTGGCCCTGGCCAATGGTACGCCGTTTGGTTTGGCGGGTTACGTTTACAGTGAAAACGAAGAACGCGCACTGGCATTTGCCCGCGAAATGCGCACCGGTGGGGTCAAGATCAATGGCTATAGCCTATTGAGCTTAAGCGGTTCAGCGCCACGTTCTGCCTGGGGTTTGTCCGGGATTGGCGAAGAAGGGCACTCCCAGTCAATTGAGTTTTTCACCGGCGCACGGGTGGTTGGCGTTTCACCTCAGGACCCATTAGGCGGTCGTTAGATTTTACCGGGGCTTATCGGGGGCTTTCGCTACGGCCTCCTAATTTTGACTAGGCAGGGAACGAGCAGCACTGGGCAGGGGCTTAGCCCGTAGGGTGGATTATAATCCACCGGTATAGGGTAACTGATGGCTGGGTTTGGTGGATTGTAATCCACCCTACGATACTGGTTTCAACAAACTTGAAAGAATGCCTGATCTTAAGGCGATGAGGGGGCTAGCCCAAAGCCCATTAAAACTCATACGCTGAACACCCCCACCAAAATCTACCCACCTCCATCAAGGAGCCAAACCAATTACAGCTGACCACTCCCCCTATTTTATTCCTCACAAGCTGATAGAATGCCGTCACCAAAATAAAAAAGCCTAACAAATAACAAAACCTGCCTTATTAATAGTCCGTCAACAATACCGGAGAGCATTATGGAATTTAATATCGATAAGCTACTTGAAGACGCACCTAACTTGATTGTTACCTATGGCGTGCAACTAATTACTGCACTCGCCATTTTTATTATTGGTAAATGGTTGGCAAGAGCCATCGCCAATGCCATCACCAACAGCATGAATAAGAAAAACGTCGACAAAACCATCAGCAATTTTGTTGGCAGTATTATCTATACCGCTTTATTTGCTTTTGCGATTATTGCTGCACTGGGTCAAATCGGTATTGAAACCGCATCCTTTGTTGCCATTATTGGTGCCGCAGGTTTAGCCGTTGGTTTTGCCCTGCAGGGCTCCCTCTCCAACTTCGCTTCCGGTGTACTGCTGATATTATTCCGCCCTATTCGCTCCGGTGATTTTGTAGAGGCCGCAGGCGAAATGGGTGTTATTGATGAAGTCGGCATTTTTAGCACGAAAATGAAGACCGGTGATAACAAAGTTATTATTATTCCCAATTCCAATATTATGGGCGGCAATATCACCAACTACTCTATGGAAGCCACCCGCCGGATCGATTTAATCGTGGGCATTGGCTACGATGCCGATATTCGCAAAGCCAAACATGTACTTGAAGAAATTATCAACAACGAAAGCCGTGTACTAAAAGACCCTGCGGTGACCATAGCAGTAGCGGAACTGGCCGACTCCTCAGTTAACTTTGTAGTGCGCCCATGGGTTAACTCGGCGGATTACTGGCCTACCAAATTTGAATTACTGGAAACCATAAAACTCCGTTTTGATCAGGAAGGCATTAGCATACCTTTCCCACAAATGGATGTTCACTTACAACAACAATAATTTTTTAACGTATATTTTTATTAAGGACCCACAATGAAACTCAGAGTATTACAGAAAACTCTGGCTGCCTCTTTGGTAGCCAGTCTTTTAGCCGCCAACCAATCGCTGGCCGAAGAAGAAAGAGCTATGACCCCGGAGGCCAGCCAAAAAGTTGAAGCACTCAATGCCGAAATTCAGGCACTGACGGAACAACTCGAACAACTGACCAGCCAAATTGACAGCAGTGATGGCAGCGACGCCGAAGAAATTACGGAAGAAGCGGAAGATATTAAAGATGTAGCCGCCGATATTGCCGAAGCCGCTGCTGATATTGAAGAAGAAACCAAATTATGGACAGGCAGTGTGGAATTTGGTTTTGTGGATACCAATGGCAATACCGAAGAAACCTCTACCAAAAGCAGAGCCGAAATTTTCCGTGAAACAGAGGACTGGAAATACACCTTCTTATTCAGCTCTTCTTACTCCCAGAGTGACGGCATCAATACCGCTGAGAAATATTTTTTAGCAAACCGCTTATCCTATAAATATAATGAAAAAGACTATATCTACGGTTATCACTCCTATGACGATGATCGCTTTAGTGGCTTTGACTATATCACCACATTCTCGATGGGTTATGGACGAACCATTCTGGATAACGACACGATGGAATGGAATGCTGAAATCGGTCCTGGTTATCGCTACAGCAAAGTCGATGATGAAGACAACGGCGAAGACAGCGAAGAAGCGGTCGTCAGAATGTTCACCAACTATATCTGGGACTTTGCAGAAAACTCGACGTTTACTCAAGGCTTTAATGTTGAAGCGGGTGAAGACAATACCATCAGCAATTCAAGAACAGCGCTTGAAGTAAAGGTGATTGGTGAAGTATCGATTGTTCTTTCGTATACCGTTAAATACAAGGAAGAAGTACCCGCCGATACCAAGCATGCGGATACAGAAACCGCAGTGACAGTTAGCTACTCATTCTAAATGGGCTCAAGCTATTCTACCTGCCAGCAATGGGCAGGTAGAATAGTGTTTGAATCACTTAAGGCCAACATAGGAAGCTGGAAAGATAGTCACCGTACCATCCGGCACTAGCGCCGGACAGGGTTAAAATGCTTTTCGGTATTCAGCAACGCAAATATAAAGACCACTTCAGCCATATTGCCCGATAGGAAGCTCCACTCCTGCCCCGCCGTACCGCCATTAACCACAAAAATAAACGCCGCACCGGCAAATAACCAGGGCCAACCACTGACCCGCCAGATGGCAATCGACATTATAATAACCGCGGTATTCGCCAAGAGTGTGGGATAGGGAGGCGCACTATGAGCACTGGTATATTTAGCCACCCCGAGCGGCTCTATCAGCTCCAGCTGCTGGGTAATCACATCTACCCATACGCCATAAGCCACTGATACGGCAATAATCACCCAGACAATACTGACAAACAGCCGATTCTCCGCAAAACGAATACCGGCCAACCGCATAATAGACACCGTAAAAATCCACATAAAGGGCAATACCAATACATGCAATGCCCAGCGCGGATAACTTAGCGGTAAATACCAATCAAAATCCATCGCCCAATTACCCAGGCTCTGCATACAGTTGTCATACCACATGCCAAACATCATTAAGCGTAAAAACCATAATCGGGGTGAGGTATTATCCCCCCAGCGGAAACTCCAAAGGAATAAAGCAACAATCACAACAGCATAGGTCGCGAGGATATAATTCGGCATAACACTCTCAATAACTAATCAGCAATAAGGCCCATATCCTAGCCTAATGATTTTTTAATCGCTAGTTTTCTGACTATGTTATTCTTGGTTCTATTGAGCCAACAACCAGCACAGACTGTTATGAGTAATGAAGCAATCACCATTGGTGAACTCGCCAAGCGCGGCAATGTGGCCACCTCGCTACTGCGTTACTATGAGAAGGAAAAATTACTAACGCCTTCTGGCCGCACAGAGTCCGGCTACCGGCTTTATTCACAGGAAGCTGAGCGCACTCTGCGTTTTATCCGCAGCGCGCAACGCTATGGTTTTTCCCTGAGTGATATCAAGTTAATTGTGGGGGCTGATAAGGAGGACAAAAACCACGGTGCGGACATTATTACTATCGCCGAACAGCGCTTTTTGGAAATTGAACGCCGAGTCACAGAAATGCTGGTACTGAGGCATGAACTGGAATTATTTCTCGACGATCTGACGGTACAGGTAGACAGTAGTGCCGGCAAAGAAGCCGGCGAACATTACCGCGACCTGGTGGAGCAAGTCTGCGGTCATGAAGGCCATGAGCATAAGCCATCCTCACTGAGTAAATTAGTGGCACGCCTGCATTGCAACCTGGCCTCTGAAGAATGGGACAGTGTGTTTTCAGATCTGCGTGGCACCCATTTGCATATCTGGCGCGATGAAGATACATACTCTGTTCAATTTGCATCCCATGCGCAAAAGGTTAAGCAGGCATTAACAACGATTGCAGCCGGTGAGCAGGACTGCGAGGCTCACCAGCAACCTGAAGTCACCGAAAATAATGATGGCTATTTGTTTCGTGCCAAAGGTGACAACGCCTTTTTGTACGCCCAGTTATTTTTAGCACTGGAGGCCTCTGAAGCCTAAGCTTTAACCGCCGCCATAACTTTCGCCGCTACTCCGCCCAAGGCAACCAAAATGGCTCCCGCTACAACACCTACCGCCGCGGTATAAGCGACCGTAGATAGCACTTCGGCCATGGGGCCCATAGCAACTATCAGCTCAGCCCCCGCCAGCAGAATTTGCCACTGATGCAATAACTGCAAGCCATGAATTAAAATTCCGCCCCCACTAAAAACATGGCCGCCGTTCCCACCACCGACAATGTTTTCATCAGATAAGGGCAAAACCTGAGAATCGCCCTACCCATTCCCCGCTTGGTAGCCTGCCAACGCCCAGCGGCTTCAGAGTGCAATAGATAAAAACCCAGATCATCCAACTTCACAATAGCCGCCACTACACCGTAAACACCGACCGTAATCAGCGCAGCTATCAACGAGACCACCATCACCTGCTGGGAGAAGGCCACGTCTTTAACGGTACCTAAAGCAATCACTACAATTTCAGCAGATAAGATAAAGTCCGTCCTGATAGCTCCGCGTATTTTCTCTTGCTCGTAGGCCACTAAATCGACCTCACTATCAGCAACGGCTTGCAGCTTTTCAAGCTGTGCTTGCTGCTTATCCGTATCATGATAAAAAAGGTGATGAACGATTTTTTCAAAACCTTCATAACAAAGAAAACACCCACCCAACATCAGTAGCGGTGTAATGATCCAGGGGGCCAGGGCACTTAACATCAGCGCAGCGGGAACGATGATTAATTTATTTTTTGCCGAGCCCTTAGCCACCGCCCACACAACCGGCAACTCTCGCTCCGCCCTGACACCGGACACCTGCTGGGCGTTTAATGCCAAATCATCGGCTAATACACCGGAGGTTTTTCTTGCCGCCACTTTGGTTAATAGCGCCACATCATCCAGCAGTGTCGCGATATCATCCAGTAATGCCAATAAACCAGCCGATGCCATAGACCTTCCTTTGCAGACGTCTTTATCTTGTGGGCTATGCTAATGGCGCTACAGGGAATAAACTAGCCATTATCACTATCAACCTGCCGCAGGCCTTATGAACACAGCCCAGCCTATTATTCGCAAGCATTACATCAACCTTAGTACTGGCGGTCATGAATGGCAAATACACTATCGGGATACCAGCGGTAGCCCCCAAAATACCCGCCCGATTATTCTATTACACCCCTCGCCGCTCTCTTCCGCGTTTATGGAACCCTTGCTGCAACTGCTGGCACCAAGCACACGGGCTATTGCATGGGACACACCGGGGTATGGCCTATCAGACTCTCTGCCCGCTTATCAGGGGGGCTCACCGATTATGTGGATGCACTCGCCCAATTTATTGATGCACTTAAGCTTCAACAGCCGCTGATTTATGGCAGCGCTACTGGTGCGCAAATTGGGATTGAGTTTGCCAAAGCCTACCCGGAAAAACTGAGTGCTCTGGTTTTGGAAAATGCCGCCAGCTTTAGTGATCAGGAGCGGGAAAAAATAATGACACAGTATTTCCCTGACTTATCGGCGCGGGATAATGGTGAGCATCTATCAATCGCATGGTCAATGGCAAAAAAATTGTATGTCGGTTTTCCCTGGTTTGAGGTCAACGATCAAACCAGTGCTATTCCGTTAGAGCTGGTACAAAAAACTGTGCTGGATTATTTAAAAGCCGGCGATCAATACGATCAGGCCTATCGAGCGGCGTTTGCTAATGAGCGCGTTGAACAACTGCAAACCGTGACCAGCGATACGCATATTATTCTTTGGTCCGGGAGTATTCTTGCCGCGTATAGCAAACGATTACTGCATACCAACCTCGCTGATAATTTTTATTTCCACTCGGTGGATGGCGATATCAAGCAGCGTTACCAAACGGTACTGACCACTGTTCAAGCGTTGCTTTAGCGGGGGCTAAGCAATAATTGCTGCTTATCCTGATCAATTTCAAAACGGAAATTTTGCAGTACATTCATCCCTAACAAACCGTCCACCCCCGGTGATGATTGAAAATCCAATACGGCGATATTGATATCACTGAGTTCTTGATTACCCAGACTCAGGCTGGCCGCTGAATAGACATCTCCTTGCGTAACACCATTGGCCGTATTAAATAACCGGCTACCGACATAATGTAACGGGGTATATTGTGATAGTGCAGCAAAGCTATCCGCCGACAGGGAAGTTACCGAAGCACCGGTATCAATCATCAGGGTAGCCTCAGTGGTTTTATTCAGCATAACCTGAACCAAATAGTGATTACCTTTTTTGACAAGCGCAATGGAATCTCGAGCAGCTGCCGTATAATCACCGGCCTGATCTTGCTCCAGCAAAACCAGCAAACGGTTTGTCTCGTCGACATAAAAGCCATTCTCTTGTAGCTGCAACAACAGATCATAGGCAGCCACTCTATCCCCTGACTGCACATATAAATTGGCCAAGCGCCAACTATAGCCTGGCCCCGATAAATCGATAGAGGCCAATAACTCATAAAAGGCCTGCAACTCAAGCCAACGCTGCTGTTGGGACAGCGCACCATCCACCGCATTAACAAAGCTAATAAAACTGTCAGACACCCGCTGCTTTTGTGCGGGCTGGAAGGCATAAGTAAACGCCAACTGAAAGACTCTTGCAGCCTCATCCACATAGCCTTGCCGACGTTGAAATTCTGCCAACACCAGCAAGACTTCAATATCATCATAGTAGCGGGATAAATACAGATCGATTAAGGCCATCAGGGCCGGGGCATCATTATTGTCCAACCGCAGCCGAAGATACTTAAGCAGAGTCTGGCGATACTGCGCAGCCCTGACTTCATCGATCGCTACAGTTTCATCATAGACCTCTATCGCCTCATCAAAGGCCCGCGCCACTAACAGAGCATTAAAGCTGGGCGCCACAGCCTGTTGCTGTTTGGGCTGTGGCTTTGCCCCGGGGTAAATCTGTGCCGCTGCCCTGTTATCCGTTATAAACGACGAACTAGCTACAACAGTGCTTTCAGCGTCGGGTAAGGACCATTCTCTGGCCAACCAACCCAGATAAAAAACCAGCAGCACGACTACCGTATTAAGAATAACTTTAAACATAGAGGCCTATTACAAATAAGTTAGCCATTTTTGCAAATTGCTTTTAGTATCGTCAATCTTCTATGGGACATCAATCCGGAGCTTGAATGAACACGCTATATATTACCGGTGCCGGCGTCAGTGCTGAAAGTGGTATTCCGACCTTCCGCGGCCGGGATGGTTATTGGACGATTGACAGCGAGAACTATACACCACAGGAAATGGCCACTCGCCATATGTATATCAATAATCCTGTTGAGTTTTTATCGTGGTATTACCACCGCTTTGCCACTTATCGCCACCACGGCCCCAACGAGGTTCACCATTGGCTGGCGGATAAAAATTTGATCACGCAAAATATTGATGGTCTGGATGGTAAAGCTGGCAATAAACACTATATTGCCATTCATGGACGATTAGACCAAAGGACTATTTTTTACCCGCAGGAGGAGATCGTAGAGATTATCGACACCCCCTGGGATGATGTCGACGAAGACAGACTTAGCGAATCCCTCTTGGCACTGTTTAATATTCAACAACAGTCACCGCCTCAACTACATCAGGCCTATAAACCCTACGTGCTGTTATTTGATGAATATTACACGGAGAATTACCGCATCAGTGAAGCACAGCAGCGCATGCGCGATGCCGATAAAATCGTGTTTATGGGCACCTCGTTTAGCGTCAATATCACCCAAATGGCATTGGAGATTGCTTACCAGAAAAATACGCCGATAGACATTATTGACCCCGAACCCGTGACTATTAATTACCCAAACGCCAACTACCACATTATGACGGCACTGGAATATATTAACAGCGACCTCTGTGAACCTTAAAATCTATAACTAAAACTATCTCCGCGATAAAAAGAACGCATAGCCTGCACGAGTGTACCGCTGGATGCTGTATACCGAATATCAATCCGCATCATTGCTGAGCCTTCGGCCAACTGTAACTGGTTTGCCGCAGCACCTTCCGCCAACATCGCATCCAGACAGCGCTCGGTTTTACAATTATTAGTCGTGGGAGAGTCCCGCAAAAATGTTAACAGGCTATCTTCATCCATCGCATCAACACGAGCAGCTCGCGCTACTTTCCAGGGCACATAGAGATAATAAAATCCAACCGGCTTGCCATCGCTACGCATCATTAGCTGCGCTTGAAAATACTTTCTACCCATTGGCAGGTTTAAACCAATGGACTCACTGTCCGGGCCATTTAACCACTCTTTATGGCAAACCTGCCAATCGGTTTCCACGCCCTGCTCACTCAAATAATCTTTGATACTGGCTCTTGAAGTGGGATCGTTATGCAGCTTTTGTCGATTAACATAATGCCCTTTGCCATGGTGCAAACGAATAACACCTTTTTCTTTTAGTAAATCCATCGCGCGGGAAACGGTAATACGACTGACGCCATACTGCTCAACCAATAAGCGTTCTGACGGTAGTAATTGGTTAGCGGTAAACTCGGTGGTAGCGATACGGTCGGTAATAGAGGTATATACCTGATAGTACAAAGGCATTGGACTGTGAGGGTCTAATGCAAAGGTTTTTATGGTCTCTTTGGTCACTATTTATTTCCTTTTGTTAACAAAAAATAGTAAGTCGTCCTTTCAGCTGACTGCCAGTTTAGCTGACCGGCTCCATAGCAAAGCATACAACATCAAGCCTACCGGTATTGTGCACAGGAGTAAAACAGCCTGCCAACTGGTTGAGCTGATAGCCCACCCCGCCGACAGGGAGGCAACAGCCTGAATTGAAAATACGGTACTGTCATTAAACGATTGCGCCCGGTATTGCTCACCCGGTAAATAGGTACTGGGCAGCAGAGCGGTTCCTGAAACAAATAAGAAATTCCAGCCAATACCCAGCATCACTAACTGTAACCAAAAACCATTCACGGAAGTGTCAACCACCCCAATTGCGATGGTAATGGCATAACATATTAAACCCGTTACCATCATGCCTCTAATCCCTAAAAGGCGGAATAACCAGGGCGACACTAATGAGGGTAAAAACATCGCGGCAATATGGCATTGAATCACCCATTTGGTATCTGCCAGGCTATGACCATGATGGTTATGCATACTGATGGGTGTACAGGTCATAACAAAAGTCATCACCATATAACCGACTACACCACTGGCCACCGCCAAACAGAAGGCGCGGTTTTGCAGAATCTCTCTGATTGGCCTTGTGGTGCTGGCAGTGGTGACAGCCGCTTGTTGTGCGGGAGAAAAAAACGTTAAGAGTATGGCTGCCAAACCGGTACTGGCAGCCACCAACCAAAAAGAGCCCTGATAATCTATCTCGGTCAGGTGACGACCGAAAACGGCTAACTCCGGCCCGACTATCGCCGCCAACACACCTCCTAACATAATGACCGATGCTGCTGTCGCCGCTTTGCTGGCATCAACACATTCCATCGCCGCAAAACGAACTTGCTGCAACGCCGCATTGGTAACGCCGATAAATAATGCACAGACACAAAACAAGGTAAAACTGTGATACACCAGACTTTCGCTGGCCAACAAACACGTAGCTATACCCAGCCCCATAAATAACCACAGCGCATTTTTTCTGCCGAGGGACTGCATCAGTTTTGTTGCAGGCACCACGCCAATCGCTGTGCCGATCACCATAAGTGCAATCGGTAAGGTGGCCCAATCAACCGAGGGCGCCATATCCGCACCTAACAAGCTGCCCACCAACATCATCATTGGCGTTACCGAAAACGCCAGAGCATTACTGAATGCCAGAATAAAAACATTGCCAAAACCTGCTTTCATTAATACAACTCTCCTTTTGTTGGCATGCAGACTACGCGAAAGACTTTGGGGCAGCAATCCTATTGCGCCCGTTTGGGTAGCAGGCCTGACCAGGGTTTAATGCAACAGCCTCTCAGGCTATGCCATAACAGCAACAAGCTATTGACCCATCTAACACTATCGATAAGCACTGCCTGAATAACAGTATCTGGAGCCTGCGGTTCGGGTGATGGCAGCCATGGGAAGAAAGACTCAACAACAGTGGTTTGCGCTGCTCAGCAAATGCTTTAAAAAGTCGAATTAACCGTCTTTAAACGCTACACTAGCACCCCATTAAGGCTGAAAAGTGTGATTTAGTACCTGCCACCCTTGAAATCCCCATGGATTAGCCCATATATAGAATCATAATTAAACAATAAAACTTGCTGCCTGGGTGGATAGCGAGTCCACCTACTGAGGAAAAAATCATGTTAATCGGCCAGAATTCTGTTGTAAGTATTCAATATACCCTCACCAATGATAGTGGTGAAGTGATGGACCAGTCACAGGAAGGACAACCCCTGGTCTATTTACACGGTGCTGCGGGTATTATCCCCGGCCTTGAAAATGAGCTAACGGGCAAGACGGAAGGCGCTGAATTTAAAGTCACGATTAAACCTGAAGAAGCCTACGGCGATCATATTCCAGAGATGGTACAAGAGGTTCCACGTACCTCCTTTCCACCCGATCAGGATATTCAGGTGGGTATGCAGTTTAATGCCGAGTCACCCAATGGCCCAATGACTGTTGCTGTCACTGCGGTCACCGATGACACGATAACGGTTGATGGCAACCACCCTCTGGCGGGTTTAACGCTGCACTTTGAAGGTAAAATTGAAGGCGTTCGCGAAGCCACTGCTGAAGAGCTGGATCACGGCCACGCACACTAAGCCACCCAGCTATTACGCCAAAAAGGGAGTGATCTTTATCACTCCCTTTTTTTATGAGCGGTATTATGCCCTGAGAAATTCCTCCAGACGTGTATCCCAACAGGTGTTTTCATCCTGCTGCCATAGATAGCGCTGCAATACCTTGTTCTTGTCCAGCCAGAACAAGGTACCCGGCAGATACTCGCCACCAAAATATTGGTAGCGATCAGTGACCACTGACCGCCCGGCAATCACCAACGACTCCTGCTCTTCAAAATTTGCTTGCCGCTGGCTGGTTAAGGGCGTCAGCAATTGCTGCAAATCGGCTGGGTCACGGATCCAGGGAACTAACACCTGACTTTCTCCCAACTCATGCAGACGCTGGATAACATCCCCGGTATAAATACGCATCAGGGGCGATACGATAAACTCACCCAGCTCTACCCTCTGCTCGGTCACCTGGGCATAGGCGTCTGTCCGTTTGACCATCACATGGTTGCCAAAACATTGGTAGTGGGCAGACACTTCAGCCACGGTTTGCTGATCAAAGCTGCGCATCACGACATCAAATTCACTAATCGCTCCATCCACTGACACAGATTGCACTAAAATCTGGCTACCCAGTTCTCTGGCATCTCTTTCTGCTCTGGTAATCACCACATCACCGGATTGATGGCGGGACCAAGGCTCTAGCACCGGCATTTTTTCCTCTACACCGCCAGTAACCCGGTAGTAATGGTAGCAACCTTGGTCTATCAGGGTTTCGCCGGCCTGAACCGGGTGAATTGTTTGCATAATCTTGCTTATTGAATGATGACTGAAAGGAGGCAAGGTTACCTGCTTCAAGACCGATTATAAATATTTGTCAGTGAATTAAGCGCTTGCAGGGAGTATTCATCACATTAATACCGGAATTATCGGCCAGTTTAGCCTCTGCCATCCACTGATTGGCATGATATGATTTGCGGCCATTTTTTATGATTGACAGGTTATTGCTCATGTCCAGCCGTAAACGCCCCCTTGAAGGCATCCGTGTTATTGAATTAGGCCAATTACTGGCAGGCCCTTTTACTGGCTCTATGCTGGCCTATTTTGGCGCTGAAGTGATTAAGGTCGAACCACCCAAAGGCGGTGACCCTATCCGCGGCTGGCGCGAAGTGCAAAACGGCACCTCGCTATGGTGGCATAGCCTGGGCCGCAATAAGAAATCCGTGACCATCGACTTAAAGGCCGAAGAAGGCCGAGAGCTGGTGCGCAAGCTGATCGATACGGCTGATGTGTTAGTTGAGAACTTTCGCCCCGGCGTTATGGAAAAATGGGGCCTTGGCCCGGACGCCATTAAGCAGAGCAACCCCGGTATTATCTACACCCGCATCTCCGGTTACGGCCAGGATGGGCCCAATTCAGTGAAGCCCGGCTATGCTTCGGTCTGTGAAGGCTATAGTGGCTTTCGCTATGTCAACGGCTTTGAAAACCAGGCGCCAGTACGCCCTAATTTAAGTATTGGTGACACCATTGCCGCTATCCATGCTGCGCTAGGTGTAACTCTGGCGATTATTGAGCGCAGTAATAATGAAGACGGCGAAGGGCAAGTGATTGATGTTGCCCTTTACGAGTCTATGTTTAATTTGATGGAAGCGGTCATCCCTGAATATGACGGCGCTGGGGTGATTCGCGAGCCTTCCGGTACTACGGTAACCGGTATCGTGCCCACTAATACCTTCCGCTGCCGCGATGCAAAATATGTGGTGATTGGCGGTAACGGCGACGCTATTTTTAAACGCCTGATGATTGCCGCCGGTTATCCGGAGATGGCAGATAACCCAGAGATGGCAGATAACGCTGGCCGTGTGGTTCATGAAGTGGAGATTGATAATGCTCTGGCTAAATGGTGTTTGGATAATGATGCAAAAACTATTATTGATACGCTGGAAGCAGAGCGTGTGCCGGTCGGCCCGATCTACAATGTAGAAGATATGATGAACGATGAGCACTACAAAGCGCGCGGCATGTTTGAGCAGGTTGAAATTGATGGCAAGCCATTAAAGATTCCGGCAATTTTACCCAAGCTAAAATCCACCCCCGGAGAAACAACCTGGTCTGGTCCGCAACTTGGCAGCCATAATGATGAGGTTTTAAAAGATCTGTTAGGGCTGGATGCCGGCAGCCTTGAACAACTCAAAGGCTCTGGCGTTATTGCTTAAATAAAAGCGGCTTCAATAAAAAAGCCGGTTGCTGTTAGCAACCGGCTTTTTTTATTTCTACGCTTTATCTCTCTGCTATCGCCGCAGCAATGGCAGAGATTGCCGGAGATTAATTATCGTCAACCGGGAAAGAAAGCTCCACCGCACTATAACCAGGAACAGTCACGGTCACGGTTAAAGCACCATCCGCACTGGGCGTATCATCAGCACTCATTATAATATTGATAAAGGCTGGGCGATTGGTATTCAATACCGTAAAACCACTACCCGCTACTTCACCATTATCAGCAGATAATGCAATCGTAGTGCCTGATGGCAGCGAATTCAGATTGCTATCACCCAGCACTAATGTCCCTAAAAAGACGTTATTGTCACCCGGCGAAAGGTCTATTGAATTAGCCACGAAAAAGCTGGTGCCAGCGAAAACATTGGCAAAGGTATCTGCTGGCATAACCGCAGGAACATTCTCAGTACCAAGAATTCTAGTCACACTAGGATTGGATTGCGACAGTGTTACAGAATCAAAGACATGCAAGGTACTGCTGCCAGAACAGACTGTGCCATCATCCGGAGCATCACAAGAAGGCCCGGTATATTGCCCATCCACATCATCAAAGGAGCCGTTGACGTTAAAATCCAGATATTGGATATCGTCATAAACACCGTTTTCATTATCATCACGGAAGGCTTCAGTAATATCGTTATCGGCGGCGACAAAACTATCGCCCGCATCAAACACACCATTCGTATTGGTATCATCAAATGATTCCGCACCGATGGTATAACCCATGATTTCAATACGCCCATCACTAACAAATTCAGGAGTACAGGTAAATTGCACACTACAGCGACCGCCCGACGTTTTACATGAAGACTCAACGATGCCGCCCTCGGTAATAAACTGAACGACAGTGCCATCCGGTGGAGGGTTATTAAATACATCACCTACAAAAGCGGTAATACTGACAGTATTACCCTGTAAACCTGTCCAACACTCTGGGTTAATGGTTTCAGCAACAACCGAAAAATTATCGGAATCAGCAATACCCGTAGCCACGGTCAAACCATCAGAGATAGTCGATGTACCGGTGGACTGTTCAGTAGCAATAATTCGAACGGAGGTTGGAACAGTACCGGCTTGCACAGTCACCGATACTTCACCTGCAGAGTTGGTAACACCCTCAGACACTGGCAGGGTTAAACCACCCACTTCAGTACTTAAGGCAAATTCTACTTCAGCACCAGCAACAGGACCGCCTAACTGACCTTCCACTCTAAAGGTGACGATTGCAGTTTCTTCACCACCGGTACCTTTTAAGAATAAAATATCGGGCTCTACCGAAACAAATTCAAGCTGGTTAACAGTATCTGGAGCTATATCCAGCTCAACCGATGCGGACAGACCTAATGTTGACGCGGTAATTGTATCGACGGTGCCATCGGGCGCTACACCACAACCCTGATCAGTAAATACAACCTGGGCTAATCCTGTCACGGTATCAATGGAGGTACTGCTAAGTGTCGCCAAACCCTGTGTCACACAACCTGAGGTCAGGCTTATTGACGTTGGGCTGGACACATCGGCGGTCTGTAATTCGCCGTCCTGATTAGCAATACTGATATTGATCGTGGTTTGGCCACCAGCAGCTAATTGCGCACCAGCACCAATACCCAGTGCCAGTTCATCGGGAACGAAGTCAGCACCACTGCCACTACCGATGCTAATCACTTCCGCTTCAACGACTATCGATATCGTGGCCGACACCTCTCCTGAGGTAGCGGTTATCACATCAACACCCTCACAGCCCGCAGCTGTGTAGGTCACACTGGCGGAACCAGAGCTGGTCACCACTGCGGAGCGATCAAATCTTGCTAAATTCGTATCAACACAGTTGGAAGAAAAGGTAACGTTCGCTTGATCACTCACCAGACTATTACTCTGGTCCACTACCGTTACCGTCAATACGGTACTGGCATTGGCAGCCAGGCTGGCAGCGCCGATATCGGCAGCAATAACACCTGTTTCAAAGGAAGAGCCAGAACCGTTACCAATACTGATAGTACCGTCAGTACCTTCAGTTTCAGCCAGAGTCTCCGGGGTAGTATCTTCACAGGGCTCTCCACCACATAGAATATTGTCGGAGCCACCACCGCTCCCACAAGCTACGGTTAAGGTCACTAATAGAGCAGCTGAGGTCAGCTTACCGTAGTGCATTAAAAAATCTTTCAGCTTCAGCATGTTACCTTCCTGATCTCCCAACGGAGTCTTTATAATTTGATAGGATCGATTCACGAATTCCATTCCTTAAGCCAGAATAGTTCAAATCCAATAATATTCAATAAAATCCTTTAGTTGCGAGAACTAACTCACAAATCTCTTTAGGCTTTTATTTTTTCGGGGCAGATAGCAAAAAAGGCTGCGAAAGCAGCCTTTTTGAAGGGGGATTCACCACATTTATAACATGGAGCGGCCCTTATTTGCCGCTATGCGCATACGCAATGCATTCAACTTAATAAAGCCTTCCGCGTCCTGCTGGTCATAAGCACCGGCATCATCTTCAAATGTCGCAATACTTTCATCAAATAGCGACTGCTCTGAACGGCGGCCAACAACGGTGACATTGCCTTTATAGAGCTTAACTCTGACATCACCATTAACAAACTGCTGAGACTCATCAATAGCAGTTTGCAGCATCTGACGCTCAGGAGCCCACCAGTAGCCGTTATACACAAGCTCTGCATATTTGGGCATCAGGCTATCTTTTAAATGCGCCACTTCACGGTCCAGAGTGATGGACTCAATCGCACGGTGGGCCGGCATCATAATGGTGCCCCCCGGGGTTTCATAACAGCCGCGAGACTTCATACCTACATAGCGGTTTTCAACAATATCCAAGCGGCCAATACCGTTGGCACCGCCCACTTTATTAAGGTAGGCCAATACCGTGGCAGGGGACATGGCTTCACCGTCAATCGCGACAATATCACCACCGCGGTAGGTTAATTCCAGATAGGTAGGGGTATCGGGGGCCTGTTCAGGAGAGACACTCCAGCGCCACATATCGTCCTCGGCTTCTGCCCAAGGGTCCTCAAGAATGCCACCTTCGTAGGAGATATGCAGCAAATTGGCATCCATTGAATAAGGTGACTTCTTCTTGCTACCCGCAAAATCAACCGGAATATCACGCTCAGCACAGTAAGCCATTAAGGTTTCACGGGAAGTCAGGTCCCACTCACGCCAAGGTGCAATCACCTGAATACCGGGCTTTAAGGCATAGGCGCCCAGTTCAAAACGCACCTGATCATTACCTTTACCGGTAGCACCATGAGAAATAGCATCAGCTCCGGTTTCATTAGCAATTTCGATCAGACGCTTGGCAATTAACGGGCGGGCAATTGAGGTGCCCAGCAGGTACTCGCCTTCATAAATCGTATTAGCGCGAAACATCGGGAATACATAGTCACGGACAAACTCTTCTTTCAGGTCATCAATATAGATTTCCTTCACTCCCAGCGCTTCAGCCTTGGCACGGGCGGGCTCAACTTCTTCCCCCTGGCCAATATCGGCGGTAAAGGTCACCACCTCGCAGTTATAGGTATCTTGCAACCAACGGACAATAACGGAAGTATCCAGACCACCGGAATAGGCCAAAACGACTTTGTTGATATCAGACATGAAAATCTCCACACACGCTGTAAAAGAGGGTTCTAGGGGGTTTTGAGGGCGGCTATTCTACTGGGGTTTGTCGCAGAAGGCGAGTGGTGACAGACGGGCTTGGGACAATTCAGGCCCGTCATCGGTCAATAAAGGGGTAATCAGAGCCCTTCCCGCTCCAGACGGATGGTCACCCGCCGATTGGACGAGCGGTTTTTACCACTGCTATTGCTAACCAAAGGATAGCGCTCGCCGTGATAACGGGTCGTTATGATGGCCTCGTCCACCCCGTTGGCCACCAGATAATTGGTCACCGCTTCCGCCCGACGCTTCGACAGATCAAGGTTATAGAGCCGACGCCCAACATTGTCGGTATGGCCATCAATAAAGAAGCTGGTGACGGAAGGGTCGGCCTTCACATACTGCACCACATGATCTAACTGGGTTTTGGATGCCCGGGTTAACTCATACTTTGCAGTGGGGAAGTGGATTCTCGAGCGGTTAATCTGGTCAAAGTTGACCGGCAGCAAGGCCGCCAGACAGCCCCGGTATTGATCATAGGCCTTACGGAAATTAATCGACGATAGAAAGACTTCAATATCTTCATCCTCCGCATACCAGGAGGGGCGAGAAAAGACCGGCGACATACCATCATACAGTTCATTTAATAGCTGGGTAGAACGCTTTTTACCCAGCGAGATAGAGGGCTTGTTCGGGTGTACCTTAACAATCCCCATATCCAGGCTGCGGCGGGTTTCATCCCAAACCGGAGGCGTCGAGACCAATCTGGCCTCGCCCGCCTTCATGGCTTTACGGGTGGGAGCCAGATAAAACTTTTGCTCTTCACCGGCGCGATTAGAGAATACTGCATCGCCGAAATAAGGCAGCGGCTGCCACATTTTGCACTCAAACGGGGAAAGCTCCAGCCGCCATTCAGCATGATTCATGCCTGGCCCCAAACGCAGCGCATGGGCAGACAAGGCCCAACCACTGATTAACAGGCCTAACATTAGATGCAAATATAAACGACTCATGGCGAACCCCCACTACTAATCTATCACTAAGCCGTTATCGGCAAATCTGCCTATTTCTTTAAACCCTGCGTCGAATCCGGTAGCATGCACGCTCAGCGCCCAGTGGCCAGCATTCCCTGCATTGAATAGAAGCGACCCATGACCTCAACAGAACTCACCCTCACTCGTCCAGACGACTGGCATGTTCATCTGCGAGATGAGCAAGCACTAACTCACACAGTACCCGCTATGGCCCGGTATTTTGGCCGCACCATTGTGATGCCCAATCTAGTACCTCCGGTCAGTAACGGCGCCCAAGCCAGCGCTTATCGCGAGCGTATTATGGCCGCCCAGCAAGATTGCCCGCGTCAGGTGGAGCCACTGATGGTAATTTACCTGACGGACAATACCACTGCCGAGGATATTCGCCAGGCAAAAGCCGCTGGCGTAGTAGCCTGCAAACTTTACCCCGCGGGGGCGACAACCAATTCAGACTCCGGCGTTACCGATATCAACACTATCTACCCGGCCCTTGAAGCCATGCAACAGGAAGGCCTGCGATTTTTATTACACGGTGAAGTCACCGACCATGAGATTGATATTTTTGACCGCGAGAAGGTTTTTATTGACCGGACCCTGAGACAGCTAGCCAACGACTTCCCTGAATTGCCGATGGTACTGGAACATATCACCACCAAAGATGCCGCTGACTTTGTCGCTGGGGCCGGGCAGAATGTTGCCGCAACCATTACCGCCCACCACCTGCTTTATAATCGCAATGATATGCTGGTAGGTGGAATTCGCCCGCACTATTACTGCTTGCCGATATTAAAACGCAATATCCACCAGCAGGCACTAATTGAAGCAGCCACCAGTGGCAGCAGCAAATTCTTTCTGGGGACCGACTCAGCTCCCCATACCCAAGACAATAAAGAAACCAGCTGCGGCTGTGCTGGCAGTTACACCGCCTATGCCGCTATCGAGCTCTATGCCCAGGCCTTCGAGCAGGCAGGCGCACTCGATAAGCTGGAGCAATTTGCCAGCCATAATGGCCCCGACTTTTATGGCATGGCAAGAAACACCGATACGATTACTCTAAAAAAATCCCCCTGGAAAGTTGCCGACAGCCTGCCTCTTGGCGACTCACAAGTGATACCACTTTGCGCTGGCGAAACTCTGCAATGGCAGGTTGTCCCAAGCTAAGGAAAAACCGTGATTGACGATAATTTTGACGAAGAAGAATTACACCCACTCTCAAAACGCTTTCGCGGCTTTTTGCCGGTAGTCATTGATGTGGAAACCGGCGGCTTCGATAGCCAAACCGATGCCCTGCTGGAAATAGCCGCAACCACCATTACCATGGATGACGAAGGCCTGCTTAAACTCGATAAAACCTACGCCTTTAATGTCGTGCCTTTTGAGGGTGCCAATCTGGACCCGGCAGCATTGGAATTTACCGGCATAGACCCACACCACCCGTTTCGCGAAGCCGATGCAGAGGAAAAGGTTTTTCCGGAATTACTGCAAGCCATTAGAAAACAGGTCAAGGCCCATGACTGCACCCGCGCTGTACTAGTAGGACATAACGCCCATTTTGATCACGGTTTTGTAATGGCTGCGGTTGAACGCTGCCAAATCAAACGCAACCCGTTTCACCCCTTTTCAGTATTTGATACAGCAACCTTGTCGGGTTTGGCTTTTGGTCAAACGGTACTCGCCAAAGCCTGCCAAACAGCGGGTATAGAATTTGATAATGCCGAAGCACATTCGGCGGCCTACGATACAAAAAAGACGGCAGAGTTATTTTGCCTCATCGTCAACCGATGGAAGGATCTGGGCGGTTTTCCTGGCTAATTTCCCGCGCTAAATACCGTCAGAAATAAACCTATACGCTGTTTTCTTGCTTTTTAGTTTGTTGATTGAACCAGTAGTAGGGTGGATTGTAATCCACCGAGAATGACTCTTGGCTGGGTTTGGTGGATTATAATCCACCCTACAATACTGCAAGCATTTGTTCACTTCTCCCAAATATTCAAACACCTTAGAGCACTATCTTTTTCACGACCCAGCACCACTATACCCCTAGCCACCTACAGATATTTATCTCAGCCCCCCTTCGCAGAAATAACAGACAAAAAAAAGCCGGTCACCCATGGCAACCGGCTTAATCAACAACCGTCAATGTATTTCAGGACGGCACAAGAAGTGTGGCAACTTACAAGTTGTCAGCATTCTCTGAAAGATAAGCAGCAACACCGTCTGGTGACGCGGTCATACCTTTATCACCTTTGCTCCAGCCAGCTGGGCAAACTTCACCATGCTCTTCGTGGAACTGAAGGGCTTCGATAACACGAATAAATTCGTCGAAGTTACGGCCCAGTGGTAAATCATTCACAGTCTGTGAACGAACCACACCTTCCGCATCGATAATAAACGCGCCACGGAAAGCAACACCACCTGCAGACTCAACATCATAAGCGCGACAGATATCATGATTAATATCAGCCGCCAAAGTGTAACCCACCTGACCAATACCACCATTGTTTACATCCGTATTACGCCATGCGTTATGGGTAAAATGAGAGTCGATAGAAACACCAATCACCTCTACACCCAACTCTTTAAATTTATCCATACGGTGATCAACCGCCAGTAATTCAGAAGGACAAACAAAGGTGAAATCCAGTGGGTAGAAAAATACCAGGCCGATTTTGCCTTTGATCGTTTCTGCCAGATTAAAATTATCGACGATTTCGCCGTTACCCAATACTGCGTTACAAGTAAAATCCGGTGCGGGTTTGCCAACGAGTACACTCATTGTTTTCTAGCCTCCAAAAAATTAAGGAAAATAATAGTTAACATCAATGTCATTCTAACGCCCCAACCGACCGGTAAAAGCCAACCGAGGGTGAGTTCAAACATGGCAGCCATAGTACACAGCCACCCTGCCCAAGCCCACTGATTTTTTTAAATCGCCATAATAGTCAAAAACTATTGATTGATATCAATATTCATTGATTGTTTATCGTGCAAACTAGGCTCGTTGTCGCGGTAATAATACATCTAAATGATATTGACAATGATTCTCATTTAACTTAACATTCTTTTCACATTAATGACTGACCCACAAGAACCCGAGCCGCCATGTACATCTGTTTATGCAAAGCCGTTACTGACAGCCAAATCCGCGAAGCGGTTGCCAATGGCGCTACCCAGTTTGGTCAGGTCCGCAAAGAATTGAACCTTGCATCCCAGTGTGGCAAATGTGGCATCCTCGCCCGCGAGGTTTTCGATGAAAGCGTTGAGCGCAATGTCGATAATGAGCAGCTTTTCTACGCTGTCAGCTAATCCCCCTCTTCTATTTGATTAAATCACTCCCTTAAGATGCAAGTGCGAGTGAGAATAACTTTTATTTCTATTTTTATCTTTTCAAAATCAATAACTTAGCATTGACAGCCCTGCATTGCTGGCACACACTTGGCCTAAACCACGGATCCACTTACCCCGGAGATAGACCATGAAAGGCGACGCCAAGGTTATTGAATACCTCAACACCGTATTAGGCAATGAACTGGTTGCGATCAACCAATACTTCCTGCACTCAAGAATGTATAAAGACTGGGGCCTAAAAGACCTGGGGGACCACGAATATCACGAATCCATTGATGAAATGAAGCATGCCGATAGCCTGATCGAGCGTATCCTGTTTCTCGAAGGCCTACCCAACCTGCAAGACCTTGGCAAACTATTGATCGGTGAAAACACCCAGGAAATGCTGGAGTGTGACCTGAAACTGGAAATGATTGCTCACAAAGATTTAAAAGACGCCGTTGGCTACTGCGAATCAATTGGCGACTATGTCAGCCGGGATTTATTCCAGGATATTATGGAGTCAGAGGAAGAGCATATCGATTGGCTGGAAACGCAGCTAGGCTTGATTGACCGGGTTGGCTTGCAAAACTATCAACAGAGCCAGATGAGTTAACAAGCTCTGTAGGGCTGGTACATTCAGGTAAATAACGCCATTCCCGCAACGGGAATGGCGCTGCCAATCAGAGGGAATTTAACAAACCAAACACACCCATAGAGTAGGCCCGTTTGTCATTTTCACCCTGTAATGAAGAGGGCTTTAAGCTAGCTCCCACCATCACATCATCATTCAGGTAACGGGTGTCACCCGTACCCGTATCAAAACCAACCATCCCCACTGAACCCAAGTGGTAGGCAAGCAGATCGCCTTTTTCTACCCCAACAGTCACCGGGAAGGTCAAGCGCTGAACGCCACGCTCAGGTACTGCAATAGGCTGGCTGGCCCAAACAACAACCAGGTTGCCAGCAATAGGACGTAACACTTTAACCGATATATTACCTGTAGCCTGGAAATAGCCCCCAACACCGGTCAAGGTGCCATTGCGAGGTACTTTATTATAAAGATCAACCAACAACAGCGGCTGCTTATCTACATTGGAACGCTCAACCAACTCACCGCCAATATAATCCAGTAAATCACTGGCTAAGAGGAAAGTCTTTAAACTATCAATACGGGCTTGCACAAACTGGCGCACTTCACCCCGCAGATTAGTGGACTCTGTTACCCGGGAATTTTTCTCTTGCCCTAACACACTGACTACGCGATTGAGTTCTGCAACATCTTGCTGCAACAGGACTTTGTCGGCCTTTAGTTTGCTAATATCACGATTAGCCTGGCCCAACTGCTGTTCTAAAGCACCGTTTTCATCTTGCAGCTTTTTTAAATCCGGCGGTGCCTGGCAGCCCCACAAAGCCAGCACCATCACTGACATCAGTAAGCTTACTCTCAACATAATTTTCTCCTTAATTATTAGAGTCGATTGTTATCTAAGATACATTATTTGCTGATCACAAAACCGTAGGTAAATATAGTCTCACCCGCCAGCATAATATCGAGATGATAACCGCCATCGGCAAAGCCTTCTACTGGGCGATCCATTCGGAACTGAGTGTACCCCTCTTCGCCGACCACCACCACCGGCACGCCAGCTATCTGGACAGAACGGCCACCATCAAACAACACAGCCTGGAATACTGTGGTTGGATTTTCAAGGTTCTGGTACCGAAAAGACAGATGCAAAGTACGGTCAGCACGAATACTGCTCTCAGTTGGCGCGTCTTGATCAGCAATGGCCACACCCGATAACACCAAGCCATCGATTAGGGGCTTAATACTCTCCAGCACTAACACCGTGGATTTTAACTTTTCATTATTCGGTAATAAGCGCATGGCTAGAGCAACCTGCTCCGCCGCAATATCATAATCTTTAACCGCAATTAAACCATTCACATCCGTGACAAACTCATCAACCGCTGCGGCAATTTTAGTTTGCGCCTCAGAGCGGCCCGGCTGCATTGCCAGCACATCCAAATATTTTTTCACCGCGGCATCCTGGTCAGTGCTAAACCATTTCTCCTGTTGCGCAAGCTCATCACCCAAAGCCAATAAGGCCTGAACATCCTGTTCTAATTTTAATTCAGCGCTTAAGGTTTCTTGCAGCGCTAATAGTGCGGCATTCTCCGGCTCAACGCTTAAGCCATTATCAACCATCGACTGCGCATTACGGTATGCCCGCTTCTTGCGGGATGACTCAGCTAACACCAGATAGCGATCGGTAATTTTTTTCAGCCCCTGCCTTGCCGCCGTGCTGTCAGGGTCAATCTCCAGAATCTGCTCAAAGGTTTCTTTGGCGTTATTGCCCTCAGGCTTAATTAAGCGATCGCGGTCGAAATGCTCATCAGCCTGCGCGAATAACGTAGCCAGCGTTTGAGCCTGAGCTAACTGCTGAGACAGTTGCTGGTATTGTTCGGTATCGACTAACTCGGGGAAAATAGCTGTTACTGAATCAAGCTGCTGCTGAGCGGTCTGATATTCCCCTGCATCGGCGGCCTGCTGCGCATTAAGCAGCCCCTGACTTTTGACGCTAGCTAAAGCTGCCTGAGCCGTATCGTTATCCGCTTGCAAGGACAGAACCTGGCGATACAGTTCAACCTGCTCAGCTATTTTTCCCGGCTGCTTATCCAGCGATGCGGCCTGACTTAATAACTCGGCCACCGACCGTTCACCCGACTGAATCGGCTCGGCTGGCTTTGCGGGTGCGACCGCAGGCGCATTATCAACGACTTCCTCAACCACCACCTCCTCAACAACCACGTCTGTTTGCTCCGCGGCTACCGGCGCGGGTATAGGGGCTGGAGTAACAGGCTTGGCGGCTATGGCTTTTTCAACAGGTTCACTGACTTTGGCAGGTAGCGGCGCTGGGGCCGTTTGGGGCTTGATTGTCTGGCTTTGCATGGGAACCGCTTTATCATCGCCAGCCGATTGCTGGTAAAAATAATAAGCTGCACCACACACCAGTGCCAGCGACACCGAGGCTGCCACCGCCACTAAGGAGCCCCGCTTTGGCTCCGGGCGATTGTCTAAATCTTCTTTGGGGATATGCAGGGGCTCTCCTGGCTGTGGTGTCGCCAGTGAAGCAGAGGATGCCATGGCCTGCATCTCGCCAGTCTCTGCACTGCTATCGGCAGAGTTTCGCTCAGGCACAACGACTTTGACCTGATCACTACGCAATGGCGTATGTTCATGACTGCCCAAATACTCAAACCCCTCCTGGGGCCTGTGCTTATCAATAAGGGAGGCATCTGCTCGCTGCAAAGCCGCCACTAACTCCTGACCATTGCGGTAGCGATCTTCCGGTTTTTTTGCCATCAGCTTATCAAGCAAATGTTGATAGCTGGAAAGCTCTTGCGGTAACTTGGGCAGCGCCGCAGAAACATGCTTAATACCCACCGCTACTGGCGAATCCGCTTCATAGGGCACCCGCCCGGTTAGCATATAGTAAAACAGCACCCCCATACTGTAGAGGTCGGAACGGCCATCAATCGCATCACCTCTGGCCTGCTCAGGGCTCATATAATGAGGGGTACCCAGAGCGGTGCCGGTTCTCGTCATGGTGCTAACGGAATCGGCAGCTCGGGCAATACCAAAGTCCATCAATACCGCGCGGCCATCAATATTGTGAATCATAATATTTTCAGGCTTTACATCGCGGTGGACATAGCCTTTGCGGCCAGCATAATCCAGCGCCATGGCCACTTCTTTTAATACTCGAAATAATTGCTCGCCATTAAGACTGGGCAGCCGCTCCTTTAAATCATGGCCCTCAATATACTCCATGGATAAATAGTGGTGACCATTTTCAATACCCACATCGTGAACGGTGACAATATGTGGATGCACCAAACGGCTGACAATCCGCGCCTCACGCAAAAACCGCTCACTAAAAGTGCTCTCTTCAGATAAAGCAGGCGCCATGATTTTCAACGCCACCTCGCGCTGAAAATTCTCCTGAATAGCCAAATATACGGTTGCCATGCCGCCTCGTCCAAGGGGACGAATCACACGGTAACCAGGGACATTGATACTAATGCGCTACACCTTTATTGCTTGTTATTGGTTATGCTGCTGAAATCATTGCTTTTTATAGCACAATTGATTTTATAACACAGCAGCAATGCCCGATAAGATGCCTTCTATGAGCATAAAAAAACCCGCCATGGCACACCAATGACGGGTTGAGGAGGGGAATAGCCCCTTAGAAGCTAACTTTAACGCCCACATAGAAGGTGCGCGGCTTATTAGCACGGGCACCATCTGGCTTGCGGGAAACAATTTCCTGATCATCCAACAGGTTATCAACCTTGGCATAAACACGGGCCTGAGCGTTAAGCGGCATGCTTGCAGACAGGTCAAATACCAGCAGGTCATCGGTGGTTAAGAATCTGTCATCAACACCGGAACGGTCACAGGTGTTATCAATGCAGGTTTCATCCGTATAACTGGCATTCAAGTAGGTATCCCAACCAGAAGCTGCGACATAACCAATGGAAGCTGCCCACTGGTTTTCAGGAATATCCGTCAAAGAATCACCCTTGAGAAAATCGCCATCGTCACTACTGCTGGTGATTTCAGTATCTGTATAGGTGTAGGTAAAGCTCACCGGAATACTATAGGCTGCCTGACCGGCAAAGTCGTAATTGACCAGGAATTCCAAGCCTTCGATTTCAGCCTCGCCCTGGCTAATACTGCCTGAAGTTTGGCCGTCACAGGGGTTTGCCACAGTACAATATTGGACGGAGTTTTCGTAATCACTGAAAAAGTAAATCGCTTCTACAAATAAGTTCTCTTCAGTAAAACGCACACCCGCTTCATAGTTGGTGCTCTCTTCGGGGTCAACATCTTCTGAACCAGCACTGGCTGGTGCAAAGCCCTGATGAACACCGGCCAATAAGCCCCACTGCTGATTTAGCTGATAGGTGGCACCTAATGCCAACAAGGTTTCGCTAGTGCTGTTTTCTGCCGTGACGGTAGACGAGCTACGGTCGACATCACTATAACGTTTTTGTTCAGTATCGATATCTTCATAACGAATACCCGCAGTGATATCCAGCTGCTCATTTACAGAGATATGGTCCATGATATATAAAGAAAGCGCTTCGCCTTCTTCGACGCGGTTATTAGAAGAACTTGGCAGATCGGTAGAGTCGTAAACCAAACTACCGTTTACCTGATTAAAAATATCCGTTGGCTGGAAACGATCAACTTCGTCTTCATGCCAGCGCACACCAAAATCCAAATCGTGGTCCATACCGACAAAAGCTACCTGCCAGCTCAACTCACTTTGTAAACCGTAAGATTCATACTGACGCGCATTATGCTTTACCTTGAGGCCATCAACATCTTCCGTGCCATCAAGAATGCCCTGAGCTATCGCATCACCCGTATTGGCTGCCTCAATATATTTACCGCCACCACTTAACTTATACCAATCACGTTCGAAGTCATTGTAATAAGCGGTAGTTTTTAAGGACAGCTCATCATTAAAAGCAATCAAGTGGCTAACGGTTGCCGAGGCATGCTCGTTATCCATCTGATCCAACTCACTTAAACCATAGCGACGGTTTGAATCGCGATCAAAGTCAGCATCGGTTAAGCCCAAATAACTTTGGTTGGATTTTTCGGTAGAGTATTGCAGTTTGATATCAACCTGATTGTACAAACCTTCACCCTCAGGTGTATTCAAGCGCAACTTGGCCAGATAATCTTCTTTATCCAACCCTGTATCCGTATTAGAGCGGTCAATACTTTTAAAACCATCGGCATTGTGCTGATGCGTTTCCAGTAACCAGCCTAACTGCTCAGTACTATCGCCGTACCAGGCATGCAGTCGGTCTTCGCCATCATTACCAATCTCTACCTGTACCAGACCTTCGGCCTGTTTTGGAATGGGGGTAGAGATTAAGTTAACGGCACCGCCAACGGTATAGGGGCCCTGCTTTAATGTTTCCGGGCCTTTTAATACTTCAACTGCCGTCATTCGGCCAGTCGTAGGAAAGTAGTAAGCCGAAGGGCCTGAGTAAGGCGCGGGGGCAATCAGCACACCATCTTCCATCAGGGTGATTTTTTCAGAGCGGCTGCCACCGGCACCACGAATACCGATATTCGGGCGCAGACCGTAGCCCTCTTCCTGCTGAACATAGACACCCGGTACCTGGCGTAGAATACGATGAATATCGGTGTACTCAAATTTTTCCAGCTCAACTTCATCAATCACAAACGCTGAACCCGACATAGTTCTGGCTTCATCTTTGGAGCCAATAATCACTACTTGTTCTAATGATACTTGCGAGGCCTTTTCAGCCTTTACACGACTACTCTCACTCTTTGAATCGGCGGCAACTGAAGCTGTTGCCAGAGCCAGCAATAAGCCGAAAGGTTTGCTCTTCGTTATTAACAAAACTAAATCCCCTGATACATTAATACAATGCGGGAATGTTATTCTAAATGATAATGATTTGCAATAACGTTTATATACAAATTACACCTACAAAAAAACCGCCCTGAGGCGGTTTAATAAATTAAGCGGCTGAATCAATGATGCCTACGCTATCAGCTAGCAATGCCTCTCAGCATATTGCCAGGCCTTACTCGGCCGTTGCAGCAGCCGTCTCTTTGATCAACGTTTGCAGCTCACCTTTGTCAAACATCTCACAAACGATATCGCAGCCACCAACCAACTCACCCGCTACCCACAACTGGGGGAAAGTTGGCCAATTGGCATAAGCGGGCAGATTAGCGCGAATTTCCGGGTTGGATAAAATATCAACAAAGGCAAAGCGCTCACCGCAAGACATCAATGACTGTACGGTACGGGCTGAAAAACCACACTGAGGTTGGTTGGGAGAACCTTTCATATAAAGAATAATGGGGTTGCTCTCAATTTGATCTTTGATTGTTTCCGTTATGTCCATCACGTATACCTTAACTTAAAAATTTGAACTTAATAATTTGACCGCATTGTACCGTGATTTGCGCCCTATTGCCCCACTAAATTAGTCTGATTTATTCACGATCCGGCCAATCCCTCTCAGCAACAACAGCAAAGCCGGAAAACCCCAGCAGCTATGGGGCATTGCCCTCGATGTATTGTCGAGAGAATAATTGCCAAACTGCGATTGGCGCTATACTATTAGCCCTTAAATCAGGCAGCTCTAGCTGCCTTTTTGCGTTTTTGGCGCTTAATCCAATCACGCCAACCGGTAACTATGAAAGGATAAAACAGTGACAGCTGTTATGAATACCTATGGCCAGCCCTCGGTGAGCTTTAGCCATGGCAAAAATGTCTACCTCTATGACCAGGCAGGCCACGAATATCTGGATGCTATTAGCGGCATCGGTGTCAATGCACTCGGGCACTCGCACCCCGCCGTGACTGAAGCCATCAAAACCCAGGCTGACCGACTGATTCATACCTCCAACTTATACGGTATCGAACGCCAGCAGCAATTAGCCCAGTCGCTCTGCGCAGTGTCGGGTATGGAGTCGGTATTCTTTGGTAATTCAGGGGCAGAAGCCAACGAAGCGGCGATCAAAATTGCCCGTCTTTACGGCCATAATAACGGTATCGATCTGCCGCAAATCGTGGTGATGGACAACGCCTTCCACGGCCGCACCATGGCAACTCTTACCGCTTCAGGCAACCGCAAAATTCAGGCTGGCTTTGAACCGCTGGTCGGCGGCTTTCTGCGCGCCCCCTATGGCGATATTAAAGCTCTGGAAAATATTGCACAAAACAATAGCAATGTCGTGGCAGTGTTGCTCGAACCGATTCAGGGCGAAGGCGGCGTTAATATGCTGCCTGAAAACTTTATGACTGAGCTACGTGCACTCTGCGACCAGCAACACTGGCTTATGATGCTGGACGAAGTGCAAACAGGGAATGGCCGTACCGGCAAGTACTTCGCCTACCAACACCACCCACTACTGCCTGACGTCGTCACCACGGCTAAAGGGCTGGGCAATGGCTTACCGATTGGCGCCTGTCTGGCACAGGGCAAAGCCGCCAACACATTAGGGCCCGGTAATCACGGCTCCACCTATGGCGGTAATCCTTTGGTTTGTGCCGCCGCGCAAGCTGTGGTTGACACCATCGCGGAGCAGCAATTGTGTGACAATGCCGACAAGCTGGGGAAATGGCTAGTAGAAGGCTTTAAGGAACAACTGAGCGAGCAGGCCATTATTAAAGACATTCGCGGCCAGGGCTTGATGATTGGCATCGAACTGACGCAACCCTGCGCTGACCTGGTTAGCCTGGCACGGGATAAAGGTATTTTAATTAATGTTACCGCTGGCAATGTTATCCGCCTGTTGCCCCCTTTAATTATTAACCAGGCACAGGCAGAGATTCTGCTGGCATCGGTTGTCGATATTATTAACCAGTTTGCAGTGTCTCATTCCTGACAGGGTCCATTGGATAACGGGCAATGCAACTGCATTTTACTTTAAACGCTTACAAATAGAACAAACCTCATGGCTACTAGACACTTTTTAACACTATTGGATTTATCGCCCACCGAGTTAAACAACTTGATTACTCGAGCGATTGCCCTGAAAGCCGAGCTGGCCAATGGCGGCCATAACGACCCGTTTAAAAATAAAGTGCTGGGCATGGTGTTTGAAAAATCCTCCACCCGCACCCGGGTTTCCTTTGAAGCGGGGATGGCGCAATTTGGCGGTCACGCCATGTTTCTTTCGCCCCGAGATACCCAATTGGGCCGCGGCGAACCGATAGAAGATAGCGCCAGAGTGCTATCGTCAATGACGGATATTATTATGATCCGTACCTTTGGCCATGAAATTATCGAGCGTTTTGCCCAAAACTCAAAGGTCCCGGTGATTAACGCACTTACCGACGACTATCACCCCTGCCAACTACTGGCTGATATGCAAACCTTTACCGAACACAGAGGCAGCATCCAGGGCAAAACAGTGACCTGGATTGGTGATGGCAATAATATGTGTCAGTCTTATATTAATGCGGCCCGACAATTTGACTTCGAACTGCGTATCGCCTGCCCGGAAGGGTTTGATCCTAACAGCGATTTAATCAAGGCCAACAAAGATCGCGTCAGCATTGTTCGCGACCCTGTGGCCGCAGCTAAAGACTCACATCTGCTAGTCACTGATGTCTGGGCATCCATGGGCCAAGAAGATCAGCAAGCCGAACGCATAAAACTCTTTACCGGCTATCAATTAAATGACCAGCTACTCTCGGTAGCAGCCAGCGATGCCTTATATATGCACTGCCTGCCTGCCCACCGCGGTGAAGAAATCAGCGCCGAACTGATGGACCACCCTGATACCGTTATTTGGGATGAAGCCGAAAACCGCTTACATGCACAAAAAGCCTTAATGGAATTACTGCTGACTCAATAAGGACCGATACCTTGCTAAAAGTTGATAGCATCCAGTGCCAGTACGGCAGCCAGGCGGTACTTGACGGTGTCAGCTTCGATGTGAATGACGGTGATATCTGCTGCCTGCTAGGCCCCAGCGGCTGCGGCAAAACCACCGCATTACGCGCCATCGCCGGGTTTCAACCGCTGACCAGCGGTACCATTACCCTGGGCGACCAGCTGCTGAGTAACCATAGCTTTCAACTTGAACCCGAGCAACGGCAGATTGGCATGGTGTTTCAAGACTATGCGCTATTTCCACACCTCACCGTTGGCGACAATATCCGTTTTGGCATTCAAAAATCACCACTGCTGGAACAGAATGAAATCGTCGACAGCCTATTGGACCTGATTCAATTAGAGTCCATTGCCCAACGCTTCCCCCATGAACTTTCTGGCGGCCAGCAACAGCGCGTGGCACTGGCCCGGGCTCTGGCTCCCAACCCGCGCCTGCTATTATTGGACGAGCCTTTTTCCAACCTTGATGTCGACCTTCGCCGTCACCTCAATTTAGAAGTACGAGATATTCTCAAAGAAGTAGGCACCAGCGCGATCCTGGTCACCCACGACCAGGAAGAGGCCTTTGCCTTTGGCGACCGGATTGGGCTGCTGCACAACGGCCGACTGCAACAGTGGGACACCCCCTTTAATCTCTACCACGAACCCTGCAACCGCTTTGTCGCAAACTTTATTGGCCAGGGCGGCCTGTTGCCAGGCATGAGCATTGACCAGCACCGTATTAAAACCGAGCTCGGTGTGATGACCGGCAACCGCAGTTATGACTGGCCAGCGAATACCCCCGTTGACGTGTTAGTGCGGCCAGACGATATTGTGCTCAACCCCGATAATGGCATCAGCAGCACGGTGGTAAAAAAAGTGTTTTCCGGCAGCGCCACGCTCTACACCCTGCAATTGCCAACCGGTAGTTTGGTGGAATCTTTATTCCCCAGTCACCACGATTATTCCGTGGGCGATACACTGAATATCCAGGCCGAAGTAGAGCACCTGATCGCCTTTCTGCCGGACAAATAACCAACAATAAAAACAGACATAACTTAAGCGCATATCAATATCTTTAGTTATAAGAAAATATTTTTAGCGGTTAAAAAATGATTTGTTAGCCCTTGTTTTCTATGAATTATTACCATTCCTGAGTTTGCAGGTTAGTGGTCACAGACAGAGCCCTTTACCCACACTTTATCCACAGTTTGTCCTCAGAACTTTACCCTTGCATTAACCCCAAAACCGCATTATCTTGTATAAAGTTTTTCACCAACCCCAATATATAGGGGTACAGCTGCACTGAGAACGATAAGAAAGCTAACCAAAGCACCATCAGAGTTAGTACTCACTCACAAATGCAACTAGAAGAACAGAGGGGATAAGACAGAAAAGCCGTGTTTTTGCAGCAAAGCCTGCACTCTATTGGAAGCACTCCTGAGTATGTACGTGGATTAAAAAAGATCGCCAGAGTAGGTATTTATACCTACGGATTTTTAGCGGGCTGGGCAAGTTATGCACACCTGCTTAAGCTGTCGGCCATCTTGTTAGTCTCACCTCACTAATAAAACCTTAAAATACGCTGAGCTAACCACTGCTGACCGCAGTGCCCGGAGAAAATATGCAAACCGAAGTAGATGATAACAACACTGCTGTACCCCCTACGGCAACAACAAATACGTCTGCAACATCCACCACCGAAGTACAGGCTACTGCTCCGGGACAATTACGCGTTATTAAACGTAATGGCACGGTCGTTAGCTATGACGACAGTAAAATCACTGTCGCAATCACCAAAGCCTTTTTAGCGGTTGAAGGTGGCACAGCTGCTGCTTCATCACGCATACACGAAACAGTAGAAAAACTGTCTCAGCAAGTTAGCGCTACGTTTAAGCGTCGTATGCCCTCCGGTGGTACGATCCATATCGAAGATATTCAGGACCAGGTTGAGCTTGCCCTGATGCGCAGCGGCGACCACAAGGTAGCTCGCGACTACGTGCTTTACCGTGAAGAGCGCCGCCAGCAGCGTGAAGAGAACACCGCTGCCGAACCCTCCAAGGCACACCCAACCATCAAAGTCAGCAACCCTGACGGCAGCCAGACACCACTAGACCTTGGCCGCATGGAAATTATTGTCGGCGAAGCCTGTGCCGGACTCAAAGATGTCGATGCCCAGCACATTATCGATGAAGCCCTGAAAAACCTTTATGACGGCGTACCGGCCAAAGACGTTAATACCTCTTTGGTGATCACCGCCAGAACGCTGGTTGAGAAAGAGCCTAACTACACGTTTGCAACATCGCGTTTGTTGCTTGATAACCTGCGTGCTGAAGCCCTGCCCTTCCTTGGCATTGCCAACAGTGCAACTCAGGCGGATATGATTGCCCTCTACCCCAAAGCTTTAGTGTCTTATATCGACAAAGGTATTGAACTGGAACTGCTGGCGCCAAACCTGCGCGACTACGACCTCGATAAACTGGGCCAGGCTCTGGACGCTTCTCGCGACTTACAGTTTAACTACCTGGGTCTGCAAACCTTATATGACCGCTACTTTATTCATAGCAATGAAGTGCGTATTGAATTACCACAGATTTTCTTTATGCGTGTTGCTATGGGCCTTGCTCACCGCGAAGAGAACCGGGAAGAGCGTGCGATTGAGTTTTATCGCCTACTTAGCTCCTTCGACTATATGAGCTCAACACCGACACTATTTAATGCCGGTACCTTGCGCCCACAATTATCCTCTTGCTATCTGACCACCGTACCCGATGACCTGCACGGTATTTACGGTGCGATTCAGGACAATGCCATGTTATCCAAATGGGCTGGTGGCCTGGGCAATGACTGGACTCCCGTTCGCGCACTCGGTGCTTATATTAAAGGTACCAACGGCAAGTCACAGGGCGTTGTGCCATTCCTGAAAGTGGTTAACGATACCGCCGTTGCGGTTAACCAGGGCGGCAAGCGCAAGGGCGCAGTGTGTGCCTACCTTGAAACCTGGCATATGGATATTGAAGAATTTGTTGAGCTGCGTAAAAACACCGGTGATGATCGCCGCCGTACTCACGATATGAATACCGCCAACTGGGTTCCCGACCTGTTTATGAAGCGCGTCTTTGATGATGGCGAATGGACATTATTCTCACCCAATGACGTTCCTGATCTGCACGACCTTTACGGCGAAGCGTTTGAAAAAGCTTACACCGCCTATGAAGCGCGTTGTAAGGCGGGCGACTTCCCCCTATTTAAAACCGTTCGCGCTCAGGAACTATGGCGCAAAATGTTAGGCATGTTATTTGAAACAGGCCACCCCTGGATCACCTTTAAAGATCCCTGCAATATTCGCTCTCCGCAGCAGCATGTTGGTGTGGTTCACTCGTCTAACCTGTGTACTGAGATCACTCTTAACACCAATAAAGATGAGATCGCAGTGTGTAATCTGGGCTCTGTTAATCTGGCCCAGCACACCGAAGAAGGCGGACTTAACTTAGAGAAACTGGAAAAAACCGTTAAAACCGCAGTACGTATGTTAGATAACGTTATCGATATCAACTACTACTCCGTAGGCCAGGCAGAAAAATCCAATATGCTGCACCGTCCTGTTGGACTTGGCTTAATGGGTTTCCAGGACTCTTTATACAAACAACATATTGCCTACGGCTCTGAAGATGCCGTGACCTTTGCCGACCGCTCCATGGAAGCTATTAGCTACTTCGCTATTAAGTCTTCTTCAGAACTGGCGGAAGAACGCGGCAGCTATACCACCTTTGACGGTTCATTGTGGAGCCAGGGTATTTTGCCCATCGACTCCGTACAAAAACTGATTGAAGAACGTGGCGGCGAAGCCTATATCAAAGTCGACCAGTCACAAACCATGGACTGGGCAGGACTGCGCGCTCAAGTACAAAGCAAAGGTATGCGTAACTCCAACGTAATGGCCATTGCACCCACAGCCACCATTGCCAATATTACTGGCGTGGCACAATCCATCGAGCCGACTTACCAAAACCTGTATGTAAAATCGAACCTCTCCGGTGAATTTACCGTGGTTAATCCACATCTGGTTAACGATCTAAAAGCTCGTGGACTGTGGGACAACGTCATGGTTAACGATCTTAAATACTACGAAGGTAGTGTGCAGCAGATTGACCGCATCCCTGCGGATTTAAAAGCCATGTACGCCACAGCGTTTGAAGTTGAACCACGCTGGATTATTGATGCCGCCAGCCGACGCCAGAAATGGATCGACCAGGCCCAATCACTCAATCTGTATATCGCCGGCGCCTCAGGCAAGAAACTGGATATCACTTACCGTATGGCTTGGTATAGCGGTCTTAAAACCACCTATTATCTACGCGCCTTGGCAGCCACCGGTACGGAGAAGTCCACCATCGATACCAATGCATTAAATGCGGTATCTTCGGCAGCGGCAACACCGGCGCCAGTAGAAGCAGCGGCAGGCCCAGCGCCAGTGCCACAAGCCTGCTCTCTGGATGACCCTGATTGCGAAGCTTGCCAATAGCTTGCAAGGCACAAAGGCCAGCAATCACTGAACCAATAAACCCCGCCAACAAAAGGCGGGGAAACAAAGAACACGATACCGTTAGGGGTAAGTAAAATATGCTGAATTGGGATGAATACCACGTTGAGGAAAACGAAGGCAAAATGCCACCACCTCCTGCACAGGAAGTAGCAGCACCTGCGCCTGAAGCACCCGTAGAAGCCGCGCCAGCACCTCAGGCCTCCGCACCTGCAGCCGCTATTGAAGCCAGCGGTGTTGCCGCCAAAGCCGAAGCTGCAATTGCCAATATGGATGTATCTGCCGGTCTGGAAGAACTGGAAATGGGCGCTGCCCGCCTGACCGTTGACGATAAAGCCATGATTAACTGCCGCGCTGACTTAAACCAGTTAGTGCCCTTTAAATATGACTGGGCCTGGCAGAAATATCTGGATGGCTGTGCCAACCACTGGATGCCACAAGAAGTCAATATGACGGCCGACGTTGCTCTATGGAAAGATCCTAACGGTCTTAGCGATGATGAGCGCCGTATTGTTATGCGTTCTTTAGGTTACTTCTCTACCGCCGATTCACTGGTAGCGAATAACCTGGTGCTAGCGATGTATCGCCATATCACCAACCCAGAGTGTCGTCAGTATTTACTGCGCCAGGCATTTGAAGAAGCGATTCACACCCACGCCTACCAGTACTGTGTTGAATCACTGGCCATGGATGAAGGTGAAGTATTCAATATGTACCGCGAACTGCCTTCTATCGCCAAGAAAGCGGCCTGGAGCCTTAGCCATACCCACGCCCTCTCTGACCCTAACTTTAAAACCGGCACCCACGAAACTGACCAGGAATTGCTACGCAACCTGATTGGTTTCTACGCCGTCACCGAAGGTATTTTCTTCTACTGTGGCTTTACCCAAATTCTTTCCATGGGTCGCCGCAATAAAATGACCGGTGTTGCTGAGCAATTCCAGTACATCCTTCGCGATGAGTCGATGCACTTAAACTTTGGTATCGATGTTATCAACCAAATCAAACTGGAAAACCCACAACTGTGGAGCGAAGCATTCCAGCAAGAAATTATTCAGATGATTCTGGAAGGCACCCAACTGGAAATTGAATACGCCCGTGACTCTATGCCACGCGGTGTACTTGGTATGAATGCTGCCATGATGGAAGAGTACTTGCAGTTTATTGCCAACCGTCGCTTAACCCAACTGGGTTTACCGGAGCAATATAAAGGCGCACAGAATCCATTCCCATGGATGAGTGAAATCATGGATTTGCGGAAAGAGAAAAACTTTTTTGAAACTCGCGTTATTGAGTATCAAACAGGTGGTGCTTTAACCTGGGATTAATCCCAAGCATTGCGATTACTTAGAGAGGCGAATAGGCCACTTTGAGGCGCGAACGGGAACTTAGAGAGCAGAACAAGGAAGTTAAAGAATAGAATAGGTACTTTTAGCCCCGCAACGGGGCTAAAGAAAGAAGTGTGAAATTAGCTGTAAATTGGAAACCCCTATAGCCGGAACAGGTAAAAAGCCATGAGCGACGATAAAAAGGCAGACGTGGATTCAGAAACCATCCTGATGACTCTCGACCAGATCGGCCAGACCATTGACATCATGACCAATGTGGTAGGTAGACTGCGTGGCTATATTACTGAGCAAGTAGATAATAAGGTTACGGACGAATTAGACCTTAGTGAAGGACAGCAGCCGCTGATCCATAAAGAGTCACAGACATTACACTAGGGCAATATCTCCCCCCTAATTAGTTTTAAGATTTTTACCCCGACCAAATTCGCCTGTTCAAAACCACGAATAAGCCTTCATCATCTAGAAAACCCAACTTCAACCATATTGTTTACGGAACTTGAAATCTAATCTGCACTTGCCCCGCAATATGTGCTGCTTGGAAATCAATATTTATTGTCGAATTTGAATAAAGATTGTGAAAGGGATTTCTAAGATTGTGAATTTAATAAAGATTGTGAAAACCTAGACATTGCAAAAAAACCCTCAGATCACGAAACGCAAAGGGCCACATACTCTCACCGGTCTTATTTAGGTATTGATATACCTATTTAACACAGCGTGAAAAACACATGATTCTTGCTTGCCAACATGAGCGGCCGATTGCTATAAGTACTATTACATGCCGTGCAAGCCACGAACATCACATCAGTGATTTCGGTTTGGTGAGGTCAGGCCAACCATCGAATTTCAGGTCATCATTGATACTCGATCTCTGACCAGGGAATACGGTCTTCTTTGCCCCCGAAAAAATCCATATCCATAGCTGCTCGCCAAACCGGTATATGGATACTTTCGCGACGAGGGTATGCCTCCAGAGCCAATTGTAACTCGGCAACGATATCAGGGTGATTTTCACTTACATCTGTGAATTCCTCTGGATCCTTATCTAGCCGGTATAACTCAAACTCGCCGGAACTCAGCGCCAACAATTTCCAAGGAAAGCGATATAGCGCTTCACCATCAAAGCCATTAACCAGATAATCCCTTGGCTTACTCACTATGCCCGCCGTCAGGTTTAACCATTGGTCAACACCCTGCAAGTTCGATTGAGGCGAAAGCACTTGAATTCCGGCTGCCGAGAGTATTGTCGGCAGTACGTCCTGCACAGTGATCATTTGAGTATTGAGGCCTGGCTTGAACTTTCCCTTCCAATACAGAAACGATGGCACACGCACACCGCCTTCGTAAATTGACTGTTTTCCTTTACGATAAGGGCTATTGTCTGAGGCGCTATCCAAGGTATTAGTTCGCATAAACTCCAGGAAGGTAATAGGCAATGGAGCCCCAAGCCAGTTTTGCAGTATCCCGGATACCCTAACCATCGGCGCAGGCATAGCCGATGAGTTCAAACCACCGTTGTCGCTCATAAACCAGATCAGAGTATTCTCTAACATACCCTGTTCATCCAGAGTCTTAATCAATGCCCCAATGGCGGCATCCAGCTCACCAACCATAGCTGCATGAATACGTCTATTCGGGTTTGCAATGCTCTCGTATTGTGCAATCGTTTCCTCAGGTGCCTCGTTGGGCAGATGCGGTGCGTTAAAGGCAGCGTAGAGAAACATCGGTTTTGATCGGTCACGCAGTTTTATCAAACGATCAATTTCCGCTGTCATTAAGTGAGTGCTATACCCATCTTCGCGAAGGGTTTTACCATTGCGCTGCCAGTCAAGGCCGCCGCCGTGCACATGGTCCCAGTAACCAATACCGCCGGTTAGATGCCCGTAAAAATGATCAAAACCTCTAGCCAGTGGCTGGTAGGCCGATTCGCGAAAACCCAAATGCCATTTTCCTACCAAAAAAGACTGATAACCGACTTCGCGAAGATACTCGGGCATCAGCTTTTCAGTGGGCGGCAGACCTTTTGGATTTAACTTTGATAAAGGGGAGTAAATGCCCAGCGATTGTGGCGACTTCCCGGTCATCAACGCCGCTCTTGTCGGTGTGCAGGTTGACTGTGCGTAGAAGCGATCCAGCTGTAAACCATCAGCTGCGAGTTGGTCGATATGCGGAGTACGAATCTCGCTGCCATGGTATCCGACATCATTCCAGCCCATATCATCGGCAAGAATAATGACGATGTTAGGAGCGTCGGCATCAGCAAAGACCGCCACAGGTGATAAAAGGCTGTATAGGTACAGACTAAACACAAAAAATCGTAGCACTATTTTATACACACCTTTCTCCCTCTGGTCACTTTTTAGCTGCGTCTAGTCTAAAAACTGTATTGCAGTCGCAAACCATAACGTCGACCATCAAGAGCAGCTGCTATCACCTCCTGACTACGCCGCGTCTTGTTGGCGTACTCCTCCTCATCCGTCACATTATCGGCATAGGCCGTGATACGCCAATTTTGTTCCGGCGATATCAACGCCAGACGAAAGCTGCCCAGCGTATAGTCGCCGCCTTTGGTATAGGGATCATCGTCGGTCACATCAAAATTAAACTCGTCGATCCACACCCAATCAGTGCCAGCATTAAGGGACCAACCTCCGGACACTTCGGTGGTGTAATCCAGCGACCCCATCACCGTGTTCTCCGGGCTCACCGGAAGAGGATTCCCACTGAAATTCTCCCCCCCCGGACCGATAAAGTCGTTGTACTCCGCATCCAGGTAAGAATAGGCAAAATGCACATTGAGTCCCTCAATAGGTGCCCAAAGCAGGTCAAACTCAAAGCCCGTAATCTCGCTCTCAGCGGCATTGGAGGTAAAGGCCACTGGCAGACCACCGGACAATGCTGTATCCACACGCTGGACTTGCAAATCCTGATAGTCGTAGTAAAACACGGAGGCATTGAGTCGTAGTGTTCGATCAAGCAACTCGGATTTAACACCGACTTCGTATGAGCTCAGCTCTTCTGGATCGAACAGCTGGCTGGCCACCTCCAGATTGGGTGCGGTGAACTGTGTCCCCCCAGCTTTGTAACCCTCACTGTAGGTGAAGTAAGCCATCAGGTCATCGGTGGCCTGAAAGGTCAGGGAGACCTTGGGATCAAAGGAGTCCCAATCCTCATTATCACTGTAGGTGTAGTTCTGCGGTGTGGGTATCATACCCGGCGCCGACGTTATCCCCTGACGGGTGAAATCGATTTCATCTACCGAGTAGCGGCCACCAAGGGTCAGGGAGAGGCGTTCGGTAAAGCCTATGCGATACTCACCAAAAACGGCCCAAGAGGTAGTTTCCATATCAAGGGGTGCATTATCAAAGATGTTACCGCCCCATAAAAATGCGGGCAGTGAATCCTCGAACCAGGAAAACTTGTAATCGCTGTAGGCATCGTCCTGGTAGTAGTAAGCCCCGGCAATCCACTGATCTCCCACTAAGCGCAACTCCTGAGAAAACGTGCTGTAATCCTCCTCAAATGAGCTACTGCCCACACTTGCCTCGGAACTATCGAAATCGTTCACGGTAGTGCCGTCACCATCCAGGTAGGAACTCAACGAAACCAGCTGGAAGTGCTTGAATTCTTTTTCCAGACGCAGGTAGGAAAGCCATGTATCGTAGTCGAAATCACCCCCATCGCTGATCGGATAGTCACGGAAGTCACCATTGTCGAAGGCCTGCACACCGGGCGCCAGGAACAGCGGGAATATCTGCCCATCTTGCGTACCAAGTGCTATGTTTTTTTGCAACATAGCATCTTGCTGGCGATTGTTGAACTGAACAAAGGCCTGAACCGTGAGAGTGTCGCTTGCGTCAATCATGGCCTGTAGTCGCGCTGTGGTATTAGTGGAGTCATCGCTGCTCCCGCTGAGGGTGTCCGTCTGAAATCCACCCCGCTCCTCCTGACCCAGCGACAAACGCATGGCCACAGCGTCAGTGACAGACCCAGACACAGCACCGCGAACGAGGTAACTGTCCTTATTGCCTACGCCGGCTTCGACGAATCCCTCGGTTTCATGGCCAGGTTTGCGGGTCGAGGAGCTGATTGCTCCCGCCGCCGTATTCCTACCGAACAGGGTACCCTGAGGGCCCTTGAGTACTTCGATGCGTTCCATATCGAGAAAGCCAATATCTGCCCCAGAAAAACGAGGCATATAAACTTCATCAACGAAGACACCAACAGAACCCGACGAGCCGATATCAAACTTTTGACTACCAACACCGCGAATGCGAATAAAGGTTTTGGATGCGTCCTGCTGCGGTATACGCAGACCAGGCGTGAATTTCTCAAGATCTGTAGCCGACGCCACTCCGCGCTCTTCCAAAAATTCACCACTCATGGCAGTAATACTGATAGGCACATCCTGAGCCGACTGAGCCCGCTTTTGCGCTGTAACAACAACCTCTTCCAACGTCTGTGAAAATGCAACCCCTGGTATTGAAATGGCGATTGCCAAAGCCATCTGTTTTTTTAGAAAATTGTGCACAATGAACTCCCCCGAAAGTTAATTCGATAAATTTTTATTGGTACGATTAAAAGTTAAGAGAATGAAAAACGATTCGTTTAGACCAGGCCATCGTAGGAGCCCCCATCTAATTGAATGTTCTGGCCTGATATGTAGCTGGCCTGATGACTACAGAGAAACGCACAGGTATCACCAAATTCTTTTGGCTGGCCAAAGCGACCTGCGGTAATTCGAGATACTAGTTTTTCCCTTGCTTCTTCCAGGCTGGCATTGGTAAAAAGCATAATCAATTCGGCGTTTTGTTTTTGACGACCGGTATCAAACATTTCCGGCAACATATTATTGATAGTGACATTGTCGGCGACCACCTCCTTTGACACAGCTTTTGACAAGGCGGTAACGGCGCTGCGAGTCGCAGCGGAAACACACATCACTGGCGAGGGCGACTTTACCATTGCCGAAGTGATATTGATGATTCTGCCAAACTTGCGCTCACGCATTCCTGGCAGTACGGCCTGAATCATTAAAATCGGTGCCATCATGTTGGCGTCAATGGCTTCATCCCAGTTTTCCCGATTACTTTGGGCAAAACCAATCGGGTCAGGACCGGCATTATTATTAATCAGAATATCGGGGTTTGGGCATGCTTCAATTAGGGTTTTTCTTCCCTCGTCGGTTGAAACATCAGCCTGAACGATAGTTACCTCGCCACCTGCGGCGCGAATTTCTTCTGCGGCCGCCTCTAGCGTCTCTAATGTGCGACCGTTAATAAAAACATGGACGCCTTCTTTTGCTAAGGATGTTGCACAGGCCTTGCCCAAGCCGTTGCTGGAAGCACACACAAGTGCTGTCTTACCATTGATACCCAAATCCATAGTGCTCTCCTAAAATTCTCTTACGTCAAAGTGGCTTAAATCAGTTTTGCCAGGCTTTGAAACCACATCAAAAACAAGGGGTTTCCATCAATTTTGATACGGTTTTCATAAATCCCACTAATCATTGCCAATTGTTTGTCTTTAGCTGTCAGTGCTTTAAAACCCGTTTTGGCACTTTCAAAGGTTATAGCCAAAGTCGGTTCCAGCTCCGGGCCCAAAAACACAGGGGCGCTTGCTTTTCCCGGATAGCTCATAATCTTTTGGTCTTTGATGATAAAGTGACGGGCGTAGCCACCTTCACAACCAATTTCTAAAATAAGATCCTGACCAAAGAGCTTCTCCTGAGCTCTTGGATTATTTTTGCTGGCTCGCTCAAGTAAGAAACCGAGAATCCAGATCACCATTTTAAATTTCATTATTCTCTCCTCGATTGATTTAATCGAAAGCTAAAAACTTTGCCACGGCATCGCTCAAAGCGCCTTCAAGCATCGCAGCTGTTATGGCGTCCGTTAGAATCCGGTCAGCAATATGACCGTCGGGTCTTACAATCACGATGTTCGCTTCATCCATACCCAACATTGGCAGGTCTTCGTCACTGGCTATAAAGTTGTTGCCTTCAATGACAGTTTGGTACGGGACTTCACTGTTAAAATCAGGCAATGCAACACCCTTGCGCACGATCAAACTGAAGCGATTGGCAGAGAGCAGGTCGAGCGACGATGCTTGCTGCCCATCTATCGACAACCATGTATGTGGGAACCTCGCACCCACATCAGAAAACTGAAAACTCTCAGCCCGAAGATCCGGCGCATTTTTACGACCGTAATGTTGGCCAATTTGCAGTGCCAGCCCGTCAAAATGGTCACGCTGCTCTTCAATGCCCTTTTGAATTTCTGCCCAGCGCGACGAGTCACCCTGCAAGGCTTCAAAAGAGGGCTGCATACCCTCGGGCATGAGCGACCCGGTAGCGAGCATGACACTAAATAATTTGCCGGCATTTTCTGTGCTGAAATCTGCGTTGTTTTGGGCCACATGTTCACGCTCAGGGTGGTAGCTATCCAACAGTCCGGGCCAGGCCCAACCGTGAAGTACACCTGCGATTTTCCAGGCCAAGTTGTGCGCGTCACCCACACCGGTATTCAAACCCAGTCCGCCGGTCGGTGGGTAACGGTGTGCCGAATCACCGACTAGAAAGACATTTTGGTTACGGTAGGCTTCCGCAACCTGAGAACCCAGTCCCCAACTGCCGTTTGAAAGTATCTGTATGTCGATATCGCTGCGGCCAATGGCTTTGTACAGCACTTCGCGACAACGCGATTCCGTGAAGCTGGAGATATCGGTATCCGCGTTGTCATAGGGGTACATAAAGACCCAGTTTTCCCGTTGATCAAAGGCAATAAAAGTACCACTGCAATCCTGTTTCATTGTCCAGTAGAGAATGGCAGGTTTGTCTTTGACGACCTCAGTTAAGTCCGCTTTGAAATGAATCATAACGAAGTCGTGCACTATGCCCATGCCTTTCATGGCAATCCCCTGGGATTCACGCACCGGACTACCCGCACCGTCAGCACCGATCAGATAGCGGCTTAAAACTCGATGCTCCTGCCCCTTATCGTCGATAACAACAGACTCAACACCGTCTGTTTGATGCTCACAGGATTTCCATTCCCACGGACGCAATACCTTTATCAACTTTTCGGCATCTACATGGCTTTGCAGCACTTCTTCGGCGGCAGGCTGTGCAATATTAAACAGCGGCCAAGGCGTCGGCAGATTTTCATCGGCATGCATTCTTTCATAGGGAAGCTTGCCATATTCACCGCCGCTGAGCGTATCGGTAAAACGCACCCAACAACTTTCTTCCACCGGTGTGGCCTTTGCTTTTAACTCGTCGATACTGATCCCCAACGAAGAAAATATTTCCAGCGTACGAGGGTTAAGTGCGTGTGCCCGCGGTTGGGGTAAGTTGGATTCACGACGATCTATCACCGTAGATGATATTCCAAATCGGGCCAGCGCAAGCGCCATGGTCATGCCCGAAGGACCAGCACCAACAATCAAGACATTGGTTTTTATAGACTCTGTCATAATAATTCCTATCTATTGCTGCCTATTAAAGTGTTTCTCAAAGAACAGGCACCGAGGAAACAATGTTCAAACCTGCGATAATCAACACCAAAGTGATATTGCTAAAACCGACAACATTGGTATCCAGCTCGACAATTTTACCGGCAATATTGAATTTAAACGGGCGCAAGCCATTGACGTCTTTTAAGGCTCCATCGAACAAGCCCATGCTAGCGATGGTGATATAGAGAGGAGCCAGAATTGCCCCCTGCACCATCAAAACCAGGATCAATTGCAGGTTGTACTGTTCAACCAACGGCGTCCAAAGTACGTAAATCATCATGAAACACAGGGAACTGTTGGTAATCACCTGCCAAACTACGTGAAAACGTGCATGGGGTGGCCACAGTGGGTTAGTCGCGTGGGTTTTATTAAAATCAGCAACTGCGGGGCCGATGGCCAGTGCAATGGATGTAATAGTCAATAACATGCGAGGCAGAAGATTTTGGTCGTACAATATTTCCATCGGGGTCTCCGGTAGAGTTATCAATAAAACGCTGAGCGGTTACTAGCCACTAGGCTTCTACAATAGTATTTTTCTGGGTTCCGAGATCGATAGCGCCATCCAGAGAGGCGATCGTCAATTCCAGTTCATCACCTGGCTGAAGGAAAGGTGCTTGAGCCAATTGCGCCGCAATCACTTTAGCTCGACGCTTAGCATCTTTTTTAAAATTCAATAGAATACTCAGGCCCGTTTTTAAATCGATGCTCAGCTGTACGCCGGCCGGCGTCCCAGTAAGTATGCAGTCACCATTTCGGATATCCGAGAACGAGGAAATTTCAGTGAGGGTCGCCGCCGGCTTATGAATCAATAGATCGGTGGTGGAGCTTTGCTTAATTTCGCCATTGAGTTTCAGTGTCAACTGTAACTTTTCAAGCTGATCCAAATCCTCTTCATCTAAAAGATAGAGGACGGGGCCCATGGGGCAAAACGATCGATAACTCTTGCCTTTAAACCACTGCATGGCAGTTGCGCCAAATTGATCATCCCTGGACGACACATCGTTCGCCAGCACAAGTCCGCCTATCAGACGCGCCAAGTCGGCTTCTTCTACAACCTGTGCCCCGAGCACATCTGACTTCATCACCAGAGCAAGTTCTATCTCGTAGTCCAACAGCTCACAACCTTTTGGCCGCAAAATGTCGTCGTTGGGGCCACAAATACTGGAAGAGGCTTTGGAGAAAATCAGATTTTCACCCTTGGCATCCTCATTAAGCCCACCTTCTACCCGGTGATCAGCGTAGTTGAGCCCCTGGCAAAACAGCTGCACATCACTGGAAACAGGCGAACACAGAATCACACTCGCAATAGGCTGAGATTCTTGGCTGACAGCACCATCAAAAGCCTGACGATCACTGAAATAGTGCCGCATCACGTCCCGGTGAGTGCCCAGCTCAAGGTCGATGGCAAAAATGTCTTCGCCACGAAGCACGCCCCAAGCGGGTGACTCTCCCTCACTTTTTACGTATCTGACTATGGAAGTACCCAATTGATTTTCCCCTGAATTTACTAAAACCATGATTCATTGACGTGGATCATTGCACACAAGTGGACATATGTCCAGATATATTCATATGACCACCTATGTTCATTTATTCACATTACTGATAAACTGGCAGTAACACTCAATAGAAATTGCACACACGGTTATAGAAATGACGGCACCCGCCCCCAATAGAACAGCAAAGCGTCGCCAACGCACTCGGCAACAACTACTGAAGGCAACCGAACAGGTCGTACTCCAACATGGCTACGAAGAAGCTAGTGCTGAGAGCATCGCCGAATTGGCGGATTTGGGTCGCAGTACTTTCTATAACCACTTTGGCAATAAATGGGATGTCGTTCTGGCAACATTAATTGACCGCTATCGTGAATACGGCGAAAAAGCTTACGTACCTCTGGAAACGACACACGACAGAGCTCAATCCGTTGTACGCTCCACAGTGAGTGTTTTTAAAGATGTTGTTAACGACCCCTTGACTCGACAACTGGTCGATAGACCTCTGCTTCTGGCACGTGCTATCGCCGAAAGCCAGGGTGAGTTTGTAGCCCGGGATTTTTCCGAAGGCATTGCCCAGCAGCGCTTTAAGATTACTGTAAGCGAAGCCAGTCTTCTTAGCTCGCTTAATTGGAGTAATGTCGGCTTGATTATCCACGCGATCTCGCAAGACTCAGTTGATGAAACCTGTTTGGACTGGGCTCGTCTCTTGTTGATGCAACTGGGGATTAAGCAAGATGAAATCGAGAAAGTGATTCACTCCGCTGTGCAGGATTAATACAGAACACCAATTTTCAGGAACGCAAAATGGTATTGCTGGCAAAAGAAGATATCCGCACGACTGAAGTATTCGAGTGGCAAGGTATTCACTTGCTTCACTTTTCAGGATCAACATGCTCAAAAAAAATACGGATCATGTTAGACATTAAGGAAATCGACTGGACATCTCACCCCATCAACCTAATCAAGCGAGAGAACAATAGCGACTGGTTTATGGGCATTAACCCTCGCGGGTTGGTTCCGGTACTCGTTCATGATGGCGCAGTGCATATCGAGAGTAACGATATTCTAAATTACTTAGAAAAAATGAAGCCTGAACCCAGCCTGATGCCAATAAAGGATGCTGAAGACCTCGGCAGGCTATTGCAACTCGAAGACGAACTCCACATCGACTTACGCAATATCACACTACGCTTTACCGCGCCTTCCAAATTAATGCAACGTAGTAAAGAACAGCTAGTTCAATATGAAAGTGCAGGCACAGGGACTATTGGTGGCTCGCTGGATAGCCATAAAAAAGAAGAGCTGGAATATTGGCAACAATTTTCCATTAATGGTGGCGTCACTGACGCTCAAGTCATCACATCATGTAAAAACTTTCAACAGGCGCTGGACGGACTGGATTTTCGCCTAGAAAAAAACAACTACCTACTTGGCGAAAACATATCCATGGCAGATATCGCCTGGTTTGTCACTATCAACCGCATCGTACTGGCAGGCTACCCTCTTCAACAACTGCACCCCAGATTGGCTGCATGGCTGCGACAATTACTGCAAATGCCCGCTTTTTCGAAAGAGGCTAAAGCTCCCCTTGTACAGGTCCTGGCATCGAAACTGATCCGAATGAGAGACGCACTGAGAGGGAAAACTCTGAACAGCATCGTCAAATTATAGAAACTGATCGAAAGGATTCTAACCGATTTCTTAAGGCAGATTAACAACGCTGTGATTCTATCATCCTGAAAGACACGCTTTCATAACAATTCATAACGGTTTTCTGAATATTCAAATTTTAACCAGCACCATCATGGCAACCCAATATCACTTGATATTATGACCAATGTAGTCGGTCGATTACGTGGCTATATCACCGAACAAAGCGAGCTCGCCACCAAGAACAGCCAGCACGAAGAAACGGATATACCAACGCCTTATGTGGAGCAATCGCAAACGATTCACTAGGGCCGCAGTTAGCCATCCTGCAAAAACGCAAAAGCCCTGAGCACAGCCGTTCTCAGGGCTTTTTTTAGATGTAAATAATCCACAAAAAACCTTAGGTATTTCCCCTTATCGAGGTAGGTATATGAGCGAATTATGCGAATTATGCCCAGCCGATACACTCTCTTCCAATGACTTAGACACCATTTGTAATCATCAATGAGAGGGATAGCGAAATGCTAGTTTTATCAAGACGCTTGGGAGAGACTTTAATTATCGGCGACGATATTAAAATCACGGTTTTAGGTATCAGCGGCAATCAAGTTCGCCTGGGTATCGCAGCGCCAAAAGAAGTCAGTGTTCACCGTGAAGAAGTCTATCGCAGAATACAGGAAGAACAGGTTGCCGACAGTAATATTGGGCAAACCGCTTAAGCTTACTCTCTACCAGAACGCTAAAAATGCAGCTATCCATGGATAGCTGCATTTTTTTATGCTCGCCGCTAGGCCAAGGGTAAGCTGAAATAAAAGGTAGCTCCGCCCTGAGGGTTACGCAGGAAGCCAATCGTCCCGCCCTGGGCCTGGATAATCGACTGGCAGATCGACAGACCAATGCCCATACCATTGGCTTTAGTGGTATAGAACGGGTTAAACAACTGATCCTCCTCCCCTAAAGCAATCCCTACCCCGTGATCAATCACATGCACAACAATGGTATTGCCCTGCTGCTCCGTTTTTACCATCACTCCCTGAGATGAGCTATTGGCAACGGCGGTCGCCTCCATCGCATTGCGGATCAGGTTCAGGGCCACTTGCTGAATTTGTACCACATCCAGGCTCAGCCTGGGCAAATGGTGCTGGGGCTCAAAATGCACGCTCACATCATTGATTCTCGAATCCACTTCAGCCAGAGCGATCACTTCCCTGATCATCTCATTCACATCCACTTCAAACAGCGCACCGCTGGGTTTTTTCACATAGCTGCGCATTCTCTGGATCACCTCAGAGGCTCGCTGGGATTGGACATCCAATTTATCCAATAACTCGATCAGTTGCTCACGCTGCAACTGCTCTTGTTCCAATAGCCGCTTGGCCACCCGGGAATAATTTGAGATAGCGGTTAGCGGCTGGTTAACCTCATGAGCAATACCCGCCGCCATAGCACCGGTGGTATTTAGGCGCTCCATATGGGCGATATTCTGGCGCTGGGATTCTAATTCTTCACGGGCAATCCTGAGGGCTTCTTCACTGTCTACCCACTCACTAATATCACGAAATACAATAACCGCCCCACCCTCGGCTCTCGGTGTGGAGGTAATAGCAATGGGCAGAAAACTATTGTCACGCCGCCTGATCATCTCCATATCGCTATGGGCTGACTGCCCCATGCGGTAGCTACGGTAAGGCAGTATCTGGTGCTCCTGCATTTCGATATTTTCATCCACCTCAAACAGCCGCAACGCGGTTAACTGCTCACCCAGACAATCCGCCACCGCCCAGCCGCAAATAACCGTAGCCGAGGGGTTTAACATGGTAATGCGGCCATCTTTGTCCAGGCCGATAATCCCTTCGCTGACAGCATTCAGGATTTGGTGATTCTCCGATTCCAACTCAATATTCCGGCGCGCCAACTGCCGCTCAAGCCGATGAATTTTGATATGGTTGCGCACCCTGGCCACCACTTCATCTACCTGAAAGGGCTTGGAGATATAGTCCACCCCACCCACGGTAAAACCCTTTACCTTGGCGCTACTATCTTCCAGTGCCGACAGGAAAATCACCGCAATATCCGCAGTATCCGGGTTGCTTTTAAGGATTTGACAGACCTCATAGCCATCCATGCCGGGCATCATAATATCCAGCAGGATTAACGACGGCTTAGTTTCAGTGGCTATTTGCACCGCTGTTTCGCCATCTTCCGCGGTCAGCAACTGGTAACCACCATTGGACAAAGTCTTATGCAAGATCTGCAAGTTGATCGGGTTATCGTCAACCAGCAGCACACGCTCCAATACACTCTCTTCTTGTTCTTGTGGTATGGATAAATCACTCATAGCTGGATAAAGCCTTTCTCCCGGTCAACTGGTCTGGGCCATACCAGACAGGTGGCCCTGTTACTTAATACCGTACTGAATGTAGTACTGAACGTAGTACCTAGATTAGCACCGCTAACACCGATATACCTATAAATGCGCATATAAGACTTTACTGGAGCTGCAAAATACCATATATATCAATGATAACTATAAATTAATCACCAGTATGCTGGAGCACTCAAGATGGATATAACTGCACGTGTTCATGTTGTCGAGGATGATGACGCCGTAAGGGACTCACTACAAATGATGCTGGAGTCCATTGGGCACCAGGTTCAAGCTTTTGAAAGCGCTGATAATTTCCTGGAGGCTTACACTCAGGATATGGCCGGTTGTATTGTGCTGGATATCCGCATGCCGGGCATGAACGGCATGGAACTGCAACGCAAGCTTAATGATATTAACTCCATCCTGCCCATTATTTTTGTCACCGGCCATGGCGATGTGCCGATGGCCGTAGAAGCCATGCAGCAAGGTGCTGTGGATTTTGTGCAAAAGCCCTACCGTGAGCAGGAATTACTCGACAAAATCAACCAGGCGATGACCCTCGATCAAGAAAACCGCGATAGCCTGCAACAGAAGCAGGTGATTCTTGGGGGCATGGGTGAACTCACCCCAAGGGAACGGGACGTAATGCAACTGATGGTAGAAGGCAAAGCCAATAAGGTGATTGCCATTGAACTGGATATCAGCCAGCGCACCGTTGAAATTCATCGCGCCAGGGTCATGGAAAAGCTGAATGCCAACTCTCTGGCTCACCTGGTTAGAATGTATTTATCCGTTGAAACTGACCTCAGTAACCAGGACGCTTAAGCACCTTGCACCACGAGCTGATCAGCCGGCAGGTTTTTTGCCCCTACTGCGGCGAACAATTTGAGGCACTGATTGATAGCAGCGAAGGTGATACGCACTATACGGAAGACTGTTATGTCTGCTGCAAGCCAATTATTTTTGTCTGCAGCATCGATCACTCCGGGGACGTCAACGTCACGACACTAAGCGAAGATGACGCGGCTTTTTAGCTCGATAGCAACTGATCTATTTGCTCCAATATCGCCAATAAAGCCGTTACATTGTGCTCAGACGACTTAAAGTATTCATCAGCCATAGGGGCAATACTGCAACTGGTGGGCAACGCTTGCTGCAAGGAAATCATGGAATAAAGCCGGGCTAAAAATATAAATTGCAGCCACTGGGGAAAACTTAGGGTATCAATACAAAAAGGCTCAGTGCTGGCCAGCGCCTCAGCCGATGGCGCTTCAGTTTGCCACAACCCCAGCTGGCGTAATTGCGCTTCAACATCCATCAATAACGACGATAGCTCAACGGCTTTAGACATATTGGCTTACATCACCTTGCGCGTAAATGGCGGCAGCGAATCTAACATAGCCTGACCATAACGCTTGCTAACCACCCGGCGATCCAACAACGTCACTTTGCCACTATCCGTTTCAGTGCGCAGCAGGCGACCACTGGCCTGAACCAATTTTAACGCCGCATCAGGCACCGACATATCCATAAAAGCATTGCCGCCACGGCTTTCTATCCACTCCGCCAGGGCCGATTCAACCGGCTGGTCCGGCACCGCAAAAGGGATTTTGGCAATAACCACATGGGTACAATACAAACCGGGCAAATCAACGCCCTCAGCAAAACTCGCCAGCCCAAAGATCACACTGCCATCACCGGCATCCACCGCTTTTTTATGCATTCTTAACACCTCATGCTTGGGGTAATGACCCTGCATAATAATACGCTGCTGCCACTCCAGCTTAATGCCCTCAAACACCTGCTCCATTTGCCGCCGCGAAGCAAACAGCACCAGGCTGCCCTCTTTAGGGCTGAGCAACTCCGGCAACATATCAATCAAGGCTTCGGTATGGGCTTCAGCATCTGAAGGCTCACAGGGCATTCTGGGGATCACCAGTTCGCCCGCCTCGGTAAAATTAAAGGGGCTGGGCACAACGGCATAATTGGTTTGCTCTGGCGTACCTGCACGCATTTTAAACCGATCAAAGCCACCCAGCGCCGTTAAGGTTGCCGATGTCACAACCGCACCGTAGCAGCGGTTCCATAAATAATGAGTCAAGGTATTGGCCGCTAAAATCGGGCTACTCGACACCTCAAAATCCAGATTGCCGCCGGCACCTTCCACCACGGCAATCCAGCGCCCGCGAGGTGGGTCGTCGACCACATTGCCATGACTATAATCAGACCACAGTGAATAGTTTGCCTCAGCGCGCCCCCGCAACATCGACAGGGGCGGAAACCAGGTTTCAGCAAACGCCTTGGGAATCGCATGCTCAGCATCCTCCATGGCTTCTTCCAATAGTTTACAACTGCCATCCAGAGCATCCTGCATACTGCGATATTGCCGGGCAAGCTCAGTTGCCTGGACTCTTAACGCATCGGGTACCAACCCTTGTTCAAAGCGATGCGCCGGAACAGAACCTCGACGATCAGGCTCAACACTAACCATCGACTCCAGACTATTAAATAGCATACCCAGATGCTGTTTTAAGGTTTCCATAACGGGGGGCAGTGCTTGCAAGTGTCGACCAATGCCGGCAGCATTACCCAGTTCCGGAGCAGCTTTGGCCAATACCTTCATACCCTGATCTAACCAGCGCTCGGTCGAGCGGACACGGCTAAACTGCGAAAAGTGATTAATCGCCTTATCCGGCAGATGATGTCCTTCATCAAAAATATAAATACAGTCTTCAGGGGCCGGCAAAATAGCGCCGCCGCCCAGAGACAAATCGGCCAGCACCAGATCGTGGTTGGTAACAATCACATCCACAGTGCTTAATTGTTCGCGCCCTTTATAAAAACAACACTGACTAATATTCGCGCAGCGCCGTCCCGTACATTGCGCGTGATCCGTGGTGACTCGCGACCATACTGGCACGTCCAATTCCTGTGACCATGCATCGCGATCACCATCCCAATCACCAGCACCCAGTGCAGTCAGCATATCCTGATAGACATTCAAGGTTTGCGTATCCACCTGCGCCTGTTGCTCATCAGGATACAGCGCCATGGCTTCACTGTTAGCATGACTGTCTTGCAATACCGCATCTAATTTTGAGAGACATAAATAACGCCCTCGCCCTTTTGCCAAAGCAAAATTAAATGACAGGTCACTATGGTGCAAAATATCAGGCAGGTCTTTATGAATAATCTGTTCTTGCAGGGCAACGGTGGCTGTTGAAATAACCAGGGTTTTTTCCAGCGCCTGAGCAATAGGTACAGCAGCAACGGTATAAGCAATGGTTTTACCGGTGCCGGTTCCCGCTTCCACCACGCAAACCGGTGTATCTTCCTGGTCGTTTTTAGCGGTTAACGTACGGGCTACTTCAGCAATCATTAATCGCTGGCCATAGCGCGCCTTGAGCTCTTTGCTATCGAGCAGGGAAGTATAGGCCGATTGGATCGAGGCTTTGATGGCATCAGTTAACATGGCGGGGGACTATGCAGAGAACTGTTGTTTGCGGTCAATGGTATTGGCATAAATACCCAAGGCAAATTCTCTATGCTCAGTTGGCAGGGAATCTATACGCTGCTTAAAGGCCGTCTCACCCGCTGCCAGAGCCAGTTCAGAAAACGCCTGGCCATCACTGGAATGCACACCGTCTGGATAGTGGCCATGTAATAATTTATAGGCAAAGAAGTTGCTGGTATGTAATACATAGTTGCCAACAACCTGACGATCTATGGCCTCCGCCACCGCATCAGCATTGGCGAAATCACCCTCCAAGGGGGTACCAAAAGAAACATGCACATTGCCTTTATTGCCAGCAATACCTTTGGCGATAGACTCAACATCTTCATGCTCGTCTTTTTTATATTCGCCATAGGCCGCCGTTTCATAGAGCTCTTTGGCCTTGGCACCATCGCAAGGGTCCAGCTCATAGGAAATGGATACCGGCACGATATGTAATTGATTGATGTAATCAGACAAGCTTTCCGATTGTTTTTTTTGACTCATTGCCAGCATTTTTATAATCGCTGGCTCAGTGCGGTCATTGCCGTCTTTGGCGCGACCTTCACGCTGGGCAATCCAAATCGGATTATTATCTTCTTCAATAGAGTGACGAATATAGCTGGACAACATTTTATAGGCCGCCAGGATCTGGCGCGGGCCCTTGGCAGAACGCTTAACAATAAAGCTCTTATTTAAACGCATCAGGTCAGACACATAGGGCTTGGTTAAAAGATTATCACCAATCGCTATACGCGCCGTATCGTGATTATTGTGGTAGAGGGCATAGGTCACAAAGGCCGGGTCCATCGTGATGTCGCGATGGTTGCTCATAAACAAATAGGGCTTTGCCGGATCAAGTGCATCCAGACCTGAGACGGTAAAACCGGTCGTGGTTTTCTCGATCATGCCGTCCATATAACCTTTAACGACATGCTGAAAATCTTCTACGGTGGTTATGCCCCGCAACTGGCGCGATAGCACCCAGCGAATAAGAGGGTAAATCAACCATGATAACGGTTTATGCCATGCACCCAGTTTAAGACTGGCAACCGCAGCTATTAACTCGTCATCAGCTATCAGACCGGTTAAGACGGAAGCCACTTCCTCATCATTGTAGGGACGAATATCGGCGAACTGGCCCATGCCTTTAAGTACCTTTAGATAAAAATATTATTGGCGCGAACCATACCGGAAATACGCTGATTAGTCATTAGCTCCCAGGTTATTTTGAAAGACCAGATAGCCCTAAAAAAACACCGATAGACATGCGGTAAGCAGCAGAAGGCGAAGTGGTTTTTTATCATGATGTATCCTTACCCATAGTGAATTGACGACATATTAGCCAGCCACTCTACGGGTAAATTCTAACCACCGGAAATAACCAACACTGGAATAGGTACCCTCTATTATCTTTTTAACCCACAACCGATAAATAGACTTGACGACCTCACCGCATATCCCTATGATGCGCGCCTTGCTTAACAACCGCCAAGGTTGTTTCGACAGAGCGTATTGATGCGGGGTGGAGCAGCCTGGTAGCTCGTCGGGCTCATAACCCGAAGGTCGTCAGTTCAAATCTGGCCCCCGCTACCAATTTCAAATACGTTAGCTAGAGAGAAGCCCGATCATCGGTCTCTACTATATCCGGCGCAGCCGCTAAAGGTCGTCAGTTCAAATCTGGCCCCCGCTACCAAATAAAACAGGTCAGCCATATCGGCTGGCCTTTTTTATTGGTGTAACACACTATCAATATCGTCACCCCCATAACTCCATGCTAGTATTCAAAAAAAGAATACCAAACTAACGGAGTTAATTATGGAATCAATGCCCGCTCTCTTTATCACCTTTGGTGCAGCTGCCCTGCTAACCAGCTGGGTCACCTTGTTTATCACCAGCTCAAAAGAAGATTTTACCTGGGGGCTTTGTACGGTGCTGCTGCCACCATTGTCTTATTGTTATGCGCTATTCCGGCTGGATTTAGCAAAGGAATCTATCGCCCTGGCTATTCTAGGCGTCGCTCTGGTCCTTGCTGGCATTGCCTGATAAAACACCCTCAATCAATCAGTAAAAACCAGCTGTGTTTTTGCTGATTGATAGCTCAAGCCCACCGCCCCTCCATCTTAACAATTCTTTAATCGAAATCGTCGCCCTCGCCCCTGTTTTGGATCGCCAGCTTAAAAAAAATAGTCATTTAGAATCAAATACTTAGTAAGAAAACCCCCACGCCAGGACCAACCCAAAAATATTAGGGTAACTTATTACCAATATACCCACAGGTAATTGGTAAACAATTAATCTGATGATAGAATTCGCGCACAAATTTAAAACAAACCTGGGACAATGAATTCGGCATGAAAAAATATCTCTCTATCGCTTTAAGCACCACGTTAGTCGCATTTTCTTTAAGCGCAACCGCAGCTAAGCCCACCAGCATCACGTTTGAATCCGATGGCAAAACTCCTGACGGCGTGGATTACGCTAGCTATATCGTTAAATGCTCAAACGGCCAAAAGCAGCCACTGACGGCTTGGGATAACCGTAAGAAATGGTGTGTAGGTAGTGAGTCGCTAGAAAACTGCCACAAAAAGCAGATCAAAGCCGCTAAGAAAGCCTGTAAAGCCTAATATCCAAAACGGATAGTTAGCCGCAGGCCTGAAAAACCAGCCAAGTATTCACCAGGCTGGTTTTTTTTCGCCCGGGAAAAGCAGACAAACAAACCCTTTTGGGGCTACACTTAAACACTGACAGCAACACTTATCCTCATTAACTATCAGGTATGCAAACCATGCAGATTCTCGATAACTATTATGAGCCAGGCACCCCAAGCCCTTCCTTTGAACACAAAGATGGCAGCCCCAACTTAAGCTTTACCCTACAGCTTAACCAGCCAGAGTTGCTAACAGCCAAACCCACAGTAGACTCCAATCAACAGCAGGACCCGAACAGCCTGCCAGTGCATTTTTATCTGCAAAACCTTCACTATCAGCGACTGCAACAGACCATCCATACAGCCACAAAAGATAAGCGCAAGCAAAAACAGCAACAGTAATACTTGATCAAAAAAAGCTATTCGAGATAGCGTGCTTGCAGCCAATCCCTTTCCGCCAAACCCACCCCTAAAACATCTTGCAGGTAATTCTCAATCGTCGGGAATTGCTTATCAATCATATCGAAAGCTGACTGTAAATAATCCCGCCGCACTTCCAGCAAAGGTCGCATCACATCGGGCTCACCCTGCCACTGATATTTCTTACTCACCCTGGCAATCTCTTTGTCCACCAACACATAATCTGCGGTCAACATATAGTCGGCAAAAATGGTTTCCCGGGGCACACCCAGTGCAGATAACATCATCGCCGCCGCAAAGCCCGTGCGATCTTTACCCGCTGCACAATGCACCAAAGAGCCCCCCTCAGCATGATCTAATAAACAGCAAAACATCTGGCGATATTTGTCAGCTTGGTCAAAGACAAATTCTTGATTAATCGCACACATAAAGCTGGCCATTTTCTCACTGCCCATATTGCCACTGGCGATACTCTCTAAAAAACCAATAGCACTGCCTGGATGAATCGGCAGCGCTACCGTTTCAGGCTGCGCAGATAGGGGAAACAGACTGGGGTCTTGCTGCCTCTCCTCATCACGCCTGAAATCAAATACCAGGCGAATATCCAAGCCAGCTAATTGCTGCTGGTCAACCTCCGTCAACTTAGACAACTGGCCGGAGCGAAATAACTGGCGTCGCTTGACGCTGCGACCATCGATAGTTGTATAACCGCCATAGTCTCGGAAATTTGGAGTTCCTTTAAACGGTATATGGTGGCCCTCGGGGGCCTTGAATAGAGTTTCAGACATGCACAGTATTCCTATCAAAAAAGTCTGCAGTGATTGGATAACATTACTGATCAATAGGCAATAAAAAAGGAGCCACCAAAGGTGGCTCCTGCTCACGAGGGGAGAGCTACGTGAAAGGCTTAGATCGAGAGATCCAGTAACGCAAGTTCAGTAATCATATCCTGTGATTCCATCCGCGCCTTATAGCGCCTTGCCTTACGATTATATTGATCGGCAATTTCATGCATACGATCGATAATTTGGTTATGTTTGCGGCTACTTTGCACACAGTTTAAATACTGCTCTTGCGTTGCCAGGTAATTTTTGACCGCAATCTGCGCCTGTAACATTTCGTATTCACTAGCCATATCAGGATTAGGCATACCGGGTGCGGCAGACTGCTGACACGATGCCCAGCCCAGAGAGGTTGATAAGGCCAGTACCAATAAGGTGATTAAATGACTCAAACACTTCATAGCAAAAACGATTAACTAGTTGATTAACATGACTAAAGCTTAGCGCCAAACGAGAGCGACTTCATAAGTAAAAAGTTGGCAATAATTTTCTTGACAGCCGGCAAGCCCAGCCGCAAGGGATCGGCCGTTACAAACGGCCAATTAGTTACATTTATTGGCTGTAATAAACGACAAAAAACATCACTGGATACGGCTTACCGAAGGTAAATCGGGTAAAGTCACTACAACTGACCCTCATAGCCGCCGCCGGCAAAGAAAACCGCTAATTAGCGGGGCAACACGGTTGACATAGGGCGTAGAACAAGGAATAATCCCGCCTCCTAAATTTCCACTCCTGTTTTCAACATCTGTCTGCAGGGGATCACTATTTGACACAGGATTTATACAATGGCGAATTCACCACAAGCCAAAAAACGCGCCCGTCAGGCCGAGAAGCGTCGCCAGCACAATGCCAGCCTTCGCTCAGTTGTTCGTACCTCCATCAAGAAAGTACTGGCCGCTATTGCCACTGGCAACGCTGAAGAAGCGACAGCCGCTTACGCAGCAGCCGTGCCCGTTATCGACCGCATGGCAGACAAGGGCATTATTCATAAGAATAAAGCTGCTCGTCATAAGAGCCGCCTGAACACACAGGTCAAAGCTCTGGCTGCGTAATTACTCAGCCCAGAAGCAAAAAAACCGGCTAATGCCGGTTTTTTTACGCCTGTAGCTTTTATCTAAAACCACGCCAGGCACCCTACACCAGTACCAGGTTATCCCTGTGAATAAGCTCTTCTTCACACCGGTAACCCAGAATATCTTCAATTTGCTCACTACCCTTGCCAATAATCTGCTGCGCATCAAAGACATTATAATTAACCAGACCACGGGCAATCTCATGGCCGCCAGCATCGGTACAAGATACCAGATCTCCACGACCGAAAGACCCGGATACTGCTCTCACCCCTACCGGCAATAAACTGCGCCCGGACTCACGCAACACCTTCACCGCGCCATCATCCAATTGCACCACACCGTTAACCCGGGACATACCCGCCAACCACTGCTTACGGGCAACCAGAGGGCGACGCCCGGCCTTTAATAGGGTCCCCAGCGACTGCTGCAACGACAAACGCAACAACACCTCATCCAGCGCCCCACCCACAATAACCGTATTAGCTCCTGAGCGGGCAGCCAATTTTGCCGCCCTGATCTTGGTCACCATACCACCGCGCCCCAGGGCACCTGCACTGCCGCCAGCCATCTGCTCCAGACTCACATCATCAACAGCCGCCTCGGTCACCAACCTGGCGTCCGGATTGCTGCGAGGGTCTGCATTATAGAGACCGTCCTGATCAGTCAATATCACCAGACGATCGGCATCGATAAGATTGGCTACCAGAGCAGCCAAAGTATCATTATCACCAAAACGAATCTCATCGGTTACTACCGTGTCATTTTCATTGACGACAGGAATGACCCCAAGCTTTAGCAGTGTGGTCAAAGTCCCTCTGGCATTTAAGTAGCGGTCGCGCGCAGAGATATCATCATGACCTAACAACACCTGAGCAGTATGCAGACCAAACTTCTGGAAACAAGACTCATAGGCCTGCACCAGACCCATCTGGCCCAGCGCCGCCGCCGCCTGTAAATCATGTAGCGCATGGGGGCGCTCAGTCCAGCCCAAACGACTCATACCCACCGCCACTGCACCAGAAGACACTAACACCAACTCTATGCCCTGTTGGCGCAACTGAGCCATCTGTGCCGTCCAATCAGCAATAGCCGCCATATCAAGGCCTTTACCATTGGCGGTCAGCAAAGCACTGCCAATTTTGACTACCCAGCGCTGCGGTTTTTCTACTGATTGTTGTGTATTCATCTGCTTACTCAAGGCTCGTAAACCACCTCAACGTCGTAATCGTCGTCATCCCAATCATCTTCATCATCCAGGCCTTGCTGCTTAGCCGCTCTGGCAGCCTTGCGCGCTGCGGCCAGCTCCTGAATTCGCAGCCGCGACTCTTCTTGCATACGGCTTTGAATCTCAGATTCTTTAACCGCCAATTCCGGGTCTTCCAGCTCTCTCTCAGCGCATTCTTCCAAATAGGCCATAATATCGCCGCAAATAGGGTCTACACCCAACTTACTAATAGCGGCAATGGAATACACCGGCCCCTGCCAATTCAACGCATCAATCACTTGCTGGCTGCGCTGCTCGCGCTCATCTTCCGGCAGCAGGTCCATTTTATTGAGTACCAACCACCGGTCGCGCTGATGTAAGGTCGGGCTAAACCGCTCCAACTCAGTGATGATAGACTGCACCGCCTCAGCGGGGTCACTGCCATCAAAGGGTGCCATATCAACGATATGTAACAGTAAACGGGTTCTTGTTAGATGCTTTAAAAAGCGTATACCCAAGCCAGCACCGTCTGAAGCACCTTCAATCAAACCGGGAATATCCGCTACCACAAAGCTGCGATGCGCCTGTACTTTTACCACCCCCAAATTGGGTACCAAAGTAGTAAATGGATAACCTGCGACTTTGGGCTTGGCGGAAGAAACCGCGCGAATAAAGGTCGATTTACCAGCATTGGGCAGCCCCAGCAACCCGACATCCGCCAGCACTTTTAACTCCATACGCAGATTGCGGCATTCGCCTTCCGAGCCCGGCTTGGTTTGTCTCGGTGCCCGATTGGTACTGGATTTAAACCGGGTATTACCCAGACCATGGAAACCGCCCTGAGCAACCTTGATACGCTGGCCATGCTCCGCCAAATCACCCAGCACTTCCTGGGTATCATCATCAATAATGGTGGTACCGACAGGCACATTAAGGGTTAAATCATCCCCGCCTTTGCCCGTACAATTTCTACCCCTGCCACCCTCGCCATTCTCCGCTCGGTAGAAACGCTGGTAGCGGTAGTCCACCATGGTATTCACCGAATAATCAGCCTGCAACCAAACGCTGCCGCCATCACCGCCATCTCCACCATCGGGCCCACCTTCGGCCACATATTTTTCACGGCGAAAGCTAAGCGCGCCATTGCCGCCATTGCCGGCCTGCACCTTAATACTGGCTTCATCGACAAATTTCATGCCCTTTCTCCGCTTTCGACATCATGAGTAAACGTGATTAGATAATAGTAGATGAACGACCTGGCCGCTCAGTGGTAACCCTGCAAGGTGATAAAAATAATCTTCACCCATAAAAAAGCCCCGTCATAAGACGAGGCTTTTTAACTAACCTGCTCGTGCTTAGGCAGAAACAACGCTGATATATTTGCGGTTTTTCGGGCCTTTCACTTCAAATTTAACAACACCGTCTGCCTTGGCAAACAATGTGTGATCAACACCCAGACCAACATTTTCACCGGCGTGGAAACGTGTGCCACGCTGACGAACCAGGATATTGCCAGCCAATACATCTTGACCACCAAAACGCTTAACACCTAAGCGTTTGGCGTTAGAATCGCGACCGTTACGAGTACTACCACCTGCTTTTTTATGAGCCATTATTACTTCTCCTCGTTAGTCTCTTAACCTTTGATCGCGGTGATCTTAACTTCAGTGTACCACTGACGATGACCAGCCTGCTTCATAGAATGTTTACGACGACGGAACTTCATGATTTTCACTTTCTTGTGACGGGCCTGATCAATAACCTCAGCAGTCACTTTTCCACCATCAACGTAAGGCGCGCCAATTTTAGCACTCTCACCTTCGCCAACCATTAATACTTTATCGAAATCAATCGACTCACCAATGGCGACTTCAATTTTTTCCAACTTGAGGGTTTCACCCTCTTTAACACGGTGCTGTTTACCACCGCTTTCAATTACAGCGTACATAGTTTTACTCCACTATTTTGGCCTGCTTGCAAATAGGTCTTACATTCAGTCTTTCCGCCAGTTGTATCAATCATCACCATGACAACGAATACCTCTGGGACAAGTCCAGGCACCAATCCCGCCAAGCCCAAGGAATTACCAGGAATTCCATAAACAGGTCAGGTTCAGATTTGGGAGGCGCATTCTACGGTAGTTCAGAGCTGAGAACAAGCCCTTAAAGCGGTTAAAAACCAATCCACTGGCCAGAGATCAGAAGCCCCCCAAGCCCGCTTGACACAATCCAGACAGCGCCCTAGCATGCGGCTCCCGCTATTCAATAAGGAATAGCATCACCATCCGCTAGCCAGGCACCGAATATAGTCATGCAACAGGTCCGTAAGGTCGTCGCCAACGAGTTTGAAGCCGTCAATCAGCTTATTATCGACCAGCTTCAATCCAATGTCCCCCTGGTCGAAAATATTGGCCACTATATTGTCGATGCTGGCGGCAAGCGCATGCGGCCTATGTTGGCACTGATCAGCGGCGGCGCCTGTGGCAACCTGAACAAAGACCATCTGACGCTGGCTGCGGTGATTGAGTTTATTCATACCGCGACCCTGCTGCACGATGACGTTGTGGACATCTCCACCCTGCGCCGGGGCCGGCCAACGGCCAATGCAGAATGGGGTAACGCCCCCAGCGTGCTGGTGGGAGACTTCCTGTATACCCGCGCCTTCCAACTGCTGGTATCTATCGGCAATATGGAGGTAATGACACTGATGGCTGAAGTGACCAACACCATTGCTGAAGGAGAAGTGTTACAACTGACCAAAGCCGGCGATCCAAACACCACTGAACAGGACTATTTTCAGGTCATCAAAAATAAGACTGCGGTGCTATTCGCTGCTGCAACTGCCTGTGGCGCCATTCTGGCGGGCTCAGAGCAGGAAGAAATAGACCGTTTCTACCAATATGGGCTGGACCTTGGACTGGCCTTTCAACTGATTGATGACGTGCTGGATTACGAAGGCAACGCCGGCGAAATGGGAAAAAATGTAGGGGATGACCTGGCAGAAGGCAAACCCACCCTGCCCTTAATCTATACCATGAAACAGGGCAGCAAGGCCGACGCCGCACTGATTCATAGCGCCATCAGCAACAAAAGCCTTGCACAACTGGAAGAGGTTGTCGCCGCGGTACAACGCTGCGATGCACTGACTTATACCAAGCAACTGGCAATGGCCAAGAGCAAGGCCGCCGCTGCCGTCATCGACAACTGCCCTGAAAGCCCTTATAAAGAGTCGCTGGTTCGGCTAGCAGAGCTGGCAGTCGCCAGAAACGCCTGATACAAACCTCATACCCCCCCCTGCGCAGCAGTCACAGAATAACCGGATAAGTTGTCGGCTTTTTTTACAAATAGCCCAATATACACAACTATTGCGACTATAATTCAACCACTTAGGCTTACAAGCCAATACTATATCAAATCACCAAATGACGATTAAATCATTAAATAACAAGCACTTAAAAAAACATTGAATGTTTGTTGAAAATTACCAAAAAGTTGTAGATAGTTAAGGCATAAATCTTGCTGAGTAACTATTTATACCTGCGACTATGCAATGGCATCTAACGGGCTGGCTAATACGTACCTATAGAGACCCTATTTAGCCACCTGGCTTAACTTTACGAATTACGACGTCGACGATGAAGAAAGACTCTGATCATATACAGGCAGCCCCCGATAACAGCAGCTCTGCTGAAATCCCGGTATTGCTGCGCCAGATCAAAGACAATTCAACATCAATATTACTCGCCCATCTGGAAAACCTGTTCAGCTCCTGTGACGACCTGTTTTTTGACCTGTCCAGCCGAGCAGCGACCAATAGCGAGCAAAATCTTTATTTTGAATCCATGCGCGAAGTACGCCTTAAAAAGCACGGCGTTATGGCCTCTTTCAAAGGTGAAATCGAAGCGGGCTTTCATCAAATTGCCACAAGCGCCAAAACCAGCGCTCTATCCTCTGGCCTCAACACCATGGCCAATAGCGACCACAACAGCCTAAGCCTGGTGCAAAACGATATTCTTGAACAGGATGTTGCTATCGCCAGCATGGTAAGTAAAGCTCAGGTTAATTGTCAGGAAAGCCTCTACCACCTGAATTTAAGATTTGATTATTTAATGCCGAACACCACCATTAATGATCAAAACAATCCGATGGACCCCCAGCAGATTTGCCATTACTTTGCCGACGCCTGCAAAATGCTGGACCTCAATATCAAAGCGCGCATCATTTTGTTTAAGCAGTTTGACCGCCTGTTAGTGTCAAAGCTGGCCACGGTCTACTCTTCGGCGAACAACCTGCTAATTGAAGCAGGAGTGCTACCCAATACCCGTGGCTATGCCAAAAACAACGCCCAGCAAAACCAGGGCCAAAGCGACCGCGCAACAAGCACCGCAACAAACTCTCAACAAAGTGTTGAGTTCGACTTCGCAGAGCTAAGTAACCTGCTGACATCTGTCAGGCAGCAAAGCCCGGAGATTATCGAAAGCCTTATTCCCAATTACACCGCCTACTCAAGTAATGCTGGGCCAACCGTCTCAAATAACGACCTGCTGCAATTGCTGACCACCATTCAACAGAGCATTGTTCCGCCACCGGTCAATCAGGAACTGCAATTGGCAGAAAACCTGCGCCAGGTTATCGATAGCATTCTGGCTGAAGCTGACGACGCCCCTGCCAAGGCCGTGCAGCAGCCCGATGACGATGTGATTAATCTGGTTGCCATGTTTTTTGACTTTGTATTGGACGATAGCAATCTACCGATGGCCGTTCAGGCACTGATCAGCCGGCTGCAAATTCCTATTTTAAAAGTGGCTTTAAACGACAAAACCTTTTTCAATAAAGGCTCCCATCCTGCACGCCAATTAATCAACGCCATTGCAGAGGCCAGTATTGGCTGGGATGAATCAACACAGCCACAGCGCGACAGACTATTCTCATTGATTACCAAAATCACCCAGGAAATCAATGAAGAGTACAATAACAACGACCAGATATTTATTGATAAACTGAATGAGCTGGACAAGTTTATTCAGCAAACTGAGCACAAGTCAGCCTTAATCGAAAAACGCACCGGACAAGCTGCCGAAGGCCAGGCCAGAACCAAACTGGCCCGGATGATGGCGCAAAAAGTGATGTTTGAAAAACTCGAAGCTGCCGCACTACCAGAAAAAATCAGCGAATTTCTCACCGAGCACTGGCTCAACCTGCTGGTTATGTCTCACCTTAAACACGGTGATGAAAGCCCAGAATGGATTGACGCCACCCAATTGGTTGATGACCTTATTTGGGCCAGTCACGCCCACAACGACTCTAAATCTCAAGCCCGCTATCAGAAAATCAAGCCCGACCTACTAAACCGTATTAGCGAAGGCATGACACAAATTGCGGCTACCCGCGAAGCAGCAGACGAGACTATAGCCAATCTGGAGAGCACGCTGGACGAACTGCACTCATCAGATCAAAGCGACGTTATCATCAGACCACTAAGCACCAGTCAGGCAGAAACCCTTGGCCATATTCCAGGCAGCGGCAGCAAAAGCTGGCAGGATATGACCGGCGTAGAGCGCCAGCAAGCGCGCTACAAGCAGCTAACGTATGAATATATCCGCAAAGCGGAGCAGCTGCCCATACAGACCTGGCTGTCGTTTGAAGACCCCAAAACAGGCAAGCTTACCCGCTGCAAACTCGCCTCAAGAATTGAATCCTCTGACACCTATGTGTTTGTCAATCGCTTCGGCTTTAAAGCGCTCGAAAGACAGCGCAAAGACTTCGCCTGTGATATGCAAGCGGGACGCGCAACCATTTTGGAAAAAGGCAATTTGTTTGACCGCGCCATGGGCAATGTACTCGATAGATTAAATAACAACCAATCATCCAGCGCTGTCTAAGCCCTATTAAGCGCTGGCGTAAAACAGCGCTTTTTCTATTCTGTAAAAAATACCATTTCTTCCCCACAACACAGCAATATCAACTTAAGCAGCTATAATTCATGCTGACGCTTTTATAGCAGCCCAGGGCATATTGGGGCTCAACAGCGTTTGGAATCATTGACGTCCATTCATAAGATTAAGCCGCCACTATGCAGGAAAACTACATCGCCTATATCAGCTACTCTGGAGGTGGCGCGTCATTCGCATTACTCACGATTGCTTTTGCCTATTTGTGGAAGGTAAAACTCACCCACTATTCTTTAATTATTGCCAGCGCAACCTCGACCCTCTGGAACGTGGCAATCGCCGCCAATTACCAGGACTTTACCCTGCAACGTGAATACCTGCTGGTACTGGAAACGCTTCGCTATGGCGCCTGGATAGCAGCACTACTGGCTTCACTGCAATACACTCTGGGACAAAAGCTGGAACTCAAGTTTCGCTACACCATCAACGGGCTATGGCTAAGTAGCCTCGCTCTTATCCTGCTGCTTACCTTTATCAAAAGCCCATTAATACAAGACAGCAATCTATTGATCTGGAACAACCTGGTTCTGTCTATTGTTGGTCTGGTCTCCGTTGAGCAACTCTACCGAAACACCAGCCAGCAGCGCTTAATGAAATTGATCAGTGTGGGCATTGGGGCGCTGTTTGCCTACGATATTTACCTGTTTTCATACAGCCTGATTTTCAATCAAATCGACCTTGGACTCTGGCAATCACGTGGCGCCATTAATGGCCTGGCAGCGCTGGCACTGCTACTGGGCTCGCTGACACTGACCTCACAAAAAGCACAACGATCCACACTATCGGTATCGCGCCCAGTGGCCTTTTATACCACCAGTATGTCGGTGGCTGGCGGGTTTCTTGCCCTGATTGCTATCGGTGGCTACTACGTGCAACTTTATGGCGGCCGCTGGGGAAGTCTGGTACAGGTAGCAGTGCTGTTTGGCGCAATCCTCTCCATCGTCGCCCTATTCGTCTCCAGCACTATTCGCTCGCGTATTAATGTCTGGATCAATAAGCACTTCTTCCGCCACAAATATGATTACCGTGCCGAGTGGCTGGGCCTGATTAGCTCACTCGCCCAACCCACAGCCCAGGACAACTTCCACGAACGGGCCATCAAGGTGGTTGCCTCCATCTTCAAAAGCGAGGGCGGCAGCCTTTGGCTGCAAAGCAATGGCGCTTATCGCCCCGTGCAAACCTATAATATGGAAAATATCGATGCAGCTATGACCGAAAGCATCGACAGCCCCTTCTGCAAATTGATGATAGAACAGGAGTGGGTATTTTCACCTCACGGCTCGGACCGCGCCTCCATGGGCGAGGCCAACAGCCAACTGCCATCATGGATCTATGAAATTCCTGACCTATGGTTGGTTATGCCACTGCTCACGGAAAAAGACCTGTTAGGTTTTATGGTATTAAAACAATCCAAGCAGGATGCCTCACTTACCTGGGAAGATCTGGACCTGCTTAAAACCGTTGGCCGACAAGTTGCCAGCTATCTGGACCGCCACGAAGCTGCCGAACAACTGGCCCGCTCCAAGCAATTTGACGCCTTTAATAAGCTAACGGCCTTTATTATGCACGACCTTAAAAACCTCATCGCCCAGCAGGCGCTGGTGGTGGAAAATGCAGCCAAGCATAAAGAAAACCCGGCCTTTGTCGAAGATGCCATCAAAACGATTGATAACTCCGTCAGTAGAATGAGCAATCTACTGCGCAAATTACAGCAACAGGAAGCCAGCGAAATAAAAAGCCTGCAACTGCATAAGGTGCTGATGGAAGCCGCTAAAAAATGCCAGGACAACAAGCCTTCCCCTTCATTGCGACTGGAAAGCAAAGATATCAAAGTCGTGGCCGATCAGGACCACTTAATCATGGTGTTAGCGAATATCATTAAAAATGCCCAGGAGGCGACGGATAGCTCAGGATTCGTGGATGTCACTTTACGCCAAGAGGAAAAAAATGCCATTATTACGATCGAAGACAATGGCACGGGTATGGATAAAGAGTTTATCCGCCACCGCTTATTCAAGCCCTTTGATACCACCAAATCAGGCAAAGGTATGGGTATAGGTGTTTATCAAACTCAGGAGTTTATCTCAGACCTGGGTGGTAGTATCACTGTCGACAGCATACTCGGTGAAGGGTCAACCTTCACCATTTCCATTCCCGCTAGCGCTTTATAAATGACTAAGAATGACTTATGAGTAAAGAAACTGAAAAAACACTGCTAATCGTTGAAGATGATGCTGGCCTGCAAAGCCAACTACGCTGGCACTTTGACGCTTACAATGTGGTTATTGCCGGAGATCGGGAATCCGCGATCGCAGCGGTCAGGCAACATGAACCCGCTGTGATATTGCAAGACCTCGGCCTGCCACCCGACGAAGAAGGGGTGGAAGAAGGTTTTAAAACCGTGCAGGAGGTCAGCAGTATTTCGCCGTCATCGAAAATCATTGTTGTCACCGGCAACCATGATTACGAAAATGCCGTCAGAGCTGTTGCTCTGGGTGCTTACGATTTTTACCAAAAGCCCATCAATACGGAGACACTGGATTTGATAGTGCAACGCGCCTATCAAATGTATACCCTGGAAGAGCAGAATAGAAAACTGCACAGCCAGCAAACCTCTCCCCTTAACGGCATTATCGCTACCGACCCACAAATGTTGCGGATTTGCAGCACCATTGAAAAAGTTGCCCCAACCACTGTCACCACCACACTGTTAGGTGAAAGCGGAACCGGTAAAGAAGTTTTTGCTAAAGCCATTCACAATATCAGCCCGCGTAAAGACAAACGTTTTGTCGCCATTAACTGCGCCGCCGTCCCTGAAAACCTCATGGAAAGCGAACTGTTCGGCTATGAGAAAGGAGCCTTTACAGGCGCCAACAAACAAACCATCGGTAAAGTAGAAGTCGCCCAGGAAGGCACCCTCTTTCTCGATGAAATAGGCGATATGCCTTTACCCTTACAAGCCAAACTGCTGCGTTTTTTACAGGAGCGGGTTATCGAACGAGTGGGTGGACGGGAAGAACTACCGGTTGATGTCAGAGTCGTTTGCGCAACCAATAAGAACCTCGAAGAAATGGTGGCAGAAGGCACCTTCCGGGAAGATTTATATTACCGCATCTGTGAAATGGTCATTAACATTCCACCATTAAGAGAACGTGAAGGCGATAAGATTTTATTGGCCCGACACTTCCTGGAGACAATGACAGCAGATCAAAAAAGCAAGGTAACGGGTTTTTCTACTGAAGCTACTCAGGCCATTGAATCCTACCCCTGGCCGGGCAATATCCGTGAAATGGAAAACAAAATTAAACGCGCCATTATCATGTGCGACACCAAGCATATTAACCCCGATGATTTAACCATTGAAGCCGTAGAAAGCTTTTCTATTAACCTGCGCCAGGTTCGCCAGGATGCAGAAAAGAGCGCCATTAATAGAGCGCTCTCAATGACTGATGGCAACTATTCTGCCGCAGCCAAATTATTAGGGGTAACACGACCGACACTATATGACCTGGTAAAAAAATATAACATCACGGCCTAACAGCCAAATGACCAATTAAAAACTAGCAATCAGCAAACTGGACTGCGGAGATTAACTATCAATGAATAGATCTATGACTACAACGTATATCAGGAACTACCTTTACGTCACACTACTTTCAGCCAGCCTGATATTTACAGGATGCTCCGACCCGGCAGCTGACAACGCCAAACAAGCAGAAATTCACAAAAAAACCTCTGCCTCCTACATGTCGCAAGGGCAATATCGTGCCGCCATTATCGAAGCACGCAATGTCATCAAGTATTCACCGGATTCAGCACAGGGCCACTTGGTTCTGGCAACAATTTATAGCAACCTGGGCAGTAGCCCTGCAGTCATCAAAACATTGGAACCCTTATCAGAGACCTATACTAATGAGGTGAGCCTGCCACTAGCCAAAGCCTACTCACAGGTCGGGAAGTATCAATCTGCCAGCAAGATGCTGGAGAATACCGACCAACAATCCATCGAGGCCATGCTGGTCCGAGCGCGTATCGAGGGAGGCCTCAACCATGTTGAGAGCGCTGAAAAAATATACCTTGACCTACTCGCCAAAGACGCAAGCAATGCTGAAGCACAACTAGCTTATATCCAGCTGCAATTAAGAAATCAAAAAAATCAAAGCGCCAATCTGGCACTGAATAAACTACTTCAGCAAGATCCCAACAACCCGGAAGCTCTGCTCTATAAAGCAGAGCTTGCCTATTTGGATAATCAGCTAGACGACACAGAAAACTACCTCACCCAGGCTCTACAACATTTGCCAGAAACTGACATCATGACAAGCCTCAAGTCAACAGTACTGTCGAGACTGGCCCAAACGCTAACGGAGCTTGGGCGCCCCAGCGAAAGCCTGATCTATACCAAAATTCTGGCCGAGGCCAACCCGGAAGCCCACCAAGCCAGACAGCAATACAACGAAGCTCTCGGCCTCTATCAATCAGGGGATATCGAACAAGCTGAAGAACTTCTGATAGAGCTTTATGAAAATAACCCAGGCAACAGCATGAGTGGTATGTTACTGGGCATCATCAATTTGCAGCAAGGGGACTTGGAAGAAGCTGGCAAATTACTTGAGGAAAATATTGATGCAGAAACATCAAGCAGCCAGGCAATTAGCTCGACAGCACTGACACAATTACGACTGAGAAAGCCCAAGCAAGCCGTCGAACTACTGGAAAAAGCCCTGTTATCACACCCTGAAGATGCTGGCATCCAGGCAGTCTATGGTCTGGCACTATTAAATATCGACAACACGGATACACGCGCAGCGCTGGCCTTACAAAAAGCATTGGCGATTGACCCTACACGCTACAAATTACACACCATACTAGCCCGCCATTATCTGGCTCTGGATAAAAACGAGCAGGCCTACGCACAATATAATGCCGCCCTGGAAAAAGCGCCCAACAGTCAGGATATCAAAGATGATTATATCAACGCACTATTGAACAATGGTGAACAGGATAAAGCCTTACAACTCAACAACCGCTTTATCCAACAAAACCCGGAAGATCCAAAGGCCTATTTACAAGCTGCGCGGATTAACTCCATTAACAAAGATCTGGCTGCTGCCGAGAAGAACCTAAACAAGACTATTAGCCTTGCTCCTGATAATGCAGCCGCATTATTAGCTCTCGGTCAATTACAGCTGGCTGAGAAAAAACCCTCTAAAGCCATTAATAATTTCCGCAAATCATTGGCTGTAAAACCCAGTACCGCTGGTTACAAAGGGCTTATCACTGGCTACCAACTTAACAATGATGGCGATAAAGTTATCAGTGAACTAAGCACTGAAGCCGAAGCCTCGCCAGATAACAGCACCCTGCATACAGTGCTAGCCGAATATTACGCTATCGAAAACCAGGGTGAAATGGCCCTGAAATTTGCCGATAGCGCTATAGATAGCAAACCAATATCAAACTACACCCGATCCACAGCCATCAATATTTACAGAACCCAATCACTGCGCTCTTTGGCTGACGGGGATATTGCCACTGGTCGCAACCGGCTATCGAAGGCCATCGTATTAGCCCCCAATAATGGCATCCTTCAGGCTGAACTGATCAAGCTTGAAATACAAGCACAAAATTTTGATGAAGCCATGAAAATTGCTGAGCAAATAGAGCAAAGCGAGCAAGGCAGCGTTGCCGGGAAGTATTTCAAAGCTCAGGTACGTGCCGAACAACAGCAGTGGCCAGAGGCAATCAGCCATATACAAAAGGCCTGGGAACAATCTCCCTCTGGGCGCATAGGTTCGCTTTACTATACGATTTTGAAAAAATCCGGCAACGCTGAAAAGGCCATGAGCCTACTGGATGACTGGATAAGTAAAATCCCGCAGAGCTCTAACCCGGTTACGCTTAAAGCTATAGAGTTTCAGAAAGACGGTGATAACAACGCCGCCGCCGATCTGTATGGCCGGGCTATCAAGTTGAACCCTAAAGATGGTATCGCCCTGAATAATCTGGCTTGGCTATATTATGAAAAAGGGGATGAGCGAGCAGAAGAAACCGCCAGTCAGGCTTATGCGACAGTCCCAAACAGCCCAGGCGTTCTTGATACCTATGGCTGGATTTTAGTGCAAAAGGGCAAGGTAGCAGAAGGCATTAAATTGCTGGAAAGAGCTGAAAGCCTCACTAATGGTAAATCAAAAGAAATCAGCCAGCATCTTAAGGAGGCAGAAGCTCTGCTGTGATATATCCAGCGTAATATACTGCGCGACTATAGCACTTACATACTGGAATCATAACCTTTAACAAAAGCGAAAAATCTACATATATTTACGCCATTATATTTAATAACAGCATCTTCAAGTAAGAAGCAATATACGGACAAAGGTTATCCAGATGCTAAAGCAGATTGACAATTTTATTGCCTGGGGAGTTTACCAGCTCTGGGAATTTAAAGAGGGTAACAATAGAATTGAAACCACGAAATCACTGGCGCAGCAACAATGGCTGTCGCCAGAAGACATTGCAGCTATTCAGCTGGAAAAGTTAAAACACATTCTAGGCCATGCCAAAAAAACCAGCCCCTGGTATAGCGAACGGCTAAAGCATATCGACATAGAAAAAACCAACACGCTAGAGGTGCTGCTTGAAATCCCGGTAACCACAAAAATAGAACTGCGGGAAAATACTGCACATTTTATTAGCAACCAGTACAACATCGAAGAACTGGTCATGGCTAAAACGGGCGGCTCAACAGGCACGTCATTAAACCTGTACTTCGACAAGCTCTGCCAGCAAAAGAGAAATGGCGCTCAAAACTTCGCAGACAGCTGGGCCGGCTGGAAACCAGGCTATAAAACGGCAGCGCTATGGGGAAATCCTCCAACAGCCGACACGCTGAAGAAGCGCTTACGATCTGCTCTGCTTGAACGAAGCATCTGCCTGGACACCATGAAGATCGATCAGGAAAGCATTAAAGACTTTCTTGTCGAATGCCAGAGTTTTAAACCTGACATTCTTTTTGGCCATGCCCATTCAATTTATATCCTGGCTAAGTATATTGTCGATAACAACATCGAGGCGCCGCCATTCAAGGGGATTATTGCCACCTCTATGATGCTGCTGGATAACGAAAGAGAAATCATACAGCAGGTGTTCAAACAAGCTGTAACCAACCGATATGGCTGTGAGGAAGTTGGGCTTATCGCTTGCGAATGTGAGCAGCATAAGGGCATGCATATAAACAGCAGCCATGTCATCGTCGAGTGTCTGGATGATAATGACAAGCCCGTGCCACAGGGACAGCCCGGGAAACTGGTGATTACAGACCTGAATAATTTTGGCATGCCATTAATTCGCTACCGTGTAGAGGATGTCGGCGTACTGTCTAATCGCCAATGCCCCTGCGGAAGACAACTCCCCTTTCTAGAAAGACTGGAAGGCCGTGTCGCTGATTTTCTTAAAACAGATAGTGGCGGACAAGTATCAGGTATTTCGCTTATCGAAAGGACCCTAACTAAAATCCCCGGCATTGAGCAGATGCAACTTGTACAAAATAGTCTTGAGTCACTTGAGATCAATCGGGTAAAAGGCCATGAGTATAACGACCATACCGATACCGCTCTCAAGCAGGAATTAGCCGATGTTTTTGGCGACAAGGTCGAGCTTATTATCAATGACGTGCCATCAATACCCCAACTTAAAAACGGCAAGTTCAGATTCTCCATTTGCAACCTGCAAGTCGATGTAAGGCCATGAAGAACAACAAGCAGTACCAACTGATTAACTTTGGCTACAACCCATGGTCAGACTACTGGAAGAGAAATCAAACCATCTTCCACCACATTGCACAACAAAGCTATATTGAAAAATCTTATTACGTCAACTCTGGTGTCTGGCTGGGAAAACTACTGACAGACCCAAAGCATGAGCTAAGCCCCCCAAGAAGATACAACTGGTCCTTTGTGCGTCCAAAAAATCGGCAAGGACACAGGGTATATACGCCTCTATTCTTTCCTTTTAGCTTACGCTTCAAAGCACTCACACACATTATCAAAAGGCTTTTTTTCAAAATCATCAATATAGGCAATAAAAAAACTATAGTGATTGCCAATGACTACGCATCGGCGATGCATACCCTGACAAGACCCACATGGGAAAAGGCAGATATTAAGATTTTTGATTGGTCTGATGATTTTTCAGCCTTCGAAAGCAACGAAGACAATAAAAGGAAAATTACTGAATCCGTAGACTATTATTTAAAAACCGCTGATATAGTTTTAACTATCAATGAAAAACTGAGCCAACAGGCAAAAACTATTGCCAAGCATGTTCTGCAAGTACCCAATGCAACCAATTATTTCACCTTCAAGCAGCCCGGCACACTGGCTACTATAGCAGAACTGGAAGCTCTATCCGGCCCGATTATAGGCTATATAGGCTGGCTTAACCCAACGCGACTGGACAGTGAATTAATCGACTATATGGCTAAAAGCAGGCCGGATTACAACTTTGTTTTTATGGGGCCATCGACGGATGAGCATCCACTTGGCATGGCAGCCGAGAGCAATAACAATGTTTATATATTACCACCTCGTCAATACACTCAACTCTATAGTGTTTATAACTATTTTGACGTCTGCATACTACCTAACTTAATTAATGAACATACCAATGGCAATGACCCCATTAAACTCTATGACTACCTTGCCAGTGGCAAACCACTGGTCACAACCAACACCTCAGGGGCTGATAAACTGGCCGATGTTATTTCAATTGCACACAGCCATGGCGAGTTCCTCGAAGCAATAGACGACTCGTTGGCAGGTGACAATGGTGAGACTGAGGCCAGAGTTAAACTTGCCTTTGATAACTCATGGGAAAAACGCATCACATTAATTCTAGATGAAATCAATACCATAAAGGACAAGTAGGCCCAGCTAATGAAACAAAACAAGCGTGTCTTATTTTTTATACATGAATATGCCCCATTATTTTCTGGCCACGGCATCTATCTCAGGGCTTTATTCCCTTACCTGATTAAAAAGGGTTACTCCATCGAGCTGCTGACACTGGATTATGGTCACCTGCCTAAAACAGATTATATTGATAACATTAAAGTTAATCGTATACCCTACCAACCCAATGCCAAATTCCATGAAATGAAAATGGCTCTTAGGATATTATTATTTTTGTGGAGCAACAGGCACAAATATGATTATTTCCAGTTTAGTGGTCATGTCGATGAATACTGCCTACTAACCCTGTTTTGCAAATTATTTAATAAGAAAATAATTATGCAAATGGTCTTACTGGGTGCCGACGACCCTAAGTCCATATCCACCGCCTATCGATTTATGAATGTGAGGTTTAAAGTATTACGAAAAATAGATGCCTTTATGGTTATCTCTAAAGCCATTGAAGAATCCTGCTATGAACTGAAATTTGACGTAAACAAAGTCACCAAAGTGCGCCAGGGTGTCGACACACAACGATTCAGCCCTGTATCCACTCAAGAAAAGCAAGCGTTACGACGGGACTTCGGATTGGACGAAGATGCACAATATGTGTTGTTCGTTGGCGCGATTCTTGAACGTAAAGGTGTCGATATTCTGCTAGAGGCCTGGCCGAAAGTTATGGCGAACAACCCCAAAGCCAAACTTCTTCTGGTAGGACCCAATGAATTTGAGACACAGGAATTCAGTATTTTTGCAGAAAAAATGCAAGCACTTGCCAGCGAGCAACAGCTAAGCGTTCAGTTTCAAGGGGCTTCCGATCAAGTCGATAAATATATGAAGCTGGCTGATTTATTTGTTCTCCCATCCAGAAAGGAGGGCTTTGGCAATGTGATTATTGAGGCAATGGCCTGCGGCATACCACCTATTGTAACGTATATGGATGGTGTTGCCCTGGAAAGCGTTGAAGACAATAGAACCGGGCTGATTGTTCACTCCGAAGCAGAGCTGGCAACAGCCATTAACCGACTACTGACTCATCCAGAAGACAGGGCAACGATGGGGCAAGCGGCACTAAAACATGCCATTAATAAATTCAGCTTCAATGAAGTGGTCAAGGATTTCACCGATATTTATGAAGAGCTAGACACTCCCGGTTCAAATCTGGCAACTTATAGCAAAAAAATAGTCAGCTCAAATAGTCTGAAGGCGCTATCAAAAAACATCGTGCTATATAGCGGTATCTTACCCGCCATGCGTTATATAAAACGCTCCCAACCTATCATACTGATGTATCACCGTATTCTAAACCGCCCGGAATCAGGCGCCATTCAACCGGGCGTTTTTAAACAACAAATGCAGTATCTGATGCAAAATTATAATGTCATCTCGATTGATGAGTTATTAGAGAGACTTAACAACAATACGGTAGAGCCATACTCTGTAGCCATTACCTTTGACGATGGCTATGGTGATTTTTATCATAAGGCCTGGCCAATCCTTCGCCAACTGCAACTACCCGCAAGCCTTTATATAACGACAGGGTTTATTGATGGCAAACAATGGCTATGGCCAGACATCCTTCGGTACTTACTCAACAACACCCATAAAAGCATTATCTCTCACCCTATACTTGGCGAAATACGGCTGGGTAAACATGAGATACAAACAGCCTGGAGTAGAATTGCCGATATATTATTGCCACTATCCACGACTGAACGCGATTCAATCTTCCAACACCTTTTTGCACAACTGGAAGTTATTCCACCAGAGCAACCCACCAATGATTACCGCCCACTGACGTGGCGCAACTTACAAGACATGTCTGAGCAGGGACTTGATATTGGCAGTCACACCATTACACACCCAGTACTTTCCAATCTGGATGATCAAGACATTGAACGGGAACTACTGCTTTCAATGCATAGAATTGAAGAACAGATTGGCAAAAGACCCAACGGTATCTGCTATCCAAACGGGCGGTCAGAAGATATTAACAATACCGTCCTCTCTATCGCTAAAGAGACTAACTATCAGTATGGTGTTCTGGCCATTAATCGCTCTATCGATAAAAGCCGAAAGTTTGAACTGGGCAGGATACCTGCACCAGACAGCCTGAAACAATTTAAGCTGTTATTGGCAAGAGCAGGCACGCAATAATGCCACACAATAACAACAAAAAAGTTTTACACCTAATAGATAGCGGAGGCGTGTATGGGGCTGAAAAAGTCATATTAAACCTGTCTCAGCATATGCGCTCAAATCAGGAATTTACACCGATTATTGGCTGCATCGTTAATAGCGAACAGGATAACAATGATCTCTATGACGCCGCTCTTGCGTTGAATATCGATGCCATTAAAGTTCCCATCAGAAATACATTGATAGCCTATGATGCCCTTTTAGCAGGCAAAGCTTTTCAAAGATCAGGCATTGATATTATTCACTCTCATGGCTATAAACCCTCGGTACTGGCTTTCTTTATTTCACTATTTACTGACATAGCCATAACAGCAACCTGTCATCTCTGGTTCAACCCCAATCAGGGCCCGATTAAAATGCGGGTTATGGTAGCCCTTGAAAAACAGTTTTATAAGCACCGGAATTTTTCATACATTATCGGCGTATCCGAAGAGATAGGTGAAGAACTCTCTTCTAAAGGTATTGCTACAGAGAAAATTAAGATTATTAAAAACGGTATCAATATAGCCGACTTTGCCAAGCAGAAAAAGGATGGCGATCTATTAAGGAAAGCACTGAATATTTCGGACAGCGATATTGTAGTCTCCAATATTGCACGGCTGACTCAACAAAAATCGCAATCAACACTACTGGAGGCTGCTGCCTTATTAAGACATCAGGGACACCCGGTAGAATTGCTAATAGTGGGTGAGGGTGAGTTAAAAGAAGACTTGTTGGCACAAGCTGACCACTTAGCGATTTCTGAGCACGTCCATTTCTTAGGCTTTCGCGACGATATCCCTGCCCTACTCAATATCTCCACCGCTTTTGCCATGCCATCCATTGATGAAGGGATGCCTATCAGCCTGTTAGAGGCTGCTGCCGCAAAAACGCCCATCATCACCACCCAAGTGGGCGATATTGGGAAATTAATTGTCGACAATGATTCCGGATTAATTATTGATATCGATAAACCCCAGCAACTGGCTGATAAGATTTTAACTGTTGCACTAGACACATCTGGAAAAATCAGCCAATTTACTGACAAAGCCTACCAGATGATGGAAGAGCACTACTCAGCCAGAGCTATGACTGACAACTACCAGACGCTTTATCGAACTCTTCTCGACTTGCGGCCCAACAACCATGAATAAAATAAAAATTCTATTCTGTATTGATAAACTAGTCCGAGGGGGTACGGAGCTACAACTTATCGGCCTGATCAAGCACCTGGATAGAACTATCTTTGAGCCCCATTTATTAACGATTCGAGAGTCCGATAGCGACTTAATACCCGAGGACTGTATTCACCTACACTGGCCTACATCTAAAATTTTTGCCCCTCAGGGGTTTCTAACAGGGTTAAAACTGACCAAATATCTCAACAACCAGAATATTAGTATTGTACAAACCTTTTTTCAGGATTCGACAATATTAGCGGGCGCAGCTGCAAAACTGGCCAATGTGCCGGTCAGAATTTCCTGTTTCAGAGATATGGGATTTTGGCAAAGCACTCTACAAAATTTTGTGCTCAAACGTATCAACCACGTAATGACAGGGCATATTGCCAACGCGCAGATTGTTGCCCGGCACTTTCATCAAGCCTACGCTATACCAATGGAGAAAATGGCGATTTTCCCTAATGGTCTCGACCAGAACACATTGCCCTTTTCCCAAGCTCGAGACCGTGTTGCCAATATTGCAATGGTTGGCAATATGACAAGACAGGTCAAACGATTTGACCTATTTGTTGCAGCCGCAGCCCTGGTATCTGAAAACCATCCGGATATCCGCTGGCATATTATTGGTGAAGGCCATCTGCGCTCTGACCTTGAACAACAAGCCAGAGAATTGGGGGTTTTAGATAAGATAATTTTTACCGGCCGCATTAGTCATATCCCTGATTATTTAAATGATATTGATATCGGCATTATCTGCTCAGACTCAGAAGGCTTAAGCAACGCTATCATTGAATATATGTTTAAAGGTGTCACCACCATTGCGACCAACGTTGGTGGCAACCCCGAATTAGTTGAGCATACAACTACTGGACTTTTAGTTGAGGCAGGAGATCACCAACAACTTGCAGATCAAATTTTAAACCTGATAAAACACCCGGAGCTTCGACATCAACTCGCGCAGAATGCCCGCGATACTGTCGAGAAAAAATATAGCTGGGAGTATTGCGTTCAAGCCCATCAAAACTATTATCTCCAGCAATTAGAGGGCTTAAGATAAAGTGAGCCATCCAACTTCTCGCACGCTATTTAGGTCAACTCCCTGGCTACAGGCCTGGATAGAAACCTATGGTAACGACCCCGCGTTAAAGCTTATAGACCTTGGCGGCCGAAAAGACCCTTTGGATTATGTCTATTTGACAACGGCCCAATTAAAAGGCGTTTTACCTGTTAACAGCTTATGTCTGGCGGGTATGCCCTATGCTAAAATTGACACTCCCCGTGCCGAGTATTTAAATCACAATATGCTGATGTCTGACAACGCCCCTTTTGCTGACGAAATAAAGCGCCTCAACCCTCATCAAATATGCATTGCGGATATTGATACCTCATTAAATCCCAGTGACAGCCTGCGCCAGGTCGCGTCCAGGTATTCAAGACACCTGTTTATCCAGAAAAAAGAGCAGGCCTATTCAATCGAACCCACTGAATTCGAGACCTATTTATCGACACTCTCTGCATCGACTCGACGAAGCTATTTTAATCAACGCAAAAAACTTGATGCCATTGGCAAAGTTGAGCTGACAACCTATCCGGTCGAGGACGCGGCACTTTTTTTCAGTGCCCATAATCAACTCCATCGGCTGCGCTGGGGCATACCCTGCTATTCGGACAGAACACAATCTTTTCTACAGAGCTTTATGACTGACTTAATCCGGGAGAATGGCCTGCCAATCATGCAAACCATGTCCCTTAATGGAGAAGTCATCGCCACCCTCTTCGACATTAGCTGGCAAGGTCGACGCTATAATTTTCAATCGTGCTTTAAAAGCCTGGAGAACTCTAATCTGGCAGTCGGCTCACTCATGCTGGGCCATGCTATTGAAGAGTCCCTAAGGCAACATCAAGCTTATGACCTGATGGCAGGCCGTGGTAAAAACAGCGCTTATAAAAGCCTTATCTCAACAACTTCGACAGAACTTTACTCGATTAGTCTCATGAATAAACCGCTGTATCAATTAGTCAACACGCACCGGCTAATAAAAAACAAGCTACAGGGTCTTAGACCATGACCTCTAAAGCCTCCTTAATCCTGAAAGGCTCAGGCTTTCGCATACTGCAAACTCTGGTAGTGGTTATTATTGGCTTCTTAATGATGCCGTTTTTAATCAACACCCTTGGCACAGATCTCTATGGGCTATGGATTGTTATAGGCAGCGTGGTGGCCAGCTTTTATATTCTCGACTTAGGCTTTTCTCAAGCCGTAACCCGCTATGTCTCAAAAAGCATCCATGAGAATGACCCTCATCAAGCAAATGTAGTGATTAACACATCTTTATTAATCTATATTGCTTTAGGCTTGGTTGTTGTTATTGTCACTTATCTGGTCGCACTGTTCGGTATCGAGTCTATTATGGACAATACTGAACAGGTGTCACTGACTCAAATCGTGCTAATTATTCTTGGCACCTCTCTGGCGCTGGACTTTCCATCCAAAGCATACCCCGGCATTGTCAATGCCTATATGCGTTTTGATTTTGTAGCCAAAACACGGCTTTGCAAAAGTGTTATAGATGCTGCCCTGATTTATTATTTTCTGTCAAATGGTCACGGCATCATCACTATGGCCATTATTATGTTTGTCACTGGCTTGATCAGTACCTCTATCTTTATGTGGTTCACCCATCAACTATTTAAAGAGCTGTCTTATGGAAAAAAATATATCAACAAAGAAACACTGATTGATATGTCACACTTCAGTAAGTGGGTACTGATCATTGATATTTCCAATATATTACGCGACAAAATGGACATATGGTTTATTGCTTATTTCTTATCTAACTCGATACTAACCACCTACTATGTCGGTATCCGACTAGCTGATTATGCGATGCAGTTTCTGGTTCAGGCAACAGGGTTTACCTCCCCCATACTGACCGAGTATTACACCAAGAAAGATTACCTTAGGTTACAAGACAGCATCTCATTATTTATAAAAGCCAACCTTGTCTTGAGTATGATTACCTTATCGGGGTTTTTTATTGTCGGGGAAAGCTTTATCAGCCTTTGGATGGGACCGGAGTTTAGCGCCCATGAAGCAACGATCTGCTTACTCATTCTTGCATCAGGCCGACTGGCAGCCTATGTCAGCAGCCCCTTACAAAGCCTGCTAATGACCACCAATCAACACAACCTAAGCGCCTGGATTGCCCTGGCTGAAACACTGCTATCTGTTGCCCTGTGCTGGATTCTTGTCCCCCTGCACGGCATCACAGGGGCAGCAGCAGCAGTAGCAACGCCTTATGTGCTGGGCCGGCTGATTATCCTGCCCTTACTGATGCCAAAAAACCTATCGATTAACAGCGCCTCCCTGCTACCAAAATGTGCTATTTTCACAGTAATATCACTATTGATTTCATATACAGCAACGATACTATATCCACAAAACTCTGCGCTTGATTTGATCGGCATCATCACCGCTACAGTCATGATTATCAGCTCACATCTGGTGGCGGCGCTGGTGATATTATCAAAGCGAGAACTGGAACTGATCAAAGCATTACTCATCAGGAAAAAAGCTGGAAATCATTAACGGACCTAGTATATCGCGGCTTGAAGGACGCTCTATTTATGTATCAATATTACGACCTCACAGAAAGACTACCTTTCACTATTGACCTTGATAGACTGCGCCTGGAGATCAAACAACTCGAAGATAAGCAGTGGCTGGATCACTATGATACCGCCCTCGCTGATGGCTGGACCACCATCCCTCTGGTTACTCATGATGGCAGCTCGGACAATGAAAACTCACAGCGTATTGGGCAATTTGGTCACTATAAAAGAACCCAGTATGTCGACGAACTTCCCTACCTCAAAGAACTGTTAGACAACTTTAAATGCCCCCATGGCCGCATCCGCATTATGAAATTAATGCCAGGAACCATTATTCGGGAGCACCGTGATACCTTTAATGAGGTTTCCGACTATGCCTTTGGGCAGGTTCGCCTGCATATCCCCATCGTCACTAACGATAAAGTCATTTTTACGGTTAACGGCACTAACTACCACCTTAGCGAAGGCCGCTTACACTATGTCAATTTCACTAAAAAACACTATGTGAAAAATGACGGCACAGAACCAAGAGTTCATCTGGTACTTGACCTGCAAGTCAATGATTTTCTTGAAAATATCTTTCCAAAATCCACACTGATACAGCGTATTGAAATGGCCTCCAGTCGCTTCTTTACACCCTTGCTGATCTGGTTCCCGCTACGCAGCTGGCAAACCATTACCATGACATTTTGGAAACTCTACGAAGGCTCATTACTGCAACGGATACGGCACCGGTTGTTCCCTAAAACCTAGCCACCCTAGGTGTTTACCGATGGAATATGGCATTGGATCACGTTCTGGTAAAACCGCTAACAATTTGTGACGGTGATCACTGTGTAAATAGTGATGTCATCTATACTATCTTTATATTGGCCATGTCTTTACAAGCCCGTGCTCCAGAAGCACTAATAATCTATTAGCCTGGATTCAATAGTAGGTACCAAAATGAAAGCTTCGTTAAATACATTAAAATCAATAGCTCTAATAAATTTATGCCTTATACCCTTTTCATCTGCTATGGCGGAGATAAAGGCAACCGGCCTATTAGAGGATGGTGAAATCATCACGCTAGAAGGCAGTGGTATGGGCAGCCATTTGTTAGATATTGGCGTCATGGGCAATAAAACCTCCCCCCAGAAAACCGGCCAACCAGGCGAGAAGCTGGCGAATAATGTCAATAACTTTAGTTATGGTGGTGGCGTTCGTTCAGACCTTTATGTCTATGAAGGGGAACACTCTCGTGTTGATGGAGAACCCGTTATTACCGGTAATGCCCAGGACCTCGGTGCATACAAGAATGCCACCCTGGTCTATGATTTTGGCGAACAACTGGAGCCCGGCTCGCAAATTTACTTTACCTACTGGGTAAAAATGAATAGTGAGCAAAGTGAAGGGCAATGGAAAATGTGGCGCGTGAGTAATACCGACAACATTAGTGACCACACGGGCGAAATCGTTCGCTCCAACTGGACAACGATGCAATATGCCATTATGCACACAACGGATGATGGCAACCTGCCACGCTATTATCTCGAAAAACCGTGGGATAATTTTCCTAATCATGGGCAGGGAGAATGGACCAGAGTAGAAGCTTCTCTCACGATGTCTAACTACAATGTAGACGACGGCATATTAGATATTACTACCCATGACAGGAATTTTGTAACGGCACCCTTCAATCCGGAAATGAAAAATTACCGGGGCTGGACCGCACCCAATATGGCAAACTATACCGATCCTTTTGATCGCTACCGCTACCTGATCCTGCAAAATTATTTTGGTAACGGCTATAACAACGCTGATGTTTATATCGAAGACCTCTATGTCCAGCATGGCGAGAAAAAGCGTCTAGAGATTTGTGAGTCTGAAAACTGGGTACAATGTGCACACAGAGAAATACAATTCCCCTCCTCCTGGACAGATACCGAGCTAACGTTTGAGCTTAACTATGGCTCTTTTAACCATGGGGATACCGTATTCGTACATATTATCGACAACAATGACGTCTCAATAGCTAGCACCCAGATTACTCTGGGGGAAAACTTAACGGCTCCGGTACCACCAAACCCGCCCAATAATATTACGATTGAATAATGCGCTTAGGGCCAACTATTTTATCCCGTAGATAATGTACAAAACCAATAGCTCGGCCCAGAAAATACAAGTAAAAAATGACTGAACCAAGAAGCAACTGTTTTAAGCCCATTTGCTGAAACTTTATATAAGATGAGAGCAGGCAGAGTAAGACCAATAAGACAAGACTACAAACAGACAAGTAGCCACTCCATGGTATAAACAGCAGCGCCGCAATATGTAAAAGCAGAAAAACCACAGATAATACTGCCACCCTACTATTAATAAAGTGACTAAAATCCAGAAAATCTCCCTTTGAATGCCAGGTTTCTCGATTGATAAAACCCTTCAGAGACTTGGGGTAACCATGGTGTATCAGTTTAAACATGGCATCATGCCTGATTACCGCACCAGCCGCCTTGCATCGACTGGAAAAATCCACATCCTCGCCAGTCTCTAACCTGCTATCAAAACCGTCTACACGATTAAAAGTGGTTCTATTAGTAATTATGTTACAGCCATTAATATAGCCGGGAGCTTCTAGCGCGCCCAGCATACCAAACCAATATTTTTCAAGAAAAGAAGGGTTGTGAGGAACGATGCACTTCGCGCCAGTGACCAGAGCAGCATCGGCACTAAGCTCCCCCCATATATCATCAATCCTGGCGGCCCAGGGCGCCAGAATTTCAGTATCGCCGTCGAAAAACACCAGCACATGATGCTGAGCCAGTGAAGCACCTATATTTCTGGCCACTGAGGGGTATACTTTATCGTCAAGCCTCTTATAGACCAAATCATAATCTTGCAGCGCGCCGTATAGGTCATCATCCGAGCCATTATCAACGACGACAATTTGCAACTCAAAGTGCACACCAAGAAACCGCAGCACACTATCTACCAGCACCGGTAGAGTTTTCGCTTCGTTATACGCCGGTATAATAACGCTAATTTTTCTTTCAACCATTTTAAACGACCTACCATTGTATCAACAGCACTTGATCTGCCAGCTTTGTTGATCACTATGTATTCACAGTGAAACCGGTATTAGTAATATCTCTGACGCTAGCGATGCTGAGAGTCATATATCTTATAAGCAATATTACAGCACGCCAAAGTTAAGCCTATTGCCCACCACCAATAAATTTCATACATATCCATACCAAACATGCCTAAAATCAATCTCGCCGCAATATAGGCAATCACTGCATTGCCACAGGCAATGATAAACTTTGCATCAGGGGTGTCGATATCTGACAATCTGGACAGGGTATGCCTATTAGCATTTATTATTCTTTTCACAAACAGATAAAATATAAGCAGCCCTATAAACCCCATATTCGTCAGCACTTCAAGATACAGATTGTGAGTATCCTGAAACTCACCAAACATCTCTATTCTCACCTTGGGAAATGCACCAATACCCACACCCATTGGATGTTCAATAAAAACATCAATAGCATCATAGATAATTTGCTTTCTTGTATTCGCAGAAGAACCCTCAGCCTCTTTTTGAGTAAAAATACTTTCAAAGCGCCCTTTGTATTCATCAGGGATAAAATTCAGAGAGACCAGCATCAATATAGAAGCCAGGAAAAAAGCCCCAAAAAATCCCCGCTTAAATCTTTTTCCTAAAACATAAAGCACCAACAATGCAAAGGCGACATAACCCGTTCTGGAACCGGCAAACAACAAAATTACCAGACCAAAAACTCCTAGACAGATCAACCCTATTTTCATCGGCTTATTGACGACAGGAAAGAAATTATAGATAAACGGAAACAAGCAAACAGCAAAACCGCCAAAATTATTAGGGTGCTCGTACATGCTTATAGAACCATGCAAGCGGTTTATACCCTGATTTTCCCATACCAAGGAACCACTCAACCACCCCAAAAAACCTTCTTGCCCAGCCTTAAGTGCTGCCAAAAAATAACAGAACAGGACAAATTTAAGCTTCGGTACCGTATCTATAAAAACCGCAACAAAAAGTGCCATAAGCGAAAACTTAAAAGCGCGGTTAAGATATATATTCCAGGAATAGAGAACATCTACTGAAAGAACTACAAAGAGAGCCATATATAAAATATATAGAACACTGATAGAAACCAAAGGCCGGTCTGATTTATAGATTTTCTGACTGGACAGCTGAAAAAAAGCACCAAGCGTCAGAAATAAACCTAAGATAAACTCATAACGTATTGCTCCTAGCAACTCTATTCTTAAGCCCAGCTGAGTAAACCAGGAAAAAACATAGACTCCCGCCATAAACGACCAGAAGTCAATTTTTCCTGAATAGTCCAAGCTCTTTGAATTATTCATTAGAAGAAATCATAAAATTTATCTTAACCATTCACAACAACCGGAGCTTATGGCAACTGCGGTGGGATTGTTTTTATTCCCATTCCATTCTCCTTTTATAATAACATCTGGCAATATTTAGTCCTATAATATATTCAATATCAGCCCAATCTCGGCTTCCACAAAGCGATTTTTTTCCCTTGAAGAAAATTAAAAAACGCATACGCAGCGGCAGCATTTATCAAGAAAAAATAGTAAACCAAAGCCACCAAACGATTATTGCTATCTTGATTTTTATAACCATTCCAAGCAACAACATATAACACTAGCTGCACAACCAAAGCCAGTAGATAAATACCGCCCTCACCGATCAAGGCCAAAGAAGCAAGAAAAACCAAAATAATAGGAGCAAAGGCAAAATACCGTAATAATTTATGTGAAAATAACTGCACTGAAAAAAGACGATAGGCCACTGGGTTAAATAGTTCCTTCATATCCCACATCGCCCAAAATGCCCTTAGTGACACCCGGGCTCTCATGGAAAACTCAGATTGACTATTACTCAGTGACTTTTCTTTTAACAAAGCCGTCGACTGATACACCACCCGATAACCCTGCCGAATGACTTTTAATGGCAATACAAAATCCGGAAGCTGGTCACTTCTCATCGGCTGATATATTTCACGCCGAATTGCATCAACACCACCATCAACGCCCACCACTGATGACACTTTACTCTCTAGTTCACGCAATATATTTTCATATTTCATATAGGCGCTACAGCCATCACCAATAACATTTCCCTCTGAATTAACATAGATCATTTTGCCAGTCACATAGCCAACGTCAGGGTCTTTAAAAACAGCAGTTAACTGCTGCAGTGCACCCCTGTCATAGATACCATTGGCATCACAAAACACGACAATCTCTGAACTGCACTGCTTCATCGCAAGATTAAGACCCGCTGTCTTACCCTCTCGAGGAACCTGTCTAATCAACTTGACCCTATCATCCGTTGCAGCGATATCATTGACTATCGTATCGGTATTATCCATGGACTCGTCAGAGACAACAATAATACTTAATTTATCTTGCGGATAATCCAGGTCCAGCTTGTTTTTTATTGTCTCCGCTATAACGTCTTCTTCATTAAAAGCAGGAATAATTATTGTAACCTCAGGAAAACTCGCCGGATCATCGCCAGAGTCACTGGCGGTTTTTTTTGCTGGCAGGACTAACAATAACAAAGGGTAACCTATGTAAATATATAACAGTATGATAATTGACCACCAAAACATCAATTCCATTTAATCCTCCAATTTTCTGTCTAACCAGTATCTAACTTCTTCTGCCAACTGATCGGTTTCCTGCGCGCAATCCGACTGACAACGGGCTTGCATATTCACTATAGAAAAGACATTTTTTCCGGAAAAGCGAGCAGGTATTTGTAATAGTTTTGCCTTCCAATAACTAGCCGTGACATAACCACCTACGTCCATCCAATATAGCCTGACGACCTTTTGACTAGAATTAAGCCTTTTAAAATATTGAACGTTAACGGCCTGCCCACTAAATAGCTGTTCACTTTCAGACTGCAATACCCAGGTATCATAATTATAAAGTCTGGCAAAATAAGGCATTAGTCGATCATTGGCTTTGTCACGCTGGTATTGGGCATGATGTATCACTATGTTGTTATTACAATCCAGCACACCCTGCTCAATCAATCCACCGGAAGGCACAGTAACTTCCATCCATTGAGTGCGATTCTCAACCAAGCTGCAACTTAGATAATCAGCAACACGAATTTTTGCTTCTGCTTTTGGATCATATTCTAAAAATACATTGAGTGCAGCACCTGCAAACAGCATTATGATAGCCAGAGCAAGGCCTTTAACATTTACCGCCGCATAGGGCGGGGCCAGCTTTGCGCGATCAACAACGGGCAAAAAGTACATAAACGGGAAACAGCATACGATAAACAAACCCCAGCCAAAATACTCATGATCGGCAATCAGTGGGCTTTGCATTTCACTCGTATAACCCACCACTACCAATATGACTATCCGAATCCAGTTGATTAGCAAACCCAGCAATACAGCACCAACCAGAACCAGCAATCGGTGAGACCAGCGGTAACCATTGATACAGCATAAGAAATAGGCGATGGCGATAGACACAATAAAATAACGTATCCCTGAGCATCCATCAGCTATTAGCATACTGCCAAACGGCAGCAGTATATTATTGCCTTCCACCAGTGCAGGAATCCCCATCCAATGCACTACAGCGCCAACCACCAGACTGCTAAGATCCAACAGCAGGTTATTTAAATGATCCCATACCGGCAACGCAAAGAGTAAAAATGAAATAGGGCCTAACAAATAAATAGCAGAGCCAAAACTATAGGCAGCGGCAATGGCAAAGAATAATATTGGCAATAAAATCACCTGCGCCAATATATATATTTGTATTTGGTTAAAGAGAAACCAAAGCAAGGAACAAACGACCAGCAGTATGATCGCCACTGATTTTACAGCAAGGTTATTTTCCACCTTGGGCAAAGGGCAGTAAATCCAAATAAGGTAGAAAAATAGCACCCAGATTAAAAGCCCATGAGATAAGCTTTCATCAAATGTTATCCAACGCTGGTATAGCACATTAAATGTTGAGCTATAAGCAATAAATAGAGCGAGCAAGATTAATAGAATACCGACAAACGGTTTAAACACCGTTTCTTTGTGCTCGCCCTTCAGAACCGACTTAACATCCACTATATCACCACACCTAATATTATTAGCATCGAGAGAGCAACCCTTCACTCTCAAGAACGGTCTCCATATCCCTGAAATGATATTTAGACAACAAGGTGCTTAATCTTTTTTCACATTTATCTAAATTATTGTAATGCCTGAAGACCGACTTTAGCGGCAGGCCAGCAACTCTTGGCTGGTCGACATCAATTTCCCAGGGGTGCAAGTAAAAAACAAAGGGCTTATTTGTCCTGGCCAGATGTTTTGACAGCGCCCATTGACTAAACCAGTAGGGAAAAAGGCGGAAATAGCCACCACCAGCGATAGGCAATCGGTAGCCCATGATATCCAGGCTGGTCAGACTAAACTCAACCAGCGTTTCACCCGATGGCGTTTCAAGCCTATGCGGAAGCGGCTTGGCCCCTGGCATACCATAGCGATCATGCTTTACCGGAAATAATGACGAGTCATAGCTAAACCCAAGCTCTGCCAGAATATCCAATGCCCACTCAGACGCTGGAGTAATTGAATAACTTGCCGCCCGATAGCCCCGAACAGGCTTGCCGATAATATCCTCGAGCAGGCTTTTACTCTTGATAGTTTCTTCTCTAAACACTGCTGGAGACTGCTGATATATTAACTGGTGGGAATAACCATGACTGGCCACTTCAAATCCGGCCTTATCAATCTGCCTGACCAAATCAGGATAACGCTCCGCAATCCAACCCAGCACAAAAAATGTAGCGCCATGTCCGGCCTGCTGAATCATATCCATTAATCGCTGCGTATTGGGCACTACCCGACCGCGATCATATTGCTCCCATTGATGGGGCTTAATCACTGAAGATAGTGCGGCTACCTGAAAGTAGTCCTCCACATCAACGGTAAGTGCATTAGCGACGTTGACTGACATAATTAGAGACCAAATTAAAAGCTATAATTTATTGAAACGCCGCCTTTCAACTCATCATAATCACGGACGCCACTATCAAACTCCCTGTCTTCATAGGCCATATATACGCTTGTTAAAAGCTTTGCAGCCACCTGCCAATTCAATCCTGTACGGTATGCCACCCCTTCGTAATCACCCTGACCAAGCACTTGATTAGAAAAACTCACATCTTGCCACTCGGTTTTGACATTCAAGCTAATTAACCGCGTCCACTGATAAGAGAGGCCAACACTCAGTTGATACTCTTCATTATCACGGGGAAGAAACTCATAGTCTTCATCTTCATAACTTAAGGTCAACTCGATATTACAGGAATTACAAATTGCCTGATTGTTATAACTAAGCTCGATATTTCTCCGTTCAAACACATCAATCAACTCAAAATCAGAAGAGCTTTCACTTACCCCCTCATTATTAGTCCCGCGAGAGGTATCGGTCAGCTCTTGCAATACAGCCAGATCAAAAACCCCTGCATTGAGCTTGTAGGCCGCATTGGCTTTAATATATTGACCATCATAATCGTCGCTAACCCTTTTCGACTCATTAACGCCAACGGCTATAGCGTAACTCAGCTTAGCCAACTGCGCCTGATAATTAACAGTGTATAGGTAATACTCATAATCAAATATATCTCTATCAAAGGTCACGTCGTCATAATTGACCCGCAAGCCAAAACTATCGATTTTACTAAGAGCATGATTCCAGCTTAACACCCCACCAACTCGCTCAGAGTCCTGATCATCTGTATCTTCATATTTTATATCGGTATAGCTCGGAGTAAGGGTGATACTATCCACCGAAGTAGGGCGTAATATTAAATCGACACTGGCTTTTGAGATGGATCGATCCTCACGGTTCTCCTCGACATCATTCAGTGCTTTATTTTTTATTACATTTTTTCGAGAGTTCTCTAAAGTCCAGATCAACTGCTGGTCTATTTGTTCGTACACTAAACTACCATTACCATTGACTCTGGTCTCATCATCAAAACTATCTTGCTGATACGTTGAATGGTCGCCGCGATAACTTAAGTCCAAGGTCAGTTTTTCACCTTTATGCAAGGCATTAATAGATGCAGACACGGTACTTTTTAAATCGCTACGCTTATTGGCTGGCACCTTGGTCATATTATCGCTATGCTCTGCCTGCAAGCCCGCAGAGGCATTGATTTCCAGACCAAAACTGTTTGCAGCTACGACGGAGGAAGCTAGAAGAAGCCACAGACGCTGATGTGTAAAACTTTTTGTTAGCCTATTGTTATTTCTCGGCATGATATTACCCTTTATTGATAAGACCGAATTTCCACTGCTGGGGAAACTGGATAGCTCTGCTTATAATTCTGCTTATTGCCAGCTTGCTGAGGCTTCTGAGCACCTCGCTTTTAATTATTAAACACCAATCCGGCAAATTTCTCTTCGCCCACTGCATCTACACCGGCCATAACCTGATTCGATGTCACTTTACCAAAAGGCACGACCAACACCGCCATATCAGATACCCGAGACAAAATCCTCGCCAAAGAAGAGTCTCCGACAGGAGGCACATCCAACACCACAAAACGGTCCGGGTAACGAGCTTTTACTGATTGTATCAACTCCACCATACGGGGAGATGAGAGTCGCTCCACTGAAGAATCATCCCCTGCTCCAGGTGGTATCAGGCGCACCCGAGGTATTCCGGCAGAGTAAATAATATCTTTCAGATCAAGACTGGCATCATCTAAATAGTCCATTAGTCCAACATCAAAACTTCCTTTTATCAGCTCTTCGCTAAAAGAGTCTTCAAAGTTGCAATCAATATAAATCGCTGTCTTCTGCTCATCCAGCGCAAAGGATGTCGCCAGGTTCATAGCGACCAAACTGGAGCCTGCCCCACTACTTAGTGAACTGACTAACAATACACAGTTGCTACCCTGGGTTTTATGCAATAACTTTGTACGTAAATCCCTAAAGGTATTTAGGACATCACGCTGCGGCATGCCCGGATAAATAATTTTAAACGCCGCCAGCTCATCCTGAGTCTTTAGAGTAACCTCTGACATTAGCGCGATTCCATCAGCGTTTTTATCACTTGCATCAACAGTCATAGGTTTTCTCATTCAGAAACATTAACACCCACTTATAAGTAGCCACTTAAACGCCCCCATACCAAACCGCCATATATACACATAGCAATCAAACAGACCAGTGACAAAACCAGCATATCCACACGCACCAATCGCGCCGACAATTTAGTTCGAATATGCGGAACCACGGCCAACAGTTCAATATTATCCGGCAATGAATCTGCCAGTTTGGAAGGTGACCTAAGCCGTGGATCCACAATGACATAAAGAATGACAAGGCCAATTCCAGCTAACAAACCTGCTATGGGTGCCACCAGGGCAAAATGAATAAACCGTGTGCCTGAGGGATATAACGGGTATACCGCCGGTTCTTGAATCTTGAAACTCACCCCCTGCCCCTCTACATCCAGAGCCATTGACAGCCGGGCCTTCTCTTTACGCCCTAACATTTCCTCATAGATATCACGGGTAACATCATAATCTCGCACTAATTCTGCCAGCTCTGCATCCTTGGACGCGATTCTTTCAGCCCGCTGATATTCTTCGCCTAACATTCTCTCAACGGATGCGAGACGATTCTTTTGACTGCGCAAATCAACCTCGGCCTCGGCCTGCTGTTTTCTGAGCTCTTCATATAATGGGTTTTCTATTGACTCTGAAGACGAGGACCCTGAACGATAATCTGACCCCTTCATAGCATCTATCACTAATTGCTGAGCTGAAATTTGCTGCTTCAACGTAACAATATCCGGGTAGGTTTCTTGATAGCTTAACCGCAATTTATCAAGAGCCTCTTTTAGCATAGCCAGCCTGGCCTTTTCTTCATCAACTTTGCTTTTTGCAGAAAGATACTCGCTTTCATTTTTCATCTGCTCACGAAGTGATTTATCTCTAGCATCTGTTTCGCCAATAGTAAGTTTCAACTCTTCAATCTGTAAACGTAACTGATTAATTCGTGCAGACACTGAGCGCTGATCGCCATCCAGATTTTTTGATTTGAATTCTTTTAACTGTGTTTCCGCCAATAACAACTGACGCTTATAGGAAACAACCTGCTGCTCAATAAACTCATAAGCACTACGACTTTCCTTTCGTCTTTTCTCTGAGGTTTCCTTAATAAAAGAATCGACAACAGCATTGAGCACATTAAAGGAGGTGTCCTGGTTATGATTTGAATAATTAACCCTAAAGTAATTCTTCCCCTCATTTTTTATACCAATGTTTTTTCTTAAGCTTGCAATCTTTCCCTCTTGCTCTTCAACAGTGGTAAAGCTGTCAATCATGCCAATTTCATTAGCGACTTTAAGCATGATCTTTCGGGTATAGATTTGCTCTCTGGCCTGCTCCGATCGATCAATAGCGGTCAACTCGGCCCGGCCTTTCAATAGAGGCTGAATAATATTTGTTACATCAGCGTAGAGCATGGCACTGGTCTCATAACGCTCCGGCCAAAAAAAGCCAACACCCAGCACAGTGAAAACCACAACAAGGAATACCCCAACGACCCAATTTCGCCACTCAATCAACTCACGAACAACAGCCGTTAAAAGCTCTGTATAATAGCTAGTTTCCATCTTCTAAATTTCCTACCTCCTAAAACGATCGTTCTGGAACAGTCACTATGTCAGATGGAACTAACATATAATTGGTATCAAGCTTTCCCGACCTCAAGATATCTTCCAGATAAATGGGGTAGACCTTAACCTGCCCCTGTACTTTACGATAAAGCTTGGAATCATTACTGATTGCAAACTCATTGGGGCCACCTGCCAATAACACCAAATCTAATACAGTCATACCCTTTCTATAGGGGACTGACTGCGGACTTTGCACCGCACCCGTCACTCGAATGCGCTGCTGAAAATCTGAGCTACTGGGGTTGGTGACAATAACGGTTACCTGAGGGTTCTTGATATACTCTAATAATTTTTCTGACACTGACTCAGCCAACGACTCTGTGGTAAAACCAGCCGCCAACACATCACCTACCAGCGACATGGATATTTTTCCATCGGGCCTCACAGGTACTTCAAGGCTCAATTTCTCGTTGCCCCAGACATCAACTTTTATGATATCACCTACGCCAATTTTATAAGGCTCCGCACTGTATTCCTGAATATCTTCAGGTGCCATGATTGGCTGGGAGGTATTGCTACTACAGGCAGAAAGTAAGACAACCATAGTCAGCAACAGCCATGACGACCACGCTGCTAAACCCGCTAAAAAATGATTGGATTGTATGCGTTTCATACTATCTAACTCCCTTACCTAACAGAATAACTTCTACACTTTGCACAACGATTAATATATCCAGCAGAATACTGTGATTCTTTACGTAGTATAGGTCATAGACTAGCTTATTAGCAGCATCATCTACAGAGGCGCCATAGGAATATTTGAGCTGTGCCCACCCCATCAAACCCGGCTTCACCCTATGGCGTATATCGTAAAGTTTGATTTCTTTTGACAAGGATTCTACGAACTCAGGTCGCTCAGGGCGGGGCCCAATAAAGCTCATCTCGCCTTTAATCACATTAAACAGCTGCGGCAGCTCATCGAGCCGGGTATTTCTAATAAAAGCCCCCACTCGGGTCACCCGACTATCATTCGCTTGCGCCCACACAGCCTTGCCACCTTTCTCGGCATCCTGCCTCATACTGCGAAACTTATAGATTTTAAATATCTTCCCTTTAAAACCAACACGCTGCTGGGAATAAAAAATAGGCGCTCCGGTTTCCAGAAATACCGCAACAGCCGTCAGCAACATCAGCGGCCATACCAAGAACAGCAAGGCCAAACTTATGGCAATATCAAAGACCCGTTTCGTCTTATCACGGCTTTGGCTATAACGGAACTGATTGCGAAACAACATCCAGCTAGTAGTAATCTCTGCCAGCTCAATCCTTAGGAATTCACGCTCGTAAAACTCAACAACCTCGGTAATGCGGGTGCCAGACAGTTTGCAATCCAGCAGCTCTTGCAAAGGAAAGAAGCTACCTTTATCGCGACGGCGCTCATCAATGGCCACCAGGATCTCATCTATCTCCAGGCGCTCCACTAACTCCCTAAGCCCTGCTACCGGGTCTAACAGCAAAGACCTGTCAACGACCGGCTCATCAGGATCAGATGGAATAAATCCAATAATTTCACTACCGATAAACTGCTCAGCCTCAATACGCTGGATAATCTTGGCGGCACGCTGACCTGCACCCAATACCAATATACGACGTTTAAGCTGACTCGCATCGACTATCGAATAGAAGAACCAGCGCACCAGCGCCACCCCGAGTAAAGATAGGGTCGCAGAAGCAAATAAGGCCCCCCGACTCTCGGTCAGGCCTATCAATACATAACTAAGTAACACCAGCGAAGCTGCACCCAAAAGACAGTAACTGACTACCGTCCGGATAAACATACTGCCAAAACCCTCGGAGATACCGGCACCATACACCCCCATAGCGTAGGTAGATAACAGCATGACAGAGGCGTAAATCAGTACATATTGCGTTGTCTGAGGGGACGGGCTATAGAAAAACAGATCGACACCGAGGGTGCTATAGGCCAAGCCTATATAGGCAGTCAGGCCAAGCACAAAAAATTCTACAATCGATAAGAAAATATAGGGCAGCTGAACATGATGATTAAAGACTTGAATATGTGCCACTTAGCTAAGTTACTCCCTCATTGAGCACCAATCACTCGTGTTAAGCCATTATACGCGAGTTATCACTTGTTATTTATTGGCAAAAGAACCTGAGCCACCAAACCAGAATATTCTATTGATTAAGCCCCGTTTCTCAGGATCTATTACACTCTTATTTAATCGCTAAACCATTTTAATATAGTCTGTATTCAATGCTCTGCATCTTTACTGGTAATTATGCCAATTAAGCTTTAATCAACGAGAAGCTCCCCACATAATGAATGAGCAATTATTGACCAATTAGCAGTAAATATTGCCAACTTTTACCAATCTGCCCCTCACTGGATATCGACCGCGCCACCTCTTGGGTCATCATTGACTATAATAGAACAGCCCTGCACTAACAGAGTCCCTTGGTGGTCAGCAGCAACAGCGTTAGCAGGCCAGTGGACAGGGCCATCTCCGCACTTATTGATGGCGCAAAAGCAGTATATTTATAGGAGTAATACATGACATTTAAGGAACATCCGCAAATCGCGATCATAGGTCTCGGCTACGTCGGATTACCCCTTGCCGCGGAGTTCGGCAAAACCCTGCCATGCCTAGGCTTCGATATTAATCAACAGCGCATTAACGAGCTAAAAGCGGGCAATGACACCACCCTGGAACTCAGCGAAGCAGAACTGGCGACGGCGGCTCACCTGTCCTTCACTAGCAGTGCCGCTGAACTTCAAGATTGCGATATTTATATCGTTACAGTGCCCACGCCGATAGATAACAACAAGCAACCTAATTTAACCCCCCTTATAAAGGCATCCGAACTGATTGGAGGCATTATATCGAAGGGGAATATTGTGATTTATGAATCAACCGTTTACCCCGGCTGCACTGAAGAAATTTGCATCCCGATTATTGAGAACTTATCAAAGCTGGACTTTAATCGTGACTTCTATGCTGGTTATAGCCCGGAACGAATCAACCCAGGCGACAAACAACACCGAGTCAGCAATATTATCAAAGTCACCTCTGGCTCTACGGTCGAAGCCAGCGATTATATTGACCAGCTATATCAGAGAATCGTCACCGCGGGCACCCATAAAGCCAGCAGCATCAAAGTCGCCGAAGCGGCCAAAGTCATCGAAAATACCCAGCGGGATGTTAATATTGCGCTAATTAATGAACTAGCCCTAATCTTCAACCGCCTCGATATTGATACTCTGGAGGTATTGGAAGCTGCCGGCAGCAAATGGAACTTCCTTCCATTTCGGCCCGGTCTGGTCGGTGGCCACTGCATTAGTGTTGACCCTTATTATCTGACGCATAAGGCTCAGGAAATTGGCTACCACCCCGAAGTCATTATGTCCGGCCGGCGTATCAATGACAGCATGGGCAATTATGTGGCTGACAATGTCATTAAACTCATGACCCAAAAACGTATTCATATTGTAGATGCCAATATACTGATTCTTGGCCTGACCTTTAAAGAAAACTGCCCTGATTTACGCAATACCAGGGTTGTCGACATTGTCGCCCAATTGCAAACCTATCATGCTAATATTGACATCCACGACCCTTGGGCCTCTGCTCAGGAAGCACAAGAAACCTACGGTTACGATCTGGTGGCCTCGCCCCGAAAAGGCCATTATGACGCCATCATACTCTGTGTCGCCCATGACCAATTCGCCGCAATGGGGGCTTCGGCTATTAGGGCGCTAGGCAATAACAAGCACGTTCTTTTTGATGTGAAAAATATATTACCCAAAGAACAAGTGGATGGCCGATTATAAAAAGTATTAGGAACAATAATTTATGAAAATTTTAATTACCGGTACAGCCGGCTTTATCGGCTCTACATTAGCGCAACGTCTACTTGCCAGAGGCGACGAAGTCATTGGCGTAGACAATCTCAATGATTACTATGACGTACAGCTAAAAAAAGACCGCCTTGCCAAGCTCACCCCCCACAAAGGCTTTACCGATATTCGTCTTGGCATTGAAGATGCCAAAGGTATAGACAAAGTTTTCAGTGACCACCAACCGGATAAAGTGGTCAACCTCGCCGCTCAGGCCGGAGTGCGCTATTCGCTCGAAAACCCTCAAGCTTATATTGATGCCAATATTACGGGCTTTTTAAATATCCTTGAGGGATGTAGACACCACGGCACCAAACACTTGGTATATGCGTCCAGTAGTTCGGTCTATGGCGCCAATACTGCCATGCCTTTTTCAGTGCATAACAATGTTGACCACCCTGTTAGCCTCTATGCTGCCAGCAAAAAATCCAATGAATTGATGGCGCATACATACAGCCACCTCTTTGATATACCGACTACTGGCCTTCGCTTCTTTACCGTCTACGGCCCCTGGGGACGTCCGGATATGGCCCTATTTCTGTTTACTCGCAAAATTCTGGCCGGAGAACCTATTGATGTCTTCAATTACGGCAACCACCGTCGTGACTTCACGTATATCGATGACATTGTTGAAGGGGTCATCAGAACACTGGATAACGTAGCGCTACCCAACCAGGACTGGAATGGCGACAGCCCGGACCCCGCCACGTCAAAAGCACCCTACCGCCTGTACAATATCGGCAGTAACAAACCCTGCGAGCTATTACGCTATATCGAAATCCTGGAAGACTGCCTTGGTAAGAAAGCAGAAATGAACCTGCTACCTCTGCAACCCGGGGATGTGCCTGACACTTATGCAGACGTGGACGCCTTAATCAAAGACGTCGACTACAAACCTGAAACACCCATAGAAAGCGGGGTTAAAAACTTTGTAGAGTGGTACCGTGACTACTATCAAATATAAATCCGGTAATATGCAGTCATAAAAAAAGGAGCTTAAAGCTCCTTTTTTTATCACCCGGTTAAATACTAACCATTGAGCATCGATAACAGTAGCTCAGTCTTCTCATTCATCAATGAGGGGTTCTGAGCACTCTCTACATTCAATCTAACCACCGGCTCGGTATTAGACATTCTTAAATTAAAACGCCATTCACCAAAGCTCATGCTTAAACCATCCACTCGTTCTACCGTTTTTGCCTCAGCGGCAAAATGCGCCTCAACGTTAGCAATAGCTGCAGCGGGGTCCTCAATTTTCCGGTTGATTTCGCCACTACATGGAAAGGCCTGCATGCGCTCTGCCACCATCGAAGAAAGCGTCTGGCCACGGTTTGAAATTAATTGGGTCACTAATAACCAGGGAATCATACCGCTATCACAGTAGGCAAAATCCCTGAAATAATGGTGGGCGCTCATCTCGCCACCATAGACCGCGTTTTCAAGGCGCATACGTTCTTTAATAAAGGCGTGGCCGGTTTTACTTTCAACGGCAGCACCACCATTAGACTCAACAATATCAATCGTATTCCAGGTCAAACGAGGGTCATGGACTATTTTCTCACCACTGCTACCGAGCAAAAAGGCTTCAGCCAAAAGGCCAACCACATAATAACCTTCAATAAACTCGCCATTTTCATCAAAGAAAAAGCAGCGATCAAAATCACCATCCCAGGCAATACCTAAATCTGCATTATGCTCTTTGACGGCATCAATAGTGATTTGGCGGTTCTCAACTAATAAGGGGTTAGGCACACCATTAGGAAAATGGCCATCCGGCTCATGGTGCAATTTAATAAAATCAAAAGGCAGTTTTGATTCAATACGATCAATCACTGCACCGGCGCCACCATTACCTGCATTCACGACAACCTTTAAAGGTTTTAACGCAGCGGCATCGACATAGGATAACAAATGCTCGATATAGGCCTGCGCCGAATCCAGCGGGAACAACTGCCCTTTGCTAGCGACTTCAGGAAAGTTATTTTCCTCAGCTAATTGTTTGATATCAAATAAGCCGGTATCGCCACTAATCGGTTTGGAACCTTCACGGACAAACTTCATGCCGTTGTAATCTTTAGGGTTATGACTGGCAGTAACCGCTATACCGCCATCCATTTCGGCATGAAAGGTAGCAAAGTAAATTTCTTCGGTACCGCACTGGCCAATATCATAAACATCAACACCGGCGTCCATCAAACCCTGGGAAACCGCAGCTTTGATTTCCTGGCTGGTTAAGCGAATATCATGACCCACCACAACTTTTTTAGGCTTGACTACTTCGGCATAGGCACGGCCAATTGCATAGGCAATATCTGCATTTAATTCGTCAGGGACACGGCCCCGAATATCATAGGCTTTAAAACAGGTTAACTCAGTAGGCATCTAGCGCGTTCTCTTTATTAGGCTTTATAGACATTTTCATAAACGTAGTTGGTAGCTTCAACAAAGCCATCAACACTGCCGCAATCAAAGCGTTGACCTTCAAATTTATAGGCCATCACACAGCCATTTTTAGCCTGCGTCAAGAGCGCATCTGTCAGCTGTACCTCACCCCCTTTGCCTGGTGGAGTATCACGTAAAATATCAAAAATATCTGGTGTCAATATATAGCGACCAATGATCGCCAGGTTAGATGGCGCATCTTCCGGACTGGGCTTTTCAACCATATCATCAACACGGTACAAGCCATCTTTCAACGCTTCGCCGGAAATCACCCCGTATTTTTCAGTCTGGTCTTTGGGCACTTCCTGAATGGCAACAATGCTGCAACGAAACTGCTTATACAAATTCACCATCTGCGCCAAAACAGCATCGCCATTATTGAGACATAAATCATCGGACAAGACGACGCCAAAGGGTTCATTACCGATCAGCGTCTCACCCGTCAGAATAGCATGCCCTAAACCTTTCATTTCACGTTGGCGAGTCATAGTAAAGGTAGCCTGATCAAGTACGCCACGAATACTGGTTAAGTAGCTTTCTTTCGCACTACCTGCAATTTGGTGCTCCAACTCATAACTAATATCAAAGTGATCAGTGATCGCACGCTTACCACGCCCAGTCACAAAAGCCATTTGATTCATGCCCGCAGCAATCGCCTCTTCAACACCGTATTGCACCAATGGCTTATTAACCACCGGCAGCATTTCTTTCGGCATGGATTTCGTAGCTGGCAAAAACCGCGTTCCATAACCCGCAACCGGAAATAAACATTTATTAATCATGAATAAAAAACCTTTTAAAAATTTTAATTACTGCGTCCGTAAACATCTTCAAATCTGACAATATCATCTTCACCTAAATAACTACCACTTTGAACCTCGATAAGCTCCAGCGGTATAACACCGGTGTTGGCCAGACGATGTTTGGTTCCCAATGGAATATAGGTTGACTGATCTTCCGATAAAACAAACTCTTTGTCGCCGCAGGTAACAACAGCCGTACCACTCACTACAATCCAATGTTCTGCACGATGATGATGCAATTGCAGCGAAAGCTTCTGGCCCGGGTTAACAACAATACGCTTAACTTGAAAACGCTCAGCAATCGCCAGAGATTCATAAGACCCCCAGGGACGATAGACTTTAGTATGTGCTGTCGCTTCAGTCCTGTCCGCAGCCTTTAAGCTATTAACAATCGCTTTCACATCTTGCACTTGATCTTTGTCGGCAACCAATACGGCATCCGGAGTTTCAACCACTACAATATTATCAACACCCACTGTTGTGACTAAGCGTGAATTGCTGTGCACATAACTATTTTCAGTATTGTGCAATAAAGTATCGCCAACCATGACATTGCCAGAGGTATCTTTATCACCCACCTCCCACAAACTCGACCAGGCACCGACATCACTCCAACCACAGGATAACGGCACTACCACGCCTTGCTCTGTTTTTTCCATCACAGCATAATCAATGGAATCACTGGGGCAACGGGAAAACTCTTCAGCACCAAGACGAACAAAATCAAGATCATCATTGGCAGCGTCGAATGCGGCCTTGGCGGCTGATAACATAGCGGGAGCCAAAACCTGTAGTTCGTCCAAATAGGTTTGGGCACCCATCAAAAACATGCCACTATTCCAATAATAGTCACCACTGTCGACATATTGCTGGGCAATTTCCAAAGACGGCTTTTCTACAAACTCGGCAATTGCATAATTCCCCGGTGATACCTCAGCATTACGACGGATATAACCATAACCTGTCTCAGGAGATTCAGGCACGATACCAAAGGTCACCAACCTACCCTGTTGCGCTTCCGTCATACCAGCCGCTACCGCTGCTGAGAAAGCTGGCACATCCCTGACTACATGATCAGCAGGCATCACCAGCATAACACCCTCAGGGCTTTGCTTAATGGCTTGTAAAGCAGCAACGGCAACGGCAGGTGCGGTGTTTTTCCCCATCGGTTCAAGAATAATTGCGTCAGGATTGGTACCTATACCACGCATTTGCTCCGCTACGGTAAAACGATGCTCGTCATTACACACAATAATCGGCGCACCGGCATCCAGACTCTTGGTACGCTCCATCGTTTGCTCGAGTAAACTTAAGCTACCGGCCAAGGGTAAAAATTGCTTGGGGTTTAACTCTCGAGATAACGGCCACAAACGGCTACCAACACCACCTGACAATAAAACTGGAATTAACATATATTCCTAATATAAAAATTTATTTAAAATTGTTACGCCCAATACCACTGTATTTAAACTCAATAGATTTTAAATAATCGGGATCATATTGGTTGCGACCATCAAAAATAATCGCATCATTCATTAGCTCTTTCATCGCTTCAAAATCAGGTTGGCGAAAGCGCTTCCATTCGGTGACTAATACCAGAGCATCGGCCTGCTTTAAAACATCGTACTGAAAATCCACCATCTGCAACTGACCATCGGCCAACCACTGTTCTGGAAACTCTCTGGCCGCTGTTTCTTTCGCCACTGGGTCGAAGGCACAAACCTGCGCACCCGCTTCAATCAGGGCATTAATTAAGACAATTGAAGGCGCCTCACGCATATCATCCGTACCCGGCTTAAAGGCCAGGCCCCAAACAGCAATGCGCTTACCTTTAAGGTCACCCTTAAAGTAGCCGGATATATTACTAAATAGCTTATGCTTCTGGCTGTTATTTCTCTTTTCTACCGCAGCCAATAGGGTGGGCTCAAAGCCCGATTGCTCAGCGGTGTGCACCAAAGCCTTTACATCTTTGGGAAAACAGGAGCCACCATAACCACAGCCGGGGTAAATAAACGAGTAACCAATACGGCTGTCAGAGCCAATACCGCGTCTGACATTTTCAACATCAACGTCAAGCTCATCACAGAGGCCTGCAACCTCATTCATAAAGGAAATTTTAGTCGCCAGCATGGCATTAGCCGCATATTTAGTCATTTCGGCATCACGCACCCCCATAAACATCAGGCGGTCGCTGGATCTCAGATAGGGACTGTACAGCTCGGTCATCTTTTGGCGAGCTTTTTCGCTATTGGTGCCGACAACGACACGGTCAGGACGCATAAAGTCATTGACGGCCGCCCCTTCTTTTAAAAACTCAGGGTTGCTGACCACATCAAAATCGATATCAGCGTCTCTAAGCGCTAACTGTGAGCTAATTTCAGCATGCACTTTATCCGCGGTGCCAACGGGTACGGTGGACTTATCGATAACGACCGCATAATTTTTCAAATGTTCGCCAATACTTTTGGCCACGGCCAAAACATACTGCAAATCCGCCGAACCATCCTCGCCGGGAGGTGTACCCACAGCAATAAAGATATACTCAGCATCTTTAATCGACTCAGCGATATCAGAACTAAAACGCAGTAAGCCAGCCTCAATACCCGAACTAACAACGGCATCCAAACCAGGCTCAAAAATAGGGATTTCACCGGCTCGCAACCGGTCCAACTTGGCCTCATCAATATCGATACAAACCACATGATTGCCCATTTCCGTAAAACAAGCACCTGTCACCAGGCCTACATACCCTGTACCTACCACTGCAACTTTCAATTATATCCCCTTATATCTCACCAAACAGCCGCTAACCTATTAAATTTATTATCGTAACGACGCAACATCCTATATCAAGCCCTCCTATATTCCCAGTGCAATCAACACCTTAAATGTGGCAATTATTGGCTTGCGAGGCCGCCATAGATTACAATGCGCACTTTTCACACACCCATGCTTGTAAAGCCCCTAACAAAGTCCCTAAATTGGAACCTTTTATGTCTTCCCACAATCAAAACTCGTTCACTAAAGAAGAGCTAATCGCCTCAGGCCAAGGCACTTTATTTGGTGAAGAATTTGCCCGTTTACCCTCTGACAATATGTTAATGATTGATAGAGTCTTAAATATGACCAACGACGGCGGACTCTACGGTAAAGGGGAAGTCACCGCTGAGCTTGATATTAACCCTGACCTTTGGTTTTTTGACTGCCACTTTAAAGACGACCCTGTTATGCCCGGCTGCCTTGGCCTGGATGCCATGTGGCAATTGGTCGGTTTCTTCCTAAGCTGGAGAGGCAATAAAGGTCGCGGTCGCGCACTGGGGGCTGGCGAGATTAAATTTACCGGTCAAATCCTGCCCGACGCCAAAAAAGTCACCTATCAGCTTGATTTTAAAAGAGTTATTGAACGTAAGCTAATAATGGGAATCGCTGATGGCTCCGTTGCTGTTGATGGCAAAGTCATCTATACCGCTAAAGATTTGCGTGTTGGTGTATTCCAGCCTGAAAATATGGCTTTTTAAACCACGAAACTTATTTTAACCTGGCGCACCTCTGGTCGCGCCCTCCTTGAACGACAACAAGGCAGCTAAACGAGGCAGCTATGAAAAGAGCAGTAATTACCGGGCTAGGCATTGTATCTTGCATTGGTACGGGCAAAGACGCAGTACTGGAATCCCTGAAAGAAGGGAAATCGGGTATCCAGTACCGTGAAGACTATAAAGAAATGGGCCTGCGCAGCCATATTGCCGGTACCATTGATATCGACTTTAAAGAACATATTGACCGCAAGCAGCTTCGCTTTATGGGTGATGCCGCGGCTTATGCCTATATCTCTATGCAGGAAGCCGTTAAAGACTCCGGCCTGACCGAAGAGCAAATATCCAATCCTCGCACCGGTATTATCGCTGGCTCCGGTGGTGCATCCTCTGCCAACCTGATCGAGTCAGCCGATATCCTGCGCGATCGCGGTCTGAAACGTATTGGGCCCTACCGAGTAACCCAAACGATGGGCAGCACCGTATCAGCCTGTCTGGCGACACCGTTTAAAATCAAAGGCGTTAACTACTCTATATCCTCCGCCTGCGCCACCAGTGCCCACTGTATTGGCACTGCGCTGGAGCAAATCCAACTGGGCAAGCAGGATGTGATTTTTGCCGGTGGCGGTGAAGAAGAACACTGGACCCTAAGCTGCCTGTTTGATGCCATGGGCGCACTCTCTACCAAATATAATGACACCCCCGATAAAGCCTCAAGGGCTTATGATGCAGACCGCGATGGTTTTGTTATCTCCGGTGGCGGCGGTATGGTAGTGGTCGAAGAATACGAACACGCGAAAGCTCGCGGCGCCAAAATCTACGCGGAAGTGGTTGGCTATGGCGCCACCTCTGATGGCTACGATATGGTTGCCCCCAGCGGTGAAGGTGCCGTGCGCTGCATGGAACAAGCCCTGGCTACCGTTGACGGCCCGCTGGATTATATTAACTCCCACGGCACGTCTACCCCTGCCGGTGATATCCAGGAGCTTAAAGCAATTGTGGAGGCCTTTGGTGATAATTCTCCAATGATCAGCTCCACCAAATCCCTGAGCGGCCACTCTCTAGGCGCTACCGGGGTTCAGGAAGCGATCTACTCATTGCTGATGATGGAAAACAACTTTGTGTGTGCCTCGGCCAATATCGAGAATCTGGACCCAGAAGCGGCCAAGTTGAATATTGTGACTGAGCGTAAAGATGATGTAACGATTACTCGGGCTATGTCTAATAGCTTTGGTTTTGGTGGCACCAACGCCAGCGTAGTCTTCCAGAAAGTGTAGGGTGGATTAAAATACACCATCAATGCCGGGCTTTTTAAGTCCGGCATTTTTATTGGCATTGGGGGCTGGTGGATTATAATCCACCCTACGTATATTAGCCTGACAGCTCTGTCAGCAAAATCACCTGAACTTGATCACCGGTGGCTACCTTGGTATTGGGGGGTAACACTACCAATGCATTCGCCCAGCTTGCAGACGCCAACACACCAGAGCTTTGATTGGGATATAACTCAACCTTGCCACCCTGCACTTTAGCCCGCAGATATTCCTGGCGAGTACCCGCTCTTTGCCAATCAAACCCCGCTTCGGCTTTAGTGATAATCGGCGCAACCTCAGCCTGCCCCTGATAACGTAATAAATAGGGACGAGCCAACAGGGAAAAGGTGACAAACACGGAGGACGGGTTACCCGGCAAACCAAAAAACGGGGTACCGCTCACCGAGCCAAACGCCAAAGGCTTGCCTGGTTTAATATTTAACTTCCATAACCCTAATTCACCCAAAGACTCTACCGCCGCCTTCACATGATCTTCCTCGCCCACGGATACACCACCGGAAGAAATAATAATATCCGCCCTCTCAGCCAGAGTCTGTAGTTGCTGGCAGGTGATATCAAAATCATCGGCGACAATACCGCCATCCATCACCTCGTACCCCATGGCCGTCAGCAGAGCGGATAAGGTGTATCGGTTAGAATTATAAATCTGGCCTTCAGCCAAAGGGGTGCCCGGCTCTACCAACTCGTCGCCAGTGGATAACACCGCAACTTTTAAAGGCCTAAACACGTCTACCTCGGTAGCGCCTATTGAGGCTAGCAGACCAATATCCTGGGGCTGTAGCCGCTTGCCTTTAGCAATAACAACGCTGCCATAACGGATATCCTGCCCCTTGGGGCGAATATGTTGACCCACCTTAATCTCAGCGGTGACTGTAATACCCTCACCACTACCCTCACCGGCCGATTCGGTATCTTCTTGCATGACCACTGTATCGGCGTTGTCGGGAATGGCAGCGCCGGTAAAAATTCTCGCCGCTGTACCTGCCGCCAGCGACTCCCCCATCGTTCCAGCAGGGATACGCTGACTAACCGCCAGCGCTGCGCCAGCGGCCAAATCACTATAGCGAATGGCATAGCCATCCATGGCGCTGTTATCGCAGGGCGGTACGTCAACGGCGGATGATTGATCGGCGGCCAGTACACGGCCCAGCGCCTTTAATAAAGGCACGGTCTCTATTTCGGTAATCGGTGTGGCAGCGCCAAGAATAGCAGCCAGAGCATCTTCCACTGGCATTAGCGGCGCTCTGGTTTTAATGGCCTTAGGCATTGTTCTGCTCGGCACGGGTTTTTAGTACACCCACAAAATTACACGGGCGGTAAGTACTATCCAATTGCTCACGAATAATTTTTCCCCAGGCAGTCTGACAGGCACTGGTTGAACCCGGCATACAAAAGATCACAGTTTCATTGGCCAGACCGGCAATCGCGCGTGACTGCACGGTTGAAGTACCAATTTCATCATAGGATAAATGGCGAAATAGCTCGCCAAAGCCTTCTACCGTTTTATCAAATAACACACTGACCGCTTCTGGCGTAGAATCGCGACCGGTAAAACCCGTGCCCCCCGTCACCAAAATCGCTTGCACAGTATCACTGGCAATCCACTGGGAAATCACTGCCCGAATTAAATAAATATCATCGATCACAATCTGCTTATCCGCCAGCCGATGACCTTCCTGCACTAAGCTATCGACCAGATATTGACCCGACGTATCATTGGCTTCTGTGCGGGTATCGGACACGGTTAATACCGCCACACCCAAACTCTGTTTTTCACTGCCGGAGCTATTGCTCATCGGTTTTGTCCTCGGTTGATTCTGGTTGAAAGATGGTCTTTACCGTAGGCACTACAAATGCGCGCCATGGCAACTGCTTAATCCCAAAAGTATGGAGAATTTTTTCGCAGTTCATTAAGGGCCTTGGCCAATCGGACTCTGACGACTCATTAGGCTCCAGCTTTAAGGGGTGCTCAGAGGACTGGGTATATTGGGAGGCAACGGCCAGTACAGTTTCCGCAAACTGATATTCATTGGCGGGGTCAGAGCTGCAATAGTGATAAGTGCCCCAGCTCTCACAACCACAGCTAAGCTGGTCAATAATAGCGGAGACGACACGGGCCAAATCCTGAGCATGCATGGGACAGCTGCTGGCACCATTGCAAAGTCTTAGGGTTTCACCCTGTTGAAACTCAGCCAGTAACAGGGTGACCAAATTATCACCCACAGCGCTAAATAAGGGGCCGGTGCGCAAAATAATATGGCGATGACAACTGCCCCTTAACAGCTCTTCCATTCGCGATAGCAAGGCGCCAATACGACTGACCGGAACCACCTCATCAGTCTCACGATAACGTCCTCCTTCGGTGCCATCAAAGACCTGGCTATTGGATAACTGCAAAATAGGGATCGCCGCCTGCTCACAGGCTTGGGCGACCAGCGCCAGAGACTCGATCAACTCCTCATCAGCCAGATGTTGCTCAAGGCACTCCAGGCTCAGAGCGTTAACCACTACGGAAATATCGTTAGGAATCCTTAAAGGGGGATTTTGGACGTCAACGGGGCCCTCGTGCTTAATCCACTCCAGACCCACGGACTCATACTCACGGCCACGAATATCCAACTGCGCCTCTAGCGCATTGCGAATCTGGTGATCCAGAGCAATGATCAGAACTTTCACTGAGTAACTACCGTCTATTCAAGCCTTATATACCAGGGGAGTTAGAAAGGGATATCGTCGTCAAAATCGTCGAAATTACCAGCGGGGGCAGCTTGCGGCTGCTGTTGTGGTGCTTGCTGTTGTGGTGCTTGCTGTTGTTGTGGAGGCTGCTGCTGATAACCGCCCTGCTGCTGTTGCGGTTGCTGCTGATAGCCACCCTGTTGCTGCTGGGGCTGCTGATAGCCGCCACCCTGACCACCACCCATATTATCCTGACGCGCATCCAGCATTTGCATTTCACGGGCTACGATATCGGTTGAATAACGGTCAGCACCGGTCTGCTTGTCTTGGTACTTGCGAGTACGCAAAGAACCTTCGATATAAACCTTGGACCCTTTGCGCAAATATTGTGCTGCGATCTCCGCCAAACGGCCATTAAAGGTAACGCGGTGCCACTCGGTGCGCTCCTGCTGCTGGCCGGTTTGCTTGTCTTTCCAGCTCTCCGAGGTAGCAACACTGATATTGGTCAAACTACCGCCATCAGGAAAGGTACGCGTTTCAGGCTCATTACCCAAATTACCCACCAAAATCACTTTATTTATGCCACGCGCCATGAAGCTCTCCAACAATACAATCAATTAAGTTATGCCCCGAACTATACCGCGACCAGCCCAATCTGACCAGAGATGAAACAAAAGGCTTTGCCTAAAACAGGCCCGTCGGGTGGATTATAATCCACGGCAGTCTTATGCATTTATACCTTTGGTTGGTTTGGGTCTTTAGTGGTGCTGAGGGAGTCGAGTCAGGTGTGTTCAGAATATGAATCTTAAGGGGTTTTCGCTAAGGTGAGGCGTCTGTTTTCAGAGGACGCTGCAAACCAGCTCTGGGTGCTCGACAAAATGCGTCCTGCATTTGACACCCCTGAAAACAGCCCCCTCACTGCCTTAAGATCACGCATGCTTTCAAGTTTGTTGAAACGAGTATCGTAGGGTGGATTACAATCCACCAAGCCCAGCCATTAGCATCTATATACCGGTGGATTATAGTCCACCCTACGGGCTAACCATTTGAAAGAAAGCGTAAACGTGATGCCAGAGCTGTACTTGGTAGGGGTTTGCGGGACTGTGCAGTTCGCTCCCAGAGTATGCAAAAGACTGACAGCTGTGACCGTTCGGAGCACAGATTGGTGGATTGTAATCCACCCTACAATCACTCGGGCATTAAAAATAAACCTCTCCGGCTTTGCTTAAGACAAGCACAGGGACATATAATATGCGGTTTGCAGTAGTGATCCGACAGCGGGTCTGACAGGTATAGTGATACATGGATACAATTCTCGTTCGGGGCGCACGCACCCACAATCTCAAAAATATCGACCTTGATATTCCCCGCGATAAACTGGTGGTAATTACCGGACTGTCCGGCTCAGGAAAATCCTCACTCGCCTTCGATACGCTCTATGCGGAAGGCCAGCGGCGCTATGTAGAATCGCTATCAACCTATGCCCGGCAGTTTTTGTCGATGATGGAGAAGCCGGATATCGACCATATCGAGGGTCTGTCTCCCGCTATTTCGATTGAGCAAAAATCCACCTCTCACAATCCCCGCTCCACCGTGGGCACCATTACCGAGATCTATGACTACCTGCGTTTATTATTTGCCCGTGTTGGCGAGCCTCGCTGCCCTGACCACGACGCCAAATTAGAGGCACAGACCATTAGCCAGATGGTCGATGCGGTCCTCGCCCTGCCGGAAGGTAGCAAGCTGATGTTACTTGCCCCGATTGTTAAAGAACGCAAAGGGGAGCACCTACAGGTATTTGACCAGCTGAGATCCAATGGTTTTGTGCGAGCACGAGTTAATGGCTTGGTTCACGACCTCGACGACGTACCCGAGCTGGAAAAAAATAAAAAGCACACTATCGAAGCGGTGGTTGACCGTTTTAAAGTCCGTGATGATTTGCAGATTCGTCTGGCCGAATCCTTTGAAACCGCGATTGAACTAACCAGCGGCACCGCCACCATCAGCTATATGGATGGCGATAACGACGATATTGTTTTTTCTGCCTTATTTGCCTGCCCCCAGTGTGGCTACAGTATTAGTGAACTGGAGCCTCGATTATTTTCTTTTAACAACCCCGCCGGTGCCTGCGGCGGTTGCGATGGCCTCGGCGTTAAACAATTCTTTGACCAGGATCGCCTGATACATCACCCGGAAGCCAGCCTGGCCGAAGGGGCGATTCGCGGCTGGGACCGTCGCAGTGTGTATTATTTTCATATGCTGAGATCGCTGGCGGAACATTATGATTTTGACATCGATACACCCTTTGAAAAACTGAGCAAAAAACATAAGAAAATTATTTTGCAGGGTTCCGGCAAAGAAGAAATCAGCTTTAGCTATATCAATGACCGCGGCGATGTGTTTCAACGCACCCACACCTTTGAGGGCATTATTCCCAATATGGAACGCCGCTATCGTGATACAGAATCACAATCAGTGCGCGAAGATCTGGCAAAGTTTTTAAGCACGCAACACTGCCCCGACTGCGACGGCACACGTTTAAAGCGCGAAGCGCGCCATGTGTTTATTAAAAACCGCGACCTGCCCTCCATTGTGGCTTTGCCGGTTGGCGAAGCCAGAGATTATTTTGAAAAATTAAAACTGCCCGGCCGCAAAGGAAAAATCGCCGATAAAATTTTAAAAGAGCTGCGCGATCGTTTTACCTTTTTGGTCGATGTAGGCCTCAACTACCTAACCCTTAATCGCAGTGCAGAAACTTTGTCTGGTGGCGAAGCCCAGCGCATTCGTCTCGCCAGCCAAATCGGTGCGGGACTGGTCGGTGTTATGTATATTTTAGATGAACCCTCTATCGGCTTACATCAAAGAGATAATGAGCGCTTATTAAAAACGCTGATTCACCTTCGAGATTTAGGCAATACCGTACTGGTGGTAGAACACGATGAAGAAGCCATCCGTCTGGCCGACCATATTATTGATATCGGCCCCGGCGCCGGCGTTCACGGCGGTGAAGTAGTCGCCCAAGGCGTCTATCAAGATATTATCAAATCGAAAAAATCTTTAACTGGCCAATATCTATCCGGTAAAAAAGAAATCGCCATACCGAAACAGCGCACCCCCAACAACGAAGATAAACAACTAATATTAACTGGTGCCAACGGCAATAACCTGCAAAATGTAACACTGGAAATTCCAATTGGTTTGATGACCTGTGTTACTGGCGTTTCTGGCTCCGGCAAATCAACCCTGATTAATGGTACGCTCTACCCCATTGCCGCCACCGAATTGAATGGCGCCACCACATTAACACCGGCACCCTTTGAAGAAATTACCGGGTTGGATCAAGTCGATAAGTGTATTGATATTGACCAGAGCCCCATCGGCAGAACTCCGCGCTCCAACCCTGCAACCTATACCGGTATTTTTACGCCAGTACGAGAATTATTTGCCGGCACCCAGGAAGCGCGGTCACGGGGCTATAAACCGGGGCGCTTTAGCTTTAATGTCAAAGGCGGCCGCTGCGAAGCCTGTCAGGGCGATGGTGTGACCAAAGTAGAAATGCACTTTCTACCGGATGTCTATGTACCCTGCGATATTTGCAAAGGCAAACGCTATAACCGTGAAACCTTAGAAATTCGTTATAAAGGCAAAAGCATTCACGAAGTACTCGATATGACGATCGAAGAAGCCAGTGAATTTTTTACCAATATTCCAGCCATTGCTAAAAAACTGCAAACACTGGTGGACGTAGGTTTATCCTATATTCGCTTAGGGCAGGCGGCCACCACCTTATCGGGCGGTGAAGCCCAGCGCGTTAAACTCTCTAAAGAGCTGTCAAAACGCGATACGGGTAAAACGCTCTATATTCTTGACGAACCCACTACCGGCTTGCACTTCCATGATATCCAGCAACTGCTAACGGTATTGCACCGTCTGCGCGACCACGGCAATACCATTGTGGTTATTGAGCACAACCTCGATGTGATCAAAACTGCCGACTGGCTGGTTGACCTGGGCCCCGAAGGCGGCAGCGGCGGCGGCGAAATTATTGCCACCGGCACCCCAGAGCAAGTGGCCAAGATTAAAAAGTCACATACCGGAACGTTCTTAAAGCCCATGCTGAAATAAATCGCTGTCGCCAGCTTAAAAGGAAATCACTATGTTGTTACCAAGACTAGCCTTATCCATCAGCCTGTCACTGCTGGGTATAACGATGGCTTCGGCCGAAGCATCGAGCAAGGCCGAGCAACTAATAAAAACCTTTAAGCTGCAAGAAAGCGATCAACCCAGCAGTCAACACCCCCGCTGGAAAAAACCGGATAGTATTACTGTGGTGATACCGCCACAATTTGGGCCGATTGCAAAACCTTTGGTAGGGAGCTTAAAAGCCGTGGCGGGTGATATTCCCCTCAATACTTATATCCCCAACCCCAAGCAAGCAGCACCCGCATTTTTGCAAAAATCCGAAGTGGTTTTTGCTTTTTGCAGTAAAGATCTGCTTAACCAACTCCCGCAACTGACCTGGATGCAAATTTATAGCTCTGGCAGTGAAGGCTGTACCGCCACCGCCGGCTTAAATAAAACCGACTTTTTACTGACCAATACCCGCAAGATGGCGGCCCCTGCCATTGCTGAACATGCTATTGCTCTAACTATGGCACTTAGCCGCAGCTTAGCGGTTTACCAACGACAGCAATTAGAGGGCCAATGGCAACGGCAGGCGCAAAGCCTGAGTGATAATGAGGTGGGTGGTAAAACCATGCTAATTCTCGGCTTAGGCGGTATCGGCAACGAAGTGGCCAAACGGGCTAACGCTTTAGGTATGCGCGTTATCGCCACTCGCAATTCCAGCCGCAGCGGCCCTGACTATGTCGATAAGGTGGGGCTGGCCAGTGACATGCATCAGCTGGCAAAAGAGGCGGACTATGTAGTCAATGCCCTGCCTTTAACGGAGCAAACAAAGGGCAGTATTGACCAGTCTTTTTTTAATGCGATGAAAAAAGGCAGCCGCTATATCTCGGTGGGCCGGGGCAAAACCACCCACACAGATAGCTTAATGGCAGCTCTGAAAAGTGGCCACTTAGCCGGTGCCGGCCTGGATGTGACCGACCCAGAGCCGCTGCCAAAGGACCATCCACTATGGACGATGGATAATGTGATTATCACCCCCCACACAGCTGGCTTTTCTATGGCGGCTATCCAGCGTGGCTTTATCCTGTATCAAGAGAATTTACGGCGCTACCTTAAGGGTGATAAATTACTGAACCCGGTTGATATCAACCGGGGCTATTGATTCTTTAGCTGGATCTATCATTGCTAATGCCGGCCAATCACGAAAATAGAAAAGTCATGACCGGAATCAACGCCTAATTGGCAATAAACTGCTAACCTGTATAGACACAAAAATCTTATGCGGAGCAAAACTATGAAAAAGCTGCTGGTCATCGCCGACAAAACAGGCGGAAAAAATATAGCCCTGGCCAGAGCGGCCAATCTGCAAGCCGCAACCGGCGCCAAAATTATTCTGCGAGGCTATTGCTATGTCAATATCCACAACCCCGAAGACTTAAAGCTTGCCAAGCTCAGCCGCAGCCAACTTGAGAAACAAGTGGTTGCCAAACGCCAGCAAGAGCTGGAAAAAATCGCCAAGCAGCTAAAAATCAAACCCAAAAATATCGATATCAAGGCTGTTTGGGGCAAAGATATCTCCCAGGCTATTACGACCCTGTGCAACAAGCATAAGATCGATATGGTGATTAAATCCGCCCATCGAAGTGAGACCTTTCTCTATACCTCGACCGATTGGCAGCTATTAAGAACGTGTGCGCCTCCAGTGATGATTACCGCCAGCAAGAGCTGGAAGAAAAAGCCACGCATTGTGGCCTCACTGGATTTCTCAACCAAGCTTAAAGCCAAAATCGCGTTAAACCACAAAGTCTTTAAACATGCGCAGGAACTGGCCGAGGCACTGGGCCAGGAAGTGCATATTGCCCATGCCATCACCATGCCCCAGGCTCTGATTGACATGGATATTATCAACGCCAAAGACTATATCAGTAAACGCCGCAAAGAGATTAAACTCGTCTCAGATGCTTTCTGCAAAGAATATGGCCTCGATACCAGCTGTGTGCACCTAAAAGCCGGCCCTGCGGATAAAGTGATCCCCAGTATTGCTAATAAACTCAAAGCCGATGTAGTGGTTACCGGCACTGTGGCCAGAAAAGGCATCAAAGGTAAGCTGATGGGCAATACGGTAGAGGGCATTTTAAGCCGACTCCATACCGATATCATTGCCATTAAGCCCTAAGCCTTTTAAGCTATAGGCAACGCTTAACAGTAGAACAGCAAGGATAAAAAATGATTATTGTATTAGCTACCGTAGAATCCACTACCGAAGATATTAACAACCTGCACCAGGCCATTGTGGATATGCAGACCGCCACGATAGAGACTGAGCCGGGTAATATCTCCTATACCTTTACCACCGAAATTGCCAACCCCAGTACGATGCATATTGTTGAGAAATGGCAATCCATGGATGCCCTAAAAGAGCACTTCACCACCCCACATATGGCCGCTTTTCAGAAAGCCATGGCCGGTTATCCCCCCAAATCCATGGATGTAAAACTCTATGAGGTTGCACAGGAGCTGCCCTTCCCCGAGATGTAAGCCTGTTACTGAGATATAAAAAAAGGCGTATGGGTTTCCCCATACGCCTTTTTTATAGAGTTGATACGCTACTTACCCGATGCTTCCTCACCCTCTACAGGCAAACGCACATTTCTGGACGGAACCACTGTAGAAATAGCATGCTTAAACACCACCTGAGTCGATACATTCTTTAGCATCACTACAAACTGATCAAAGCTTTCTATAGTGCCCTGCAACTTAATCCCGTTTTTCATAAAAATAGACACGGGGATACGCTCTTTGCGTAGTGCATTGAGAAAAGGCTCCTGGATCTTCTGCGCTTTATCTACCATAAACACCTCATTGATTATTCTTAACCAAGCATAGCTGTTTACGGCAAAACAGCCAGCACGGCATTAAAAACTACCACCATAATACTATCTGTATCGCCCACGACACAGCTTTTTTTCGCTAAATACCGGGAAGATCTACCTGCAAGGTATCAAAACAGGTATTGCCCTGAGCATCTGTTGCAGTGGCACGAAATACATAACTGCCGGGGCGGTTAGTACTCAATAAATAACGATCACTGGGGCCACGATCATCCACCAGCAACTGTGGGGTTGCTACCGGGCCAGCAATCAGCTCCACATCCACTAACACCTGGCCAGCACCACTGGCGGTCCACTGTAAGTAGAACTCGGCAAAATACTGGTAAGGGGCTGCCACCACAACAATATGAATACTTCTGCCGGGGCCAAAGGTATTGGGCTCCAACTGCAAATCCACAGTACAGGAAGTAGCTGGCTGTGGTGCCGCAGTGGCTGGAGGGTGGGAGCAGCAACAGCAACATAGTTGCCACCACCAGCGCAAGAAAAAGGGCCTGCGCCACCACTTTAAATGATGCGGTAACAACCTGGAAAAGCCAACGGGAGGAAAACATTCATAAGTGATACTCTCAGGGCACTCCGCATTGGACCAACGCTCCCGTGCTTTCTCTGGTTTACTATGGTCTTGTTGCTCGGTCATAACTTTATCTCCTTATCGTTGTTATTCCCCCTTTCATTCTGGGCAATCTGTCGGGGTATCTCTAGTAAGACACTCTAAAAGCAAAAATCCCCACCTCTAGCCATCGATCAATAGTAAAAAAGTCTATAACTGTTTTTTAAACCGTGCCGGTTCTGGCCAAAAAGGACACTTAGCTAATGATTTTATGGTGCTACAATCCCAGCCAGACCCAAAAAATAATAAGGCGAACTAATGACACTCCTACCCTGCAGCAACTATAAAGCGGCCCTGGTCCTTCCCTTATTGATTTTGGCTGGTTGTGGCAATAACGACCCTTCACTCACTCCAGCAAACAACCTCAAAGACTTACCCAGCCAGCCAGCGCCGGCAGAGGTACCCTATGACGCCAACCGACAGGCCTACTTTGGCGACCTGCATATACATACCGGCCTGTCGACCGATGCTTATATTTTAGGGGTTCGCACTGAACCTGTGGATGTCTATAAATTTGCCAAGGGCAAGGTTATTGAACACGCTGCGGGTTACCCCATTCAAATTACCCGGCCATTGGACTTTGCCGCGGTAACCGACCATGCCGAATATATGGGACAGGCACGATTGGCTGAAATTGATATTCCTACCACCCAGAAAACCCTGGCCGAAATATTAAAAACGGGCAATGTCTTCAGTATTACCGCCGCCTGGTTGCAATCCAGCCAGGAAATCCCTGAACACGGTTTTGCCCCCAATGGCGAAGCCATTAATCGCACCGTGAATAAAAACGCCTGGCAACAAACCATCGATGCCGCAGAAGAACATTACCAGCCCGGTTTATTTACTACCTTTATCGGCTATGAATGGTCGGCCAATGCCGGGGATATTACTGCCCACCTGCATCGCAATGTGATTTACCGGAATAATCTGGTCTCAGACCTTCCCTATAGCTCTTTGGACAGCCATAACCCGGAAGACTTATGGGCATTTCTTGATAAGGAAAACCAACAGGGTAAAGTGGCCATGTCGATTCCCCATAATGGTAACTTTAGCCGCGGCTATATGTATGCCTCCGCTGACTTTGCAGGCAAGCCTCTCACCAAAGAATATGCTGACATGCGTATGCGCTATGAACCGATCAGTGAAGTGGTGCAAATAAAAGGCAGCTCGGAAACACACCCAGTGCTTTCCAGCGAAGATGACTTTGCCGATTTCGAATTGTTGGGCGAATCCCTGTTTACCCAAGGGTCTCTACCTACCAGTTATAAAGGCAGCTATGTCCGTGACGCCTTGAGAATGGGCATGGAGTTCTCCCATAACGAAGGGTTTAACCCGTTTAAATTTGGTGTTATCGGCGCCAGCGATAGCCATAATGCCAGCTCTCCAACTGAAGAAAGTGATTACACCGGCAAACTGCCCATGCTGGATGGTAGCGCCGGTTTAAGAACCGGTAAGTCGCTGCTATTACCTAACAGCATGAACCCCGTTACTCGTTGGAGCTCCGGCGGCCTGGCCGGGGTCTGGGCAGAGTCCAATACACGGGAATCACTCTATGATGCCCTGCAACGCAAAGAAACCTTTGCGACTTCAGGCCCACGCATTTTAGTGCGTTTTTTTGGCGGCTGGGATTTTACCGAGCAGCAACTGGCACAAGAGGATATGGTCAGCCAGGCCTATGCTAACGGTGTACCTATGGGAGGGGACTTAACCCAAGCACCCACCGGCAAAGCACCCAGCTTTTTAATTATGACCATGAAAGACCCACAGGGCGCTAATCTGGATCGCGCACAGGTGATTAAAGCCTGGCTGGATAGCGAAGGGGTAAGTCAGGAACAAGTGTTTGATATTGCCGCCGCCGATCAACGCCAGCTCGACCCTAAAACTAACAAACTGCCCGCTGTGGGCAATACAGTTAATATTGACGAGCCCAGCTATAGCAACACGATTGGCGGCTCATCAATTTTAGCGTTCTGGCAGGACCCTGATTTTAATCCGCAGCAGGAAGCGTTTTACTATGTGCGGGTGTTAGAAATCCCCACCCCGCGCTGGTCTACTTATGATGCGGCTAAATTGGGCACTACCCCGATGGAGCCGACAACGATTCAGGAGCGAGCCATCACTTCTGCTATCTGGTACAAACCCTGATCAGCTTTAACAGGGTTGCGGCCATAAATCGGCCCAGCCCTCTTTATAAGGCGCGGTAAACTGGATAGAAGCCACCAGTTTTTTGATCAGCCAGCGCCCCTCTACCTTGGTATATATTTCATCATAACGAGCCAACATCCAGGCCGCTTGATAATTACCGGCTTCAACCGTCGTCACCGGCTGACAATTTCTCCATACCCCTTTCGCCGTTAAGCCATCATCAGCAATCTCGATAACATCATTCATTACCAGATGGGCGGCTGCCACAATATCCTTCGAGACCTGGTCAAAAAAATCACAGATGGCCTCTACCCCACTATATTGACCAAAGCCCTCGGCCTCCCATACCGCATCGGGCGCAAAAACTTGCCTGAGTTTTTCGGTATTGTAGTTATCATCACAGGCATAACAGTAAGCATGTTTTAGGCTGCGGATAGCCTCAATATCTTCCAACCTTTGCAGCCTTAGCAAAATATCATCACTCATAGATCGACCCCGGTATAATTGTTCTAACGTGCCAACTGAGCGAATTCATCGGACTTAATCTCATAGAGCTCAATGATATTACCGCAGGGGTCACGCCCATAGATGGCAGAAATTTTATCTTCAAAGTGAGCTACCTCACCCACAAATTCCATACCATGTTGTTTTAAACGGTCATATTCCTGCTGAATATTATCGACCTGCAATGCGATATGAGGGTAACCATAGTCGCAAGGTCTGGAACGCAAATCTTTAGGCGCAGGATTGCTGTACTGCCATAATTCAAGATAAGCATTGGGGGCTTTTAGCATCGCCATTTGTGCCTGAATATTTTCCAGGCCAATAGCACCATCAGCCAAGGGGTTATCTTTTATCTCAGCTTGCTGAACCACTTCAAAGCCCAAAGCCTCGGTATAAAATTTCAGCCCTTTGTCAAAATCATCAACGCCAATCGCTATATGATGCACACCTACAATCATAATTTCCCCCTATAAACTTTAGCGGCCCGTAGTAACATAGGTACCTACTCTTCGTAATAAAATCCACATCTCACTATCGCGCCAATTACGCTTGTGCAGATTATCTAAAAACTCTTCTTTGAATTGCGGTGAAGCTAATAACTTATCCGGCATATTATCCAGCGAAGTCCCTTTGGCCAACTCACGTTCTACTGATGCAAATAAAATTTCCCAAAAAATACGTTTTTCACGCACCGCATCAATGGGCCCGACTGAAGGCTGTACAAAAATACGGTTTTTATCGTTATAGCCGATGGCCATATGGCCGCTAACGATTTGCTTAACACCTTCTCGATCAGCCAGGGCTTCCACCGCTTTTAAATAAGGCACCATATTAAACAGATAGCCTTCAGCCATAGTCGGGTTATATTCCATTTCCCAGCCGGTAGGCGCACTGGTAATGTCCACCACAAATAAAATATTGGCGGGTTTGGCAATCATCACCACCATACAGTCATCATGGCTGGGGCCAAAGTAATACATATCCAGCGAAGCATTTTTCAGCTTAATGCTGTATTGCTGATCAAAGGTGATATCGGGAGGGACGACATCAGGATGCGGTGTTTCGGACATATTCTTAGCGCATTCCTGCTGCGCTACAAATTCGGCACCCGCCTGTTTAAAAATCTGACCACCTGAGGCGTGATCCCAATGGGAGTGGGAATAGGCAACATACTTTACCGGCAGGTCAGTAATTTTTGCAATTTCTTCACGCAGTGGCTTGGCCGCGCGAACATCAATCGGGTCAGTAGCAATCACACCATCATCACCTACCACAAAAATATTGCGGTAAGGGCCATAACGAAACGCATAAAGCCCACCGCCCAAGTCCTCGGTTTCATAAAAGGGTACACCGGGCATAAACATTTTCCGTGTTTTGCCTGCATGCAAACCTGCAACCGTCTGTAGAGAAAATAGCAATAGCAAAAAGATAATCAGCGATTTGGAATAATTCATATCAACGCCCTATCCGGTAGAGTGAATACACTCTTCTTGTCATTATCTTTAGCCGCTTTTCATCGAAATCCGCAAAGCCAGAAAAGGTGTCCATATCCAAACGATTACCCAGGGCCCGAGCAGATATTTGCTGCTGATAATCCTTTTCAACGGCGCCTAATAAGAGCTGCCAAAACTTTTTCTGTTCTGACACGAGACTGACCGGACCAAGTGCCTGACTATAAACCACCGGTGTCCCCCCTGGTCTGGCATAGCTGCCCACGATAGCCTGAATATTTTCAGCCTGTGCCAAGGCCTCAACCCGATCAAAAAAGGGTAAGAGATTATGCAAATAATAATTAGCCAGAGTTGGGTCGCTGGGGACTGCGGCCGCATCGCTATTAACGAGGCCAAAGATCATCATTATATTAGCTGGTCTGGCAATCACCACTGATAAACAGGTGCCATAACTTTCACCCAAATAATATAAATCCAGTTTGGCACCACCGACATCAACACGGTAAGTGTCTTGATAAACTGTATCGACCGGCACAATATTTTTGCCGGGGGTTTTCTGCAAATTATCAGCACAACGCTGCTGCGAAGTAATACGAGCGCCCTGCTGTTTAAAACTCCGGGCACCTGCCACTCGATTAAAAAATGAATTGGTGTAGATAATATCGGTCACCGGAAGGCTAGTGATATCAACCAGACTCTGCTGTAGCGCCCTGGCAGCATCCGCATTAATCGGATCGGTTATTGCTACGCCTTTTTCACCCACCACCACCAGAGTTCGGTCAGTGCCATAGCGAAAGCTGAACAGGCCCTCAGCCAGGGGTTCAAGCTGGTAACGGTTAGTATTAGCTGCCGTACTGTAAACAGGTGTGGCGATACAGAGAAGCAGGAGATAAAAGATTATTTTCATTATGGGTCTCCAGTGGGCAATAAGCAGAATACCCCATAAGCAAAGATGAAGTCTAACCAGGCCAAGCTTAGAGGTAGGTTTAATGCGCTTGTCGCTAGCGATAGCCGGCGATATGCTTAGGAATAATAAACCCGATGCAGGAAAGACCATGACGACTGATGACCTGATTCACTACAGTGATGCCTGGAACGCTCATGATATCGACACTATCATGAGTTTTATGTCCGAAGACTGCGTGTTTGAAACCGGTGGCGGTACCGAAAAGTACGGCACTCGCATTAAGGGCTATGAAGCCGTCAGGGCACGCTTTATTGAGGTATGGACGGAGATACCCGAAGTAAGATTTATCGATGCCCTGCACTTTGTACAGGGCAATCACGGCTGCTCAGAATGGACTTTTGTCGGTAACCGCACTGATGGTAGCGCGGTAGAAATCGATGGCTGTGATATTTTTACCTTTGCGGGTAATAAAATCACCTCCAAGCGATCTTATATCAAACACCGGGTTGCCCAGTAATAGCTACCAGCTGCACAAATTCTGCTAAAAGCCCTGTAGTTACTTGCTACGACGCACACCTATTAAACCCAGTAGCGCCGAACCAAAAAGCCAGGCAGCGGCTGGAACAGGGACTGCTGAAGGCGGTGCCGGCACTGAAACAAAATTGCCCGATACACTGAAACCGGAAGAGGCAATCATGGTATAGGGATTGGCAATGGTTTTAAAACGATAAACACCCGGCCCTAATATATCTGAATAATTAACCGCTGCCTCTTCATAGCCATAACCTGCCGACACACTGACGCTGTATAAGGCATTAGAACTAGTGGTCTGGCTACCTTCATACAGCTTACTGGAGGCATTACCCTCACCCCACTGCTCTTCTTGCCCCCAAACCAGACCGGTAATCGTTAAGCGGTAATGGGACGTCAACTGAAAGGTAAAATCGAAAATAGACTCTGACTGTGACCAGTCATAGTCCGAATAAGCATCCGCTGAACCCGAGGCAGAAAAACCCGAAGTGCTAATGACAGATGTCTGGCTTCTTCCCTGATAACCACGCTGCCAAAGGGCAAAAGGCGTCGAGGGCGAATAAGCCCCGCTGCCACCACTACCCGCATATTCATAACTGCGGTCATCGGACACTAAAATGACGGCGGAAAAAGCTGAAGAGGCAAAAGATAAAACCAAGGGCAAGGATAGAAAAAGGGTGTGTTTTATTAGTTTTTTCATAAATAACTCCGTTTAATTATTATTGTTCGATACTGAGATTTACATAGAGCAGCACAAATTTCAAGCAACCCTCTTATAGAACCAGTTAAGTAAAAGGCATGAATGTGTATTATTTACACCCTCTCCTATCATTGGAAGCCCATCTTCTAGCAAGTGCTACCGTCATCGATACTGAACAGAGCCTTGCCTATGACCGAGCGCTGCTCTAAATCACGATGGGCTTGTGCAGCCTGATCCAACGGATAATATGCGCTGACAGGAATATTCAAACTGCCCTCTTGTATAAAACCAAACAAGTCAGTAGCGCGAATTTGCATTTCCTGTTGCGATAACAGGTAATCGTAGAGTGCTGGCCGAATTAAGCTAAGCGAGCCTTTCTGGGCTAATAACGTAGGCGCAATAGGGTCGGGGTGCTCACCACAGGCATTGCCAAACAGCACCATCGTACCCCGTTTGGCCAACGTATCCAGACCGGGTAGAAAGGTAGTTTTGCCAATACCGTCATAAACGGCATTAACACCTCGGTTTTTAGTGAGGCTCTTTACTTGTGCGACAAAATCCTCGGCTGAGTAATCAATGGCAAAGTCGCAACCATTCTCCAAGGCCTGTTTAGCTTTGCTGACGCTGCCACAGGTACCAATCACTGTAGCTCCCGCTCTTTTACATAACTGAGTCAGCATCATACCCAAGCCGCCACCGGCACCATGAATTAACACCCAGTCCCCTGTTTTCACTCGATAAGCATCAGTCGTCAGGTAATGGCCGGTCAGGCCCTGCACCATACAGGCACAGGCTTGTTCCATGCTTATCTCATCGGGTATCTTGACTATATTGGAGCCTGCATCAAAAGCTGTGTATTGCGCGTAACAGTTGTTTTCTTTGGTACTCATGGTGCCGGTCATATAGGCGACCCGGTCTCCCACCGCAAACTGACTGACCTTATCACCTACGGCAGTAATAACACCTGAGGCTTCTATACCAGGAATAAAAGGCAGATCAGGATTGCCACCATGATAGGCACCACTGCGGGTCAAGGTATCTTTAAAATTTAATCCTGCGTAGCTGTTTTGTATTAGGACTTGAGTGGCACCAGGTTCCGGGGTGGTAACGGTGTCTGAATAGACCAGTTGTTCAGGGCCGCCAAACGTATGTACCTGTATCGCTTTCATGGTTAACCTTTCTATTATCGTCTCTGCATCTCTGATTGACAGGCAATAAAAAACCGAACTAAAAAGTCCGGTTTTTTAAGGATCGACCCAGCCATCAGGCTTGGATCTTAATCCTCATCGTCCTCGAAGATATCATCTACTTCTGGGCGATCTACCAACTCAACATAGGCCATTGGCGCTTTGTCACCGGTGCGGTAGCCAGCCTTAAGGATACGGATGTAACCTCCTGGACGCTCCTGGTAACGCGGGCCAAGGTCAGAGAACAATTTACCCACGGTAGCTTTATCGCGAGTACGATCAAAAGCCAAACGACGGTTTGCTACTGAATCAGTTTTACCTAAAGTAATTAGCGGCTCGGCATGACGACGCAATTCTTTTGCCTTAGGCAATGTAGTTTTAATCAGCTCGTGCTCAACTAATGAATTAACCATATTGCGGAACATCGCTTTGCGATGTGAGCTGTTACGGTTTAGCTGGCGGCCACTATGACGATGACGCATGGGTCTATTTCCTATTTCTTTCGGGATAGTTTACCTATCCCGGTTAATACTATGACGTTACGATTAAGCAGCTGTTATTAAGAAGCTAACAGCTTGTCATCGTTTTTAAGGCTGGCAGGTGGCCAATTGTCCAGGCGTAAACCTAAAGACAAACCACGTGACGCCAAAACGTCTTTAATTTCTGTCAGTGACTTCTTACCCAAGTTAGGGGTTTTCAGCAGCTCAACTTCTGTGCGCTGAACAAGGTCACCAATGTAGTAAATATTTTCTGCTTTCAGACAGTTGGCTGAACGTACAGTTAACTCAAGATCATCAACCGGACGCAGTAGAATTGGATCGACTTCGTCTTCCTCTTCCTCTGGCTCAGCTTCTTTTTCACTTTCAAGGTCAACAAATACTGACAGCTGCTGCTGTAAGATGGTTGCTGCACGACGAATCGCTTCTTCAGGATCGATAGTACCGTTGGTCTCAAGATCCAGAACCAGTTTATCAAGGTCAGTACGCTGTTCTACACGAGCGTTTTCTACCACGTAAGCGACGCGGTGTACTGGGCTGAAAGAAGCGTCTAACTGTAAACGACCAATGCTGCGAGTTTCTTCTTCGTCATTTTGACGAGCATCCGCAGGAATATAACCACGGCCGCGGCCGATGGTTAGCTTCATGTTTAATGAACCAGCTTCGTTTAAGTTGGCAATCACATGATCAGGGTTAGAAATTTCAATTTCGTGATCAACCTGGATATCGCCAGCTGTCACAGGACCTGCGCCAGACTTGCTTAAGGTTAATACGGCTTCGTCTTTTCCGTGCATCAAAATTGATACACCCTTCAGGTTCAACAAGATTTCAATCACATCTTCCTGAACACCTTCAATAGCACTGTACTCATGCAACACGCCGTCGATCTCAACTTCAGTCACGGCACAACCGGGCATGGAAGACAACAGAATACGACGCAAGGCATTACCTAAAGTATGACCAAAGCCACGCTCTAATGGCTCAAGAGTTACCTTGGCGCGGGTTGAGCTTACTTCGTCTACATCGATAACGCGTGGCGTTAAAAATTCGTTTACTGCACTCTGCATATGGACACCTGTGTAGTATTAGTCCTTTAGATTGAGATTTGGAGTCTAAGTAATCTGACGATTACTTAGAGTACAATTCAACAATCAGGTTTTCGTTAATCTCGGAAGAAAGGTCAGCACGATCTGGCTGAGACTTATAAGTACCTTCCATATTGCCTGCGTTAATGTCGATCCACTCTGGCTCGCCACGCTGTCCGGCAAGTTCAAGAGCGTTCTTAACGCGCAATTGATTTTTGGCTTTTTCACGAACTGACACTTTGTCACCCGCTTTTACCTGGTATGAAGCAATATTAACGACTTTGTCGTTAACCAGGATGGCTTTATGAGAAACCAGCTGGCGTGCTTCAGAACGTGTTGAGCCGAAACCCATACGATAAACAACGTTATCCAAGCGGCTTTCCAGAAGTTGCAGCAGGTTTTCACCCGTTGCGCCCTTCAGACGAGCAGCTTCTTTATAGTAGTTGCGAAATTGCTTTTCCAGTACGCCGTAGATACGACGAACTTTCTGCTTTTCACGAAGCTGTACACCGTAATCCGACAGACGACCGCGACGGGCGCCGTGGAAACCGGGAGCGGCTTCTGCTTTACATTTTGAATCCAGAGGACGAACACCGCTCTTTAAGAACAGGTCTGTACCTTCTCTTCTGGACAGCTTACATGTAGGGCCTAAGTATCTAGCCATTGTTGTATTCCTGTATTCTTAATTAAACGCGACGTTTCTTGGGAGGACGACAGCCATTGTGTGGAATCGGCGTAACGTCATTAATGCTACCAATCTTGTAACCGACATTGTTCAGTGCGCGAACCGCAGATTCACGACCAGGACCTGGGCCCTTGACTTCAACGTCTAAGTTTTTCAGACCGTATTCCTGGGCTGCGATACCCGCACGCTCAGCAGCAACCTGCGCAGCGAAGGGGGTAGATTTACGCGAACCACGGAAACCGGAACCACCAGCGGTTGCCCAGCTGAGTGCGTTACCTTGACGGTCTGTGATGGTAATGATGGTGTTGTTAAAAGACGCGTGGATATGCGCAATGCCATCCACAACAGTCTTTTTGACCTTTTTACGGGCCGGCTTAGTATCTTTAGCCATTTTCTTCCTACTCTAATATCAGCACTACAAAAGTGATGTAGCTACACTAAAGTAATTGAATCAATTACTTATTTCTTCTTAGGTAAACCTATTACCCTAAATAGGGCAAAAAGTATTACTTACGAATGGGTTTACGAGGACCTTTACGGGTCCGGGCATTAGTCTTGGTACGCTGACCACGAAGTGGCAGGTTCTTACGGTGACGCAAGCCACGGAAACAACCTAAATCCAATAAACGCTTGATGTTCATGGACACTTCACGACGAAGATCACCTTCTACGCTAACCTTGCCGATTTCAGCACGGATGGTATCCAGTATCTCTTCTGACAGAGAACCAATTTTAGTATCTTCAGCAACACCCGCAGCAGCACAAATCTGCTTGGCTGTAGGGCGACCAATACCGTAGATATAGGTCAACGAGATCACCGCATGTTTATGGTCGGGGATGTTGACACCAGCTATACGAGCCATCCAAATTACTCCAAAACTTTCATTTTTAACGCTTAACACGGCCTTTTGACTGTGATTTGCTCAATTTCAGGCTAAAAACCACTAAAATTGAGCCACTGCGCAAAAGGCGCGACAGTTTAGCGCCAGATTAATAAAAAATCAACCTGATCGTTACTACATTTTAAGATAGGCCAAATGGCCCGATCTTAGCCTTGACGCTGCTTGTGGCGAGGCTCTGTGTTACAGATAACACGAACAACACCTTTGCGGCGCACGACTTTGCAGTCACGACAGATTTTCTTTACAGAAGCACGAACTTTCATTTCACTTCTCCACTACTACTTTAATAAACCGGTTCTGGCTAAGGGGGAGATTAACCGCCTTTGCCCTTACCATAACTTTTGAGGTTGGCCTTTTTCATCATGCCTTCATACTGATGAGACATCAGATGAGACTGAACCTGGGACATAAAGTCCATAACCACGACCACAACAATCAACAGGGAAGTACCACCTAAGTAGAACGGTACATTCCACATTACCACCAGAAACTGTGGCAACAAGCAGACCAGGGCAATATACAAAGAACCAAAGATCGTTAAGCGAGTTAACACGCTATCAATATAGTTGGCTGTTTGCTCACCGGGACGAATCCCTGGCAAGAACGCTCCTGAGCGCTTTAAATTATCGGCCACTTCTTTCGGGTTAAACATCAACGCCGTATAGAAGAAACAGAAAAATACAATCAACATGGTAAACAGTAAAATATTCAAAGGCTGGCCCGGGCCAATCGCCAATGATACTTCCTGCAACCACTCCATGCCTTCACCCTGACCAAACCACTGGGCAATAGACGCTGGGAATAATAACAGTGAGCTGGCAAATATCGCCGGGATAACACCCGCCATATTGACCTTCATGGGCAAATGACTCTGCTGCCCCTGCATCACTTTGTTACCTTGCTGGCGCTTGGCGTAGTTCACTGTGATACGACGCTGACCGCGCTCAATAAATACCACTAAGTAAACAACGGCAATCGCCAAGGCTAAGATCAGCAACAATATCAAGATATTGAGTTCGCCTTGTCTTGCCTGTTCAATCGATTGACCAACGGCTGATGGTAAACCGGCAACAATACCTGCAAAGATTAATAACGATATACCGTTACCAATACCGCGCTCAGTCACCTGCTCGCCTAACCACATCATAAAGACCGCACCGGTTACCAACGATACAATCGCGATAAAGTAGAACGATAGCCCCATGCTGTAGGCCATACCGGAATTGGCTAAACCAACCACCATACCGGTGCCCTGTACAGTGGCTAAAATCACTGTCAGGTAACGGGTGTACTGGCTTATCTTACGACGACCAGCTTCACCATCTTTCTTTAATGCTTCCAGCTGAGGGCTAACGGCACTCATCAGCTGCATAATGATGGAAGCTGAGATATACGGCATGATACCCAATGCCAATATACTCATACGCTCAAGCGCACCACCCGAGAACATATTGAATAAACCAAGAACCGTACCCTGGTTCTGGTTAAACATGGCTGCAATCTGGTCTGGATTAATACCTGGTACCGGAATATGCGTACCAATTCGATAAATAATTATGGCAATCAGAACAAAACGAAGGCGAGCCATAAGCTCGCCTAGTCCAGATTGCTTTCCGCCGGATAGCAGCCCTGTATTCACTATGGATTATTCCTCAATCTTTCCGCCGGCTTTCTCGATTGCTTCACGAGCGCCTTTGGTTACACCTAAACCTTTAATAGTCACAGCTTTGTTTACATCGCCTGACAAAAAGATTTTTGCACGTTCGATATTAGTACCAACCAGGTCAGCACGCTTAAGCGCTGTTAGATCGATCACATCATCTTTAACTGCTGCTAATTCGCTAGTACGGATCTGAGCGGTTACCCGAGCTACGCGAGAAGTGAAGCCGTACTTCGGCAAACGCTTCTGCATTGGCATCTGGCCACCCTCGAAACCTGGACGAACACTACCGCCACTGCGAGCTTTTTGACCTTTGTGACCACGGCCACCGGTTTTACCTAAGCCGCTACCGATACCACGACCAACACGCTTTGAGCTGTGCTTGGCACCAGGTGCCGGGCTCAATGTATTTAAACGTAATTCTTCAGTCATGATTAATCCTCAACCCGTAGCAAATAGCTGACTTGGTTAATCATACCGCGTGTTGAAGGTGTATCTTCCACTTCAACGGTGTGATTAATGCGACGTAAACCCAAACCGGCAACTGAGGCTTTGTGCGCCTGTCTGCGACCGTTAGTACTACGTACCAGCGTTACTTTAACTGTCTTCTTGGCCATTTCTGCAACCCTAATGCTCGGCGGTGTTCACCACCGATTCACTACTTAATTTAAAATTTCTTCTACTGTTTTGCCGCGACGATTCGCTACTTGCTCAGGCGAAGCCATTGTTTCAAGCGCTTTAAAAGTTGCGCGAACAACGTTTACCGGATTAGTAGAACCGTAGCTCTTGGCCAGTACGTTATGTACACCAGCCATTTCCAATACAGCACGCATTGCGCCACCGGCGATAACACCAGTACCCTGTGATGCAGGCTGCATGTAGATTTTTGAAGCACCGTGGTTAGCTTTGATCGGATACTGAATAGTGTCACCATTCAGGTCAACGTCGATCATATTGCGACGAGCCGCTTCCATAGCTTTCTGGATAGCTACTGGCACTTCGCGAGCCTTACCACGACCAAAGCCGACTTTACCGTTACCGTCACCGACTACTGTCAGCGCAGTGAAACCGAAAATACGACCACCTTTTACCACTTTTGCAACACGGTTAACCTGAACCAGCTTCTCTTGTAAGCCTTCAGAATCGTCCTGCTTTTTTGAATCATTAAATGACATCGTTTAACCCTGACTCTAATTCAATCGCTTGAATCGTTAGAATTGTAGGCCGCCTTCGCGGGCTGCCTCTGCCAAAGCCTTAATGCGGCCATGGTATTTAAAACCACTACGGTCAAAAGCTACGTCGGAAATACCGGCGGCCTTTGCACGCTCTGCTATCAACTTACCAACACTGGCTGCGGCATCGGCATTACCGGTGCTACCTGAACGCAAGTCTTTATCCAGTGTTGAAGCACTAGCTAAAACTTTATCGCCTTCTGGGCCAATAATTTGTGCGTAAATGTGCTGCGAAGTGCGGTGAACGCTAAGGCGATTAGCACCTAACTCACGCATCTTGGCGCGGGCTCGGCGAGCACGACGCAATCTTGATGTTTTCTTGTCGCTCATACTAGTTACCTATTACTTCTTCTTAGCTTCTTTACGACGAACATACTCGTCGGAATAACGAATACCTTTACCTTTATAAGGCTCAGGTGGACGGAAGGCGCGAATTTCAGCAGCTACCTGTCCAATTTGTTGCTTGTCTGCGCCTTTCAACACGATCTCGGTTTGAGAAGGTGTTTCAGCGCTAACGCCTTTAGGTAATTCGTAATCAACCGGGTGTGAGAAACCTAAAGTCAGGTTCAAAACATTACCTGTTGATTTGGCACGATAACCAACACCGTTTAGCTCAAGCTTTTTCTGAAAGCCAGTGCTAACACCAATCACCATATTGTTAACTAATGCGCGCGTAGTGCCGGCCAGGGCCCAGGCGTCTTTCGCATCGTTACGACCAGAAAACACTAACTTGTTTTCTTCTTGTTTAACTTCTACCTTCTCGTGCACACCCCAAGACATGGATTCTTTGGCGCCTTTAACAGTCACTTCCTGACCGTTAATTTTCACCTCAACACCTGCTGGGATAGCCACTGGGCTTTTTGCTACTCTAGACATAGTCTTAAACTCTGACTCTATTTAAGTGACAGTTTTCTTAGAAAACTGTGCAAAGTACTTCACCACCAACACCGGCAGCACGTGCTGCACGATCAGTCATCACACCTTTAGAGGTAGAGACAATCGCAACACCTAAACCACCACGTACTTTTGGCAATTCATCTTTACCGACGTAAGAGCGCAAACCAGGGCGACTTACACGGTCAATTTCAACAATAACTGGCTTGCCGTTGTAGTACTTAAGCTCTACAACCAAGTTGGGCTTGCCATCTACCGCTTCGTTACGAGAACCAGCTACAAAGCCTTCTTCCTGTAACACACCAGCCAAAGCTGCTTTTAATTTTGAAGCGGGCATCGCAACTTCAGGCTTACCAGCCATCTGTGCATTGCGAATCCGGGTTAGCATATCCGCTACGGGATCTTGCATACTCATATTTTTGCTCCTAAAGCCTCTGTCTTCTTTCTGCTTTCAACAATGTCAACAAAGACAAGATTTACCAACTAGCCTTAACTAGACCAGGTACGTCGCCGCGCATAGCAGCTTCGCGTAATTTGTTACGACATAAACCAAACTTGCGATAAACACCGTGTGGACGACCGGTAACCTGACAGCGGTTACGCTGACGAACCGGGTTAGCATCACGTGGAAGCTTTTGCAGTTTGATCTGCGCAGCCCACTTGTCATCATCACTCGCGTTTGGATCCAGGATCAGTGCTTTAAGCTCAGCGCGTTTTGCTGCAAACTTTTTAACAGTTGCTGCACGCTTTGCTTCGCGGGCGATCATCGATTTCTTTGCCATGCCGCTATACCTAAATTAGTTCTTAAAAGGGAAATTAAATGCTTTCAACAGGGCCAAACCTTCTTCGTTGTTCCGTGCTGAAGTGGTAATGGTAATATCCATACCACGGATTTTATCAATTTTGTCATAGTCGATTTCAGGGAAGATAATCTGCTCTGAAACACCCATGGCAAAGTTGCCGCGACCATCAAATGATTTCGGGCTAATGCCGCGGAAATCGCGAATACGTGGAATTGAGATGCTGATTAAGCGTTCCAGGAATTCGTACATACGGTCGCTACGCAATGTAACTTTACAACCGATCGGCCAATCTTCACGGACTTTAAAGCCAGCGATAGATTTACGCGCCTTAGTGACCACAACTTTCTGGCCGCTAATTTGTTCCATATTGCTTACTGCATGCTCAAGAACTTTCTTGTCGCCCAGTGCTTCACCTACACCCATATTCAGGGTGATCTTGGTAATTGCCGGAACTTCCATCACATTGTCCAGCTTCAGCTCTTCTTTAAGCTGTGCCTTTAACTCTGTGTTGTACTTTTCTTTCAAATTCGCCATTTCTTTTCTCAGCTTTCTCTATGTTGCCACTGTAAATCTTCCCGAAGGAGAAGATTACGCGTCAATCTGTTCGCCGTTTGATTTGAAGATACGCACTTTCTTGCCACCTTCAACTTTAAAACCTACACGATCCGCTTTCGCAGTAGCGCTATTAAAAATCGCTACATTTGAAATCTGAATCGGCGCTTCTTTTTCAATAATGCCGCCAGGTACATTTGCTTGCGGGTTAGGCTTCTGGTGCTTCTTCATCATATTGATGCCAGAAACAATCAGACGATCTTCGCCAACCTGGCTAACAACCTTGCCACGCTTGCCTTTGTCTTTACCTGCCAGGATGATGACTTCGTCATCTCGCATAATTTTACGCATTTCCGATCCTCTACTCTCTCTGCTTCTCTAAACCAGTACTTAAAGTACTTCAGGGGCCAGAGAGATAATCTTCATAAATTTTTCACCGCGCAGTTCGCGGGTTACTGGGCCAAAGATACGAGTACCAATTGGCGCATCCTGAGCATTCAGGATAACTGCAGCGTTATCGTCAAACTTGATCATCGAGCCGTCACCGCGACGTACACCTTTTTTGGTACGTACTACAACCGCTGTCATTACCTGACCTTTTTTAACTTTACCGCGAGGAATCGCTTCCTTCACAGTCACCTTGATCAGGTCACCAATACGCGCATAACGACGGTGTGAACCACCCAGTACTTTGATACACATAACACGACGTGCGCCGCTGTTATCTGCTACATCTAAATACGATTCTGTTTGAATCATCTTCTACTCCAAACCTTCTTATCGATTCCAGCCAGCCCTTAGTTAGCAAGGCAAGCCAGAGGCGCGTTATACCTGTACGGCACTCTCTTCAATCTTTTCCAACTTCCAGGTCTTAGACTTGGAATATGGCTTTGTCTCGCTGATAGTGACAACATCACCAGCTTTGCATTCGTTGTTTTCATCGTGAGCGTGAAGCTTGGATGAACGAATCAAATATTTGCCGTAGATAGGATGTTTAACTTTACGCTCAATAAGAACAGTAATTGTTTTATCCATTTTGTCGCTAACGACTTTACCCGTCGCTGTACGAGCTCCGCTTTCTTTTGCTGACATCTTAGTTACCTGCCTTTTCTGAAAGCACAGTTTTTACCCGTGCGATATCTTTACGAGCTTGTTTCAACAGGTGGGATTGACCCAACTGACCTGTAGCGTTTTGCATGTTTAGCTTAAACTGGTCTTCACGCAGTTTAACTAACTCAGCGCCTAGCTCTTCTACAGATTTTTCACGTAATTCTGAAGCTTTCATTACATTACCGACCGTTTAACAAAAGTGGTTGCAACTGGAATCTTGGCTGCCGCTAAAGCAAAAGCTTCACGCGCCAACTCTTCGCTCACGCCCTGCACTTCATAAAGAACTTTGCCTGGCTGAACCTGTGCTACCCAGTACTCAACATTACCCTTACCTTTACCTTGACGAACTTCTAAAGGCTTACCGGTAATTGGCTTGTCTGGAAACACACGAATCCAAATTTTACCGCCACGCTTAATGTGACGAGTCATCGCACGACGTGCGGCTTCGATCTGACGAGCAGTTACTCGGCCACGGCCAACAGCTTTTAGGCCGTATTCACCGAAACTGATTTTGCTGCCACGATGTGCCAAGCCGCGATTGCGACCTTTCATCATCTTACGAAATTTTGTACGTTTAGGTTGTAGCATTTGCTGAACCCTTACCCTTTATCTAAATTCTTTTTGTGCCTGCCATTAATTCCAGGAATTAATTATGCAGCACCCTTCTTACCTTTTGGCTTCTGTTCTACTTCTTCAACACCGCCAATCACTTCACCTTTGAAGATCCATACTTTGACACCGATAATGCCGTAAGTAGTGGCTGCTTCATAAGTGGCGTAATCAATATCAGCGCGAAGAGTATGAAGAGGTACACGACCTTCACGATACCATTCAGTACGTGCAATCTCTGCACCACCAACACGACCACTTACCTGAACTTTGATGCCCTGTGCGCCCTGACGCATAGCGTTTTGAACAACACGCTTCATCGCACGACGGAACATAACACGACGCTCTAACTGGCCAGCTACATTCTGTGCAACCAATTTTGCATCTAAATCAGGCTTACGAATTTCTTCGATATTGATGTGCACAGGCACACCCATTTTGACGGACAGCTCTTTACGCAGCTTATCAACGTCTTCACCTTTTTTACCGATAACGATACCAGGACGCGCTGTATGAATAGTGATACGCGCAGTCTGTGCTGGACGCTCGATAACGATGCGGCTTACAGAAGCACTTTCAAGCTTCTTGGCAACGTATTCACGAACTTCTAGATCGTTGATCAGGTTTTCAGAATAGGCTGAGCCATCTGCATACCAAACTGAAGTATGCTCTTTGGTGATACCTAAACGTATGCCTGTTGGGTGTACTTTCTGACCCATCTGGTCGTCTCCTAATTAGTCTTCGCTGTCGCTAACTTTAACGGTAATGTGACAAGAACGCTTAAGGATGCGATCTGCACGACCTTTAGCCCGTGGACGAAGACGCTTTAATGTTCTGCCTTCGTCAACAAAGATGGTAGATACTTTTAGCTCATCTACGTCTGCACCTTCGTTATGCTCTGCGTTAGCAATAGCAGAGTTCAATAACTTCTTAACAATGTCAGCGGCTTTTTTGTTGCTGAACTCAAGCATATCAAGAGCTTCTTCAACTTCTTTGCCACGGATCTGGTCAGCAATCAAACGCACTTTTTGCGGAGAGATTTGCGCACCAGTTAATTTCGCTGAAACTTCCATCATCTATACCTTCTATTAACTGCTTCTTAGCGCGCTTTCTTATCAGCGACGTGGCCGCGATAAGTACGAGTAGCAGCGAATTCACCCAATTTGTGACCAACCATATCTTCGGTAACAAATACTGGGACATGCTGACGGCCATTATGAACAGCAATGGTCAAACCAACCATATCCGGAGAGATCATTGAACGACGCGACCAGGTTTTAATGGGACGCTTATCATTACTTTCGATCGCTGTCTCGACCTTCTTCATCAAGTGAAGATCAATAAATGGACCTTTTTTTAGTGAACGTGGCACAGCACCTTCCTCTCTTAAATTCGTTTAGCTATTAGCGAGCGTTACGCTTGCGTACGATTAACTTGTTAGTACGCTTATTCTTACGCGTCTTATAACCTTTAGTTGGCATACCCCAAGGTGAAACAGGATGACGACCGCCCGAAGTACGACCTTCACCACCACCATGCGGGTGATCAACCGGGTTCATTGCCACACCGCGAACGGTAGGACGAACACCGCGCCAGCGTGAAGCACCAGCTTTACCTAACTTACGCAAGCTATGCTCACTGTTAGATACTTCGCCCAAGGTTGCACGACACTCTGACAAGATTTTGCGCATTTCGCCTGAACGCAGACGTAATGTTACGTACTGACCTTCACGAGCGACTAGCTGCGCAGAAGTACCGGCTGAACGTGCAATTTGTGCACCCTTGCCAGGCTTCATTTCGATACAGTGAACAACACTACCAACAGGGATATTGCGCAATGGCAATGTATTACCCGGCTTGATAGGTGATGCATCACCAGACATGATCGGATCACCAGCAGAAACACCTTTAGGCGCAATAATGTAGCGACGCTCACCGTCAGCATACAAAACCAAAGCGATATTCGCGCTACGGTTTGGATCATATTCCAAGCGCTCAACAGTCGCTGGGATACCATCTTTATTACGCTTAAAGTCGATTAAGCGATAGTGCTGCTTGTGACCACCACCGATATGACGGGTAGTGATACGACCATTGTTGTTACGACCGCCACTCTTGCTTTTCTTTTCCAGCAAGGGCGCATAAGGAGCACCTTTATGCAGATCAGCGTGTACAACGCGAACTACATGACGGCGCCCTGGAGATGTCGGTTTTGCTTTTACAATTGCCATCTGACTTTCTCTCTACCTATACCTTTAGTGACGCTAATTAATCGATCAACGCAAAGTCAATGTCTTGACCTTGTGCCAAACGAACATAAGCTTTTTTCCAACTAGGCTTAGCCGCAAGGCCAAACTTGTTGCGCTTAACTTTGCCTTTAACATTCACAGTTTGAACGTTTTCGACAGTCACTTTGAATAATTTCTCTACAGCGTGCTTAACTTCAAGCTTGGTTGCGTCAACCGCAACACGGAAAACCACTTGATCTTCGCCCATCGCTGCTTTTTCAGAAATATGAGGGCCTTTTAGAACCGTATACAGTCTTTCTGCATTCATCCCAGCATCTCCTCAAACTTCTTCAGCGCAGTAACAGTGATAATCACTTTATCTGCATCAACTAGACTTACTGGATCAACACCTTCAACATCTACCACACTGACTTTATGTAAGTTGCGTGATGCCAGGTAAAGATTCTCAGAAACTTCTTCTGAAATCAGTAAGGCGCTTTGCGTACCAAAACCGTCTAAAACTTTAACTAAAGCTTTGGTTTTGGGCTTTTTGATCTCCAGCGCATCAACCACCACCAAACGCTCTTGACGAGACAGTTCAGACAGGATTGAACGCAGAGCTGCGCGATACATTTTTTTGTTTACTTTCTGTGAGTGATCTTGTGGCTGAGCCGCAAAAGTCACACCACCAGAACGCCAGATTGGCGAACGGATAGTACCAGCACGAGCGCGGCCAGTACCTTTTTGACGCCAAGGCTTTTTACCGCCACCAGACACCGCAGCACGGTTTTTCTGAGCGCGAGTACCCTGACGAGCACCTGCCAAATAGGCAGTAACAACCTGGTGAACCAGGTCTTCATTAAATTCTTTGCCGAAAGTACCTTCAGAGACTTCAACAGCACCTGTTGGCTTTTTCTTTCCTACAGTAAAAGTTGCTAATTCCATGATTAGGCCCCTTCACTTTAACAGCGGGACTAACGATAACGTCGCCGCCTGGAGCACCTGGAACAGCACCCTTGATTAAAATCAGGTTACGCGCCTCATCAACACGAACCACTTCAAGAGTCTGGATGGTCACTTTCTCAGCACCCATATGGCCCGACATTTTCTTACCTTTGAAAACGCGACCTGGAGTCTGACACTGACCAATAGAACCATTTGAACGGTGAGAGATAGAGTTACCGTGAGTAGCATCTTGCATTTGGAAATTCCAACGCTTGATACCGCCCTGAAAACCCTTACCCTTTGATTGACCAGTCACATCAACTTTCTGACCAGCTTCAAATGTAGTAACAGTTAACTCGGCGCCTACTTCAGGAGCTTCATCACCATCCTCTAAACGGAATTCCCAAAGACCGCGACCAGCTTCAACGCCTGCTTTCGCAAACTGACCGGCTTCAGTTTTGGATACGCGAGAAGCCTTGCGCTCACCAGTAGTAACCTGGATCGCAGAGTAGCCATCGCTCTCGCTTGTTTTGACACCAGTAACACGGTTGGGACTAACCTCAACCACCGTTACCGGGATAGATATGCCGTCGTCGGTAAAGACGCGGGTCATGCCGCTTTTGCGGCCGACTAAACCAATTGTCATCTTACAACCTCACAGTGTACGGGGCTTAACCCTCTATGGCCGAACTCTCTATAAGATCTATTCAATCTGCTGAGAGAACGTTACACGACTCAGGGGTGACCCCCGAGCGGGTCTAACTTTAAAAAAATACTATATTAATTCGCTTAGTGAGCTAAAACCTTAAAAGGCTTAACCCAGACTAATCTGAACTTCTACACCAGCCGCCAAGTCCAACTTCATCAACGCATCAACCGTCTTTTCTGTTGGCTCTACGATATCTAATAAACGCTTGTGAGTGCGGATCTCGTATTGATCACGAGCATCCTTATTCACGTGCGGTGAAATCAGTACAGTAAAACGCTCTTTGCGTGTAGGTAGTGGAATAGGACCACGAACCTGCGCGCCAGTACGCTTAGCTGTCTCTACAATCTCTTCAGTAGACACGTCGATTAGGCGATGATCAAAAGCTTTTAAACGAATTCTGATTCGCTGATTTTGCACTGATCAAACTCCAATCGTGTTTTAACAGGGGCTCACCAACATTGGCTGGGGCTACCCGAAAAAAGGAAGGCGCATTCTAATGACTGACCCAAGGACTGTCAACACTATTTCTATCTATTTTGTAGTGTTATGGGCATTTGTACCAAAACCGGCTGGCAGCCCAGCTCTGATATAAAAATATCTTTAAAAAACAATAAGATAGAAGGAAAGCACCAACAGAGGAGTACTGCATCTATGCTGCATCTATATAGTACCTATATATAGATGCAGCAAAAAACACCCTTATTCTGACTGCTGCGAGTCCGGCAGAGCCAATGAAGTACTATCACGCTCCACCAACTCATCATTTTTGAACACGCCGGGATCAATATCAGCCAGGGTATCAATCATGGTTTGAACCGCACTACTCAAACCTGAGGACGAGGCGACATCCAAAGCACTGGAACCCAGCACACCACCGGTAACTACCGGAGCAGGCGTAGCACCCTGACCACTCACAAACGGCTGAGCATTAAGAATAGTCGCCGCACTGCCTGTATTAATCAGGATTGGGCGCACAAACGTACCCACCTGACCAAAAGGCGAATCCAGATTGATACTGCCCGAGGTCACATCCCCCTCACCATTGACCGCAGCCCCCAGGTCACGGCTAGCCTGTATACTGCCCTCTGCCGTGCGAATAGACACAACACCATTAGTACGCGACTGCGTTGCAACTGCAGCCAGCCGGATACTCTCTTTCGCCTGAATATTGATACTGGCGTTATTGCCCTGGGTACGAACCTCAGCCAGATCCAGACCCGCGGTACTGATTACCTCAATATCACCCTGGCTACTATTGATAGAAACTGGACCAGCACCCGACGTAGCCACCGAAACATCACGCTGCGCAGTAATATCAATGCTAGCTGCCGCCACCATAGGCATAGGGCCAGCCCCTAAGCTAACACTGCCTGCCTGCGAAACCAGCAAGTCTCCGGTAGCATCCACTGCATCGACATTGACCTCACCTTCACTGCTGATGCTGACATCCGATGCCGATACAGCACCCAACTGAACACCACTCGATTGAGTAAGCACCAGATCTCCACTGGTATCCACTTGCGCTATATTGATCAGGCCATCAGCACTAATAGCTACTCCAGAAGCAGCGACTACACCCAACTCAACATCGCCCCCGCTTTCCAGGGTCAAGTTGGAAGCACTAATATCCCCCCCATAGCTTTGCGAATAAAGTCAGCTTGTAAGCTCACATCGCCACTGCGGCTTAGTTGATTAATCACAATACCAGCAGCATCGACAAACAGATCACCCGCCGCCAAATAACTCAGCTCCCGGTCAAACATACGAATAACATCGCTATCCATCAGGCTAATAAATTCAGCCGTTCCTGTTGTTAGCAGATTTAACGCCACCGTGGATCGGTCGTCATAGCGCTCCATCAACTGCAAATCCACACCATTTAACGATGTCTGTGCTTCAGTAAAGACCCAGCTCGACTCATCACCCACAAAACGCACCAGATCCTGCCCCGCATCACCGGATAACGATACCAACACCGCAGCGCTGCCAAGGGTAAATACATCATCGCCGCTGCCGCCTTTAATCGAGACCGCATCAATAGAGGCGCCAATAGTAAACTGATCATTACCAGCACCCGCATTAATATCACCCACAGCTGCATCATTATTAAAGGCAAAGGTATCTGCCCTGTTACCGCCCTGGTAATTAGCAATATTGAATACTTGGGTGCTGTTAACGATAGCGGTATTATCCGCAGTAAATTCAAAGCTATGTGCCAAACCATCAGCACCGATCAATTGATCACTACCCGCCACACCATCAAGAGAACCACTGAGAGAACCTCCCGCCATTACAAAAGTATCTGCGCCGCTGGTGCCCTGCAAACTTGACCAGCCTGAAAATGCGATACCATTGGCAATACCCTGATTGTCACCGCTGACTTCGGCGGCGCTGACGCTACTAATGGCAAAGTCAGTGCCAGCACCTAGCAGGTTTTCTATGGTGTTAATTGTTCCTGCCGCCAAATCAACAGTCATAGCGCCTAGTGCTGAATAGTCAATAGTATCTACCCCACCCAAACCAGAGATCACACCATCCAGACTACCCGCTGAAGTAAAGACAAAACTATCATTGCCTTCAGTACCAATGAGGTTGGACCAACCAACAAATCTCAAACCAGCGGCCATGCCCTCGTTAGCACCGCTAATGTTATAAGAGTCACTACCTATTAAAGTAAAACCTGTACCACCACCGCGCACTTGCTCGATATTGGTTAGGTCGGCGGTAATATCCAGAGTCAAGTCAGATAGCAAGGAATAGTCGATTTCATCACCGGTGCCATCAAGACCATCAATCACACCCGATAACGAACCACCACTGGCAAAACTAAACGTGTCGTCACCATTGGTGCCAGTAAGGTTCTCAAAACCCACAAAGTTAATGCCGTCTTCATTAATGAAGCCGCTATCCTCCCCATCAATGGTATATTGGCTAAAGCCAGCCAGCGTATCATTGGCGCCGTTAGCGGTGACTTTCTCAATACCCGCAAAACCCACATCAGCATTATTCACGCGCAACTTACTGCCAACATTGATACTAACGGATCCCGCAGAAGCAATAATATTCAAGCTATCACCGCCGCCCAGACCATCAACGGAACCACTGAGCAAGGATAAACCACTAAAAGCAAAGCTATCAGCAAGCCCTGCACGACCTATCAAATTTTCAACACCGCTAAAGACAATATCATCAACCGTGCCTGCATCAGGAGCACTCACAACATAGTTGGCACCACCGCGAATTTCATCGCTGCCCGCACCGCCATCAATTCCGGAGAAACTGGCATTGACTATCACAAAGCGATCATCGCCGTCAGCTCCAGCAAGAAGACCAATACTTCCTGAGCTTAAAATAAAGCTATCTTCACCAGCAGTGCCGGTCAGATTTTCGATATGGCTAAAACTGATACCATCCACATCACCCGCGTTAGTCCCATCAACATCATAGGCTGAACCACCAAGCAACATATCCCCACTACCGGAGCCACCATTAATAGCCTCTGCACTAGCACCACCGAGAGCAAAGGTATCATTGCCCCCCGCACCATCCAACTGACCAATACTTCCGGCAGTCAGATCAAAACTATCGGCAGCAGCGCTGCCAGTTAAATTTTCTATATTGCTAAAGCTTTCGCCATCAACTGTGCCGCCATCAACTGTATTAATGATGTAGCTAGAGCCTCCAGCCAAGGTATCTCCCGACACCTCGAGACCCTCACCCCCATCCAATGCAATGGCTGACTCAGCGACCCAATTGAAAGTATCGTCACCAGCACCGGCATTGATCGCCTCCACACCTGCGAAATCAATACCGACTGCCTGGACGCCATCGCTACCCTGCAAGCTATAGGTTTCAGCACCAGCCAAACCAAGCACTGTATCGGTACCCACTCCACCGGCATCAACCGACTCGATATTGCTAAAATCTATACCCTGAACAGCAACACTGCCAGTCCCCAGCAGCCTATAGCTTTCACTACTGGCAAGACCTGAGATACTATCGGTATCCGCCGCCGCATCACCGGCATCAACGGCCTCTATTTCTGTAAACGTCAGACTGCCGACCGTTACACTTTCAAAGGACTGCAGCATAAAATTTTCACTGACTCCCTGACCCACCACCGTATCGGTAGCGGCACTGTCTTCACCAGCGATAACACGATCTAAATTACTGAATAACAGACCATTGACCTGAACCCTGTCACCACTTAATAACTGGTAACTCTCACTAGCCGTGGAGCCGGTAAACGTATTGTCGCCAGCACCTGCATCAATCGTAGTAGCAATAGTGCCCACCATAGAAAATGCATCATTACCCGCTCCACCCGCAAAAGTATCCACTTCAGTAAACGCAACACCATCAACGGTTGCTGCCGATGCCGATACCAGAGCAAAGTTTGAACCACTAGCCGCCGCTGTCACGGTATCACTATCACCGGTGCCGGCAGCCACTGACTCAATTTGAGTAAAGGCGATATTCGAAGCGGCAAAACCACCAGCACCGTCCATCACATAACTTTCATTGCTATTTTGGCCCGTCACGCTATCAGTATTAACATCGCCTGCGGCAACGGCCTCAATATTAGTAAATGCAATACCTGAAGCAGTTACAGAACCATTGCCATTAATGACATAATTTTCTGAAGCAGAGGTACCAGCAATATCATCACTGCCATTGCCTGCGTCAATACTTTCAACACCCGTAAAAGCAATGCCGGACGTTGTGACAGCGTTGGCACCGTTCAGCGCATAACTCTCACTACCTGCCAAACCCGTAACACTATCAGGATTGGTTCCGCCTGCAGCGACCGCTTCAATATTCGTAAAAGCAATACCCGACACAGTGACAGCACGACTACCCTGGAGCGCATAATTTTCTGCCGCCGAAGTACCAGCAATATCATCACTGCCATTGCCTGCGTCGACACTTTCAACACCCGTAAAAGCAATACCGGACGTTGTGACAGCGTTGGCACCGTTCAACGCATAACTCTCACTACCCGCCAAACCCGTAACACTATCGGGATTGGTTCCGCCTGCAGCGACCGCTTCAACATTCGTAAAAGCAATACCCGATACAGAGACTGCACGAGTACCCTGGAGCGCATAATTTTCTGCCGCCGAAGTACCAGTAATATCATCACTGCCATTGCCTGCATCGACACTTTCAACACCCGTAAAAGCAATACCGGACGTTGTGACAGCGTTAGCACCGTTCAACGCATAAGTCTCACTACCTGCCAAACCCGTAACACTATCAGGATTGGTTCCGCCTGCAGCGACTGCTTCAACATTCGTAAAAGCAATACCCGACACAGTGACAGCACGAGTACCTTGGAGCGCATAATTTTCTGCCGCCGAAGTACCAGCAACATCATCACTGCCATTGCCTGCATCAACACTTTCAATACCCGTAAAAGCAATGCCAGACGTTGTGACAGCATTGGCACCATTCAGCGTATAACTCTCACTACCCACCAAACCCGTAACACTATCAGGATTGGTTCCGCCTGCAGCGACCGACTCAACATTGGTAAAAGCAATACCCGACACAGTGACAGCACGACTACCTTGAAGGGCATAATTTTCTGTGGCTGAAGTACCGACAATTTCATCATTATCAGAACCTGCACCGCCCGCATCAACACTTTCTATACCCGTAAAATCAATACCAGAAGTTGCTAACGCATTACTACCGGCAAGCGTATAAGTATTACTGCCAGCCAAACCCGTAACGCTATCCGGGTTAGTTCCACCGGCAGCAACCGCTTCCAAATTAGTAAAGGCAATACCCGAGACAGTAACGGCGCGAGTGCCCTGAATGGCATAATTTTCTGTGGCTGAAGTACCGACAATATCATCACTGCCATCACCTGCATCGACACTTTCTATACCGGTAAAATCAATTCCCGCTGTTGAGAAAGCATTGCTACCACTTAAGGTGAAAGTATCTCCGGTCGTTAAACCCGTAACACTATCCGGGTTGGTTCCACCGGCAGCCACCGCTTCAATACCGGTGAAAGCAATACCTGAAACAGTGACAGCACGATTACCTTGAAGGGCATAGCTTTCTGTCGCCGAGGTTCCAACAATATCGTCAGTACCGACACCGGCATCAACTTCTTCGACCTCGCTAAATGCAATGCCTGAGGCCGTAACAGCATTAGCGCCAGTCAGCGTATAAGTTTGATCTGTCGCCAAACCGGTTACTGTATCCGTACCAACGCCACCCGCGTTAACAATTTCAATATCAGTCAGCGTAAGGTTGTTAACCAGAATATGCTCACTGGCCTGGATAAGCATCGTTTCCGAGCCTGCAACGCCGGTATAGATATCATTGCCACCTCCCGCATCAACTGACAGAGTTAGGGTTCCATCCGTCGCGAAAGTGTCAGCCCCTACGCCACCCGTAAAAGCTTCTGCATTGGTAAAACTGATGCCATCAACAACAGAGGCTGCACTGCTAAATGCAAAGCTCGAGCCGCCCGCTGCCGCTAGAATGCTATCCGTATCAGTGCCAACACCACCCGCATCGACTGATTCAATATCTGCAAAAACAATACCTGAAGTCGTCACGGAATTAGCGCTATTGAGTTGGTAGGTCTCACTGCCATCAACACCAATAACAGTATCATCATCACCGGTATCGGTCCCGGCATCTACTGCTTCAATATCGGTAAAGGCAATGCCCGCTGTCGTTAGGTTATTAGCACCGTCAATGGTGAAGGTTTCATCTGCCGCACGACCGACAATATTATCGGCGTCACTGGTGTCCGTACCGGCATCCACCGCTTCAATATCGGTAAAGGCAATGCCTGATGTGGTTACATTATTTGTGCCATCAATGGTAAAGGTTTCGTCTGCCGTCTGGCCAACAACACTATCCGTGTCACTGGTATCGGTGCCCGCATCCACCGCTTCAATATCGGTAAAAGCAATACCTGCCGTCGTTAGGCTGTTAGCACCCGTAATGGTAAAGGTTTCATCGGCCGCCCGGCCACAATATTATCCGTGTCGCCAGTATCCGTACCTGCATCCACGGCCTCAATATCCGTAAAGACAATACCGGCAGTGGTTAAATCATTTGTGTCATTTATAGTAAACGTTTCATCAGCGGCACGGCCTACAATATTATCCGTGTCGCTGGTATCGGTGCCCGCATCCACCGCTTCAATATCCGTAAAAGCAATGCCCGATGTGGTTAAGTCGTTTGTGTCATTTATAGTAAACGTTTCATCTGCCGCCTGACCCACAATACTATCGGTATCACTGGTATCGGTGCCCGCATCAACGGCTTCAATATCCGTAAAAGCAATGCCCGCGGTGGTGACATTATTTGTACCGGTAATGGTAAAGGTTTCATCGGCGGCACGGCCTACAATATTATCGGTATCGCTGGTATCGGTGCCCGCATCCACGGCTTCAATATCGGTAAAGGCAATACCTGATGTGGTTACATTATTTGTGCCATCAATGGTAAACGTTTCATCTGCCGCCTGGCCAACAATACTATCCGTGTCACCGGTATCGGTGCCCGCATCCACCGCTTCGATATCGGTAAAGGCAATACCCGCGGTGGTGACATTATTCGTACCTGTAATAGTAAAGGCTTCATCAGCGGCGCGGCCCACAATATTATCCGTGTCGCCAGTATCCGTACCCGCATCCACGGCCTCAATATCCGTAAAGACAATACCGGCAGTGGTTAAATCATTTGTGTCATCAATGGTAAAGGTTTCATCAGCGGCACGGCCTACAATATTATCCGTGTCGCTGGTATCGGTGCCCGCATCCACCGCTTCAATATCGGTAAAGGCAATGCCTGATGTGGTTACATTATTTGTGCCATTAATGGTAAAGGTTTCATCCGCCGCCTGACCCACAATACTATCGGTATCACTGGTATCGGTGCCCGCATCAACGGCTTCAATATCCGCAAAAGCAATGCCCGCAGTGGTTACATTATTTGTACCGGTAATGGTAAAGGTTTCATCAGCGGCTCGACCCACAATATTATCCGTATCGCTGGTATCGGTGCCCGCATCCACGGCCTCAATATCCGTAAAGACAATACCGGCAGTGGTTAAATCATTTGTGTCATTAATAGTAAACGTTTCATCAGCGGCTCGACCCACAATACTATCGGTATCACTGGTATCGGTGCCCGCATCAACGGCTTCAACATCCGTAAAAGCAATGCCCGCGGTGGTGACATTATTTGTACCCGTAATCGTAAAGGTTTCATCCGCGGCTCGACCCACAATATTATCCGTATCGCTGGTATCGGTCCCCGCATCCACAGCCTCAATATCCGTAAAGACAATACCGGCAGTGGTTAAATCATTTGTGTCATTTATAGTAAACGTTTCATCAGCGGCTCGACCCACAATATTATCCGTGTCGCTGGTATCGGTGCCCGCATCCACCGCCTCAATATCCGTAAAGACAATACCGGCAGTGGTTAAATCGTTTGTGTCATTTATAGTAAACGTTTCATCAGCGGCACGGCCTACAATACTATCCGTATCGCTGGTATCGGTGCCCGCATCCACCGCCTCAATATCCGTAAAAGCAATACCCGCGGTGGTTAAATCGTTTGTGTCATCAATGGTAAAGGTTTCATCTGCCGCCTGGCCAACAATACTATCCGTGTCACTGGTATCGGTGCCCGCATCCACCGCTTCAATATCGGTAAAAGCAATACCTGCCGTCGTTAGGCTGTTAGCACCCGTAATGGTAAAGGTTTCATCGGCCGCCCGGCCCACAATATTATCCGTGTCGCCAGTATCCGTACCTGCATCCACGGCCTCAATATCCGTAAAGACAATACCGGCAGTGGTTAAATCATTTGTGTCATTTATAGTAAACGTTTCATCAGCGGCACGGCCTACAATATTATCCGTGTCGCTGGTATCGGTGCCCGCATCCACCGCTTCAATATCCGTAAAAGCAATGCCCGATGTGGTTAAGTCGTTTGTGTCATTTATAGTAAACGTTTCATCCGCCGCCTGACCCACAATACTATCGGTATCACTGGTATCGGTGCCCGCATCAACGGCTTCAATATCCGTAAAAGCAATGCCCGCGGTGGTGACATTATTTGTACCGGTAATGGTAAAGGTTTCATCGGCGGCACGGCCTACAATATTATCGGTATCGCTGGTATCGGTGCCCGCATCCACGGCTTCAATATCGGTAAAGGCAATACCTGATGTGGTTACATTATTTGTGCCATCAATGGTAAACGTTTCATCTGCCGCCTGGCCAACAATACTATCCGTGTCGCCGGTATCGGTGCCCGCATCCACCGCTTCGATATCGGTAAAGGCAATACCCGCGGTGGTGACATTATTCGTACCTGTAATAGTAAAGGTTTCATCAGCGGCGCGGCCCACAATATTATCCGTGTCGCCAGTATCCGTACCCGCATCCACGGCTTCAATATCGGTAAAGGCTATACCTGCCGTCGTTAGATTATTCGTGCCATCAATGGTAAATGTTTCATCGGCACTTCGCCCAGTAATGCTATCAGCATTGGTTCCTCCAGCATCTACCGATTCCACATTGGTGAAAGCAATACCCGAAACAGTGACGGCTTGCGAATTTTGGATGGCAAAATTTTCAGTACTGCTGGTGCCGATAATACTATCATTACCCGCCGCACCCGCATTAACAGCTTCTATTTCTACAATGGTAATACCCTCTGTAAGTAGGGAATTAGCCGTAGTATTTAATGTATAGGTATTGCCGGCGCCATCACCAATAATCGTATCAGTACCACCATTAGCATCTATCTGATTCGTTGTTACTGCGGCCAGTGACCCACTGAGGGTAAACTGGTCGTCATTGCTACCACCATTGATTTGAATAGAGCCTGCGGAAGTCATGTTACCCAAATCATTGGTACTAGCCGTATCGCCTAACCCCACATTCACTGTCACCGCACCCGCTGTTACGGAACCTGCCGAGCTATCAAAGCTAACTGAATCGGAAGTAAAGGCAGCAGAGCCTGAATTGATATCACCCGCTATGGTTACTGTAGTCGCAGCATCGATATCAACCACGCCATCATCAGGAGTGACGGCAGTGTCCGTATCAATAGCAAGTACTGAAACAGCACCGGTGGTTGACTCGATTGCTACAGCACCGCTATCTCCACCACCACTACCTTCGGTATCACGTGTGTCAATAGCACCGGTGACAGCAACAGAAGCGCCCGACTGAATGGTAATGTCACCACCATCTGTATTAACGGTGGCATTGCTGGTATCAATCCCGGCCGCATTCAAGCCATTGGCATTGACTGTAAAGGCAGCACCATCAGTAACAATATCGCCGGTCAATGTGACTAAGCCACCGCCGGTCACTTCACTGGAACCATCGACTGAACTAATCGTATTAACGAGTATATTCACCGCAGTAATATCAATGGTACTGCCGCTACCATCAGCCCCATCACTACCGTCAACGCCAGCGGTGCCTGAACCAACAAGGGCGCCGCCAAGTCCGCCACCGCCACCGCCGCCGCCATTGGCAGACAAGCCTCCAACAATAAGAATATCGTCACTGACTGCATTCAGCGCGATTGACCCGGATAAACCACCAGCACCGCCATTACCGCCAGCACCACCTGCACCAGACGCACCAGAACCACCACCACCATTGGCCTGACCGGCACCCGCACCGCCTGTACCACCAGCACCACCATTGGCAGTTATCGCCGCACCCGTATTAATTCGATCGTCGGCATCCAGCGCGGCAGCAGTGGTGATTGAAATATTGCCTCCAGCACCTCCGGCCCCGGCACTGCCGCCAGCACCGGCAACATCGTCTCTGGAGTTACCGTTGCCGCCAGCACCACCATTACCTCCAAGGCCACCCGCACTGGTGACACCCAAGCTTACTTCTATCGTACCGGTATCACTGGCAAGGGTAATTGCACCACCGCTACCCGCTATTGCACCGTCACCACCTTGATAACCCGTATCCGCAGAATTGTTATCGCCCGCACCACCACTACCAGCATTGCCACCAACTGCAGACAGTGAGCCAATATCAATATCACCATCAATTAGCATCGTGATACTGCCCGCATTACTGCCGGCTACACCATTATCACCATTACCGCTAGCGCCATCAGCACCATCAGCTCCATTAACACCATTGGTGTTAATGGCTACATTATTGGCACCATCAGTAAAAGATGAGGCCTTGGCCAGGAAGCTTCCACCGGAGGTCACAATATCATTGCTAATAGTGATGGAACCTGTTGCAGTGCCATCGTTGTTCTCGTCGAGGCTAAGTGTGATATTACCGCCACCGCTGACAACTGTACCTGATAGATCGATACTGACAGCCCCGGCACTAAGGTCAACACCATCGTTGTTATAGTCAGCGGTCAGAAGAATGTCGCCACCTTTGGTATCAATACTGCTGCCGGCATAAAGAAGGATGGAGCCATCCGCGCGAAAGTCTAGCGAGATACTTGCCGAGGTACTACCGGTATCACTAATGGTGACATCATCAGAGTTATCGCCAATTTTAATATCGTTATCAGCAACCAGTATCAACTTGCCGTCAGCACTGGAATCGAGGTCAATATCGGTAAGGATAATGATGTCGCCGCTGCCCGCTGCACCGCTGGTAGTATCAACGAATACGTCACCACCATCGCCAAGTGCGGCCTCAAGAACGGTGACATCAAGGAAGGACTGGGTATCTGCATCTGCCGACGAAAAAGGCGTAGCATTACTGCCATCACCCTCGACCACATTAAAAGCACTACTGGTATCAATCGTAACTTCACCAGGGTCAAGGTACCACTGCCCGGCAACGCCCTGATTAGCACTCATTAATGCCGAAGCACTGGCGGATACCACTAAATTTTCCGCACCCGATGTTTCGATAAAGCCGCCGTCACCGGTTTCACCCAGCGCTCTCACATCAATGGTCCCATGAAACTCAGTGGTTTGATCAGCCCAGACAATGACCCGACCACCGTCACCACCCAGCTCCGAGTTGGCCTGAATATCAGCATCAATACCTATATAGGTGTTCGATGAATTACGGATCAAAGGGTTGTTACCTTTGTAGTCACCACCGACCAGAACCTCACCACCGCCCTGCACACCAGAAGCGTTAATGACAGCATTGGCTACCAAGGCAACTCGATCACCTTCAACGATTACTCGACCACCTTCGGCCTGCTGTGAACTAACATCCAACCTGCCACTAGTAAAAGTGTCGCCACCTCGGCCCGATAAACGAATAACGCCGCCAGAGGTATCTATACCCGCCGCAGAAATAACACCTTCGTTATTCACCGCCTTATCAAATAAATCAGCTGCGATATCAGCTGCAACCAAAACAGAACCGGCAATAATTTCTCCGCTATTAGAAACCGCCGATTCCAGACCCTGCGTATTTTGCAGAACCTCTTTATTCACTTTCACACCAATCATGCCGCCAACATCAAAGGTTAACAGTGCTTCAGAAGCGGCATTAAGATTAACCAGCTCAGCCTGAATCAAAGCCGTCGCACCCTGGTTGGCCACACTATCACCTAACAGGGAAACACTGGTGGTCGCACTAATTAAACCGCGATTAACAATAAAACCGTCAGTCCCTTCCAGACTTTTGAAAAGCAGGCTACCATTCATAAAATCTTCAGTGGCAATATCCAAGCCACTGGCTATTAAGGCATTAACATTAACACTGGAAGTTTCGGTAAATAATATGCCGGAAGGGTTGGCAAGAATGATACGGCCATTCGCTTCAATCAAGCCCATAACAGTACTGGGGCTGTTACTTAAAATACGATTTAATGCGATAGAATTTTTCCCGGGCTGATTAAAGCGCACAACTTCATCAGCACCCACATCAAAGCTTTGCCAATCGAGGGATAAACGGTTTGACAACTGATCGATAGAGGTGGTTTTTCCATTGACAGAAATAGCACCACTACCCGCTGCGACAGCACCACCTTGTGGCCCGGCAGCCACCAGCGGAGAGAGCGTACACGCAATAGAGACCGCCAATATATTAGCTTTGATAGCCAAGGATAGTTTTTTCATCTGCCGAATATTTTTCATTTTTTTAGCCGTCTATCAATCGTAAACAAACGTAACTTCAACAAACGTTTGTACAGAATCTGCATCATCACCGAAGTCATCCATATTGGATTTACTACCCGTCGGCTTGGCAACGCTGATTTTTGTCCCTAACATTTCATTCCAGTTAAACTTAAACAAAACACCAACACCCGACATATTAACCCAGTCATCGGAGCGGCTATTGATTTCAATATTGGTTGAGCCGTAAGCACCATCAACAAACAAGGCTACCTTTAGCTTGTCTTCTATCGACTCTGAAATCCATGTGATGGGAAATTCAACATACCATTCAAGCCCGATATAGCCCGCCTGATCAGCAGAAAATTCACTGACATCAAACGCCCTGACTGCATCAGCGCCACCCAAAGGCAGCTGCTCAAACGCAGGCAGCCCTGATTCGCTATAGCGAATTTTGGTGGTAGCTAAAATATAAGAGGAATAGTCCGTGAAAGGTAGATTAAGCAATTTTAATGTTGACCAATCGATCGCCAACTTATAAAAATCTTCATCTTGATTCAGGTTTTCAATCTGGTCGTTTTTAAAGTCGCCATACTGAATCGACATCATGGCGATATTCATTAACTCGTACTTTTTACTAATCTGGTTAAAGGAGGAATTAAACTCCAGACCTTGCACCTTGTCGCCATCACTGGGCAGGTCAACATCAGCATCAATATCGGTTTCTTTTTCTGTGATAGCAAAGCCGCCGCTAATACCAAGACCAGGGGTACGCTTAAACCAACGATCCATGCCCAAGGTATAATTGGTATTGGTGCCTTCTATATTCAAATCATCAATATTTCTATCGCCATCACCATCCACGGTAAAATCATTAACATCGGCAGAGACGTAAACAAAGGTTCGTTCATCATATACCGGAGCACGATATTGAAAGACGGCAACATCAGAATTTAACGGCGACCAGGATTTTAAATAGCCGACGGTAAGAATATCTCCCCTACCGGTAGGATTAAAAAAATCAACCATGGTCAACAATCGATTATCACCGGTAAATACTGCGCCATGGTTATCAGCAGTAACGGTTGCTCGCCAGGATTTTTCTTCGACAACATTGAGATCCAGCGAAGTTTCACCAATATTTTCACCGGAGGATAAAGAACCCTGCAAGACTAAACCCGGATAGTCATTAACCAGATATAACGCCTCTTCTATAGACTCACTATTAGCCGCCTTACCAACCAAGGGCTGAAATGGCTGGGTAATTTTTTCGCTGCTATAACCCTGATTACCTGCAACCGTCAAACCACCTAGCACGCCTTCCAAAATACCGAAAGTCACTATGCCATCTTCGACCTGCTGTACAGGAATATAGGCCTTGGCCAGGAAAATACCTTTGGAGCGGTAGAAGGCTGAAATTTTTGCCGCGATATCTTCCAACTCATAAAAGTTGATACCTCGCTCTGCCCGCTGACGTTTGATTAATCGAATCAGGTCATCCAGCAACAGGGAATTAATCGTCTTTAAATCATCCCTGGCCTCAAGGTTTTTATTGCTGCGCTGCGCCGCCAACAAATCAACCAAACCTTTCACTTCGTACTGACGCAAACCACCCAGCGCATCACCATCACTAACGGAAAGAATATAATCTGCAATTTGCTCTAACTCAGAGATAGACAAGGTATAACGCTTATCATCAGGGGTCGGTAATAGTTCTGCCAATAGCTGCAGTTCTTTTTCGGTATAACCACTGGCCAACTGATTGGGCTTTTGGCTATATTCCTGACGCAAACTTTCCGCCAATTCTTCAACGGCTGCCCGGGTAATGCCCAACTCGGGAAATTCCGGCACTGACTCAAACTGAAATTCAGTCACTTCTATGCTGGGGCCTTCATCACGTTCGCTAACAGGCGGGATATCGGTATCTGCCGTCAGGTATGATTCCTCCCCAAAAGAAAAATCAACACCCTGACCGCTCGCTGGTGGAACGTTATAGCCCCGATCGTCAATTTGCGCGACCGCAGTACCCATCATGGGCAATAAAAAAAAGGCGAGTAACCTTCGCATTTATAAACACCTACAAGATATCAAAAACACAACCAACCTTCAGGAGTGGTTGTAGCTGTATCGATTATTTTTATGATGAACACTCACACTAGCGTTCTATTTTTCTTACCAACCTAAAACCTGTTGTTTTATCAGGGCTGCCGCTATGGCTTACCTTAGCCTCTACAGAGCAAGCCGTGTCTGCCAGACGATCAGTATGCTGACCACCAGCCGCCAACAGAGATCCCCCGTCGGTAGCCCACTCCTGCACATTGCCAATCACGTTATAAAGCCCCCAATCATTAAAAG